>CAYLLC010000111.1:0-6485 GCA_964384355.1 uncultured Sulfurospirillum sp. | reverse complement strand
ACAACTCACACAACCACAAGGAGATTAGCATGCACCACATCGACCCTTCACTGGTGGATTGGTCGCGGGCGCAATTCGCGCTGACGGCACTCTACCACTGGATTTTCGTCCCGCTGACGCTGGGGCTGACCTTCATCGTCGCGATTATGGAGACGATCTATGTCAAGACCTCAGATGCATGGTGGAAAAACACCACGCGTTTCTGGATGGGACTGCTGGCGATCAACTTCGCGATCGGTCTGGCGACGGGGATTATCATGGAGTTCGAGTTCGGTACCAACTGGTCCAACTACTCATGGATCGTCGGAGATATCTTCGGTGCGCCGCTGGCGATCGAGGGGCTGATGGCCTTTTTCATGGAGTCGACCTTCTTCGCCGTGATGTTTTTCGGCTGGGACAAGGTGAGCAAGAGAGCCCATCTGCTCTCTACATGGCTGGTGGCGATCGGCTCCAATCTCTCGGCACTCTGGATTCTCGTCGCCAACGGCTGGATGCAGCATCCTGTCGGCATGCACTTCAATCCCGACACCGCACGCAACGAGATGACCAACTTCTGGGATGTGCTCTTCAATCCCAACGCCTACAGCAAGTTTTTGCATACGATCAGCAGCGGCTATGTGCTGGCATCGCTCTTCGTGATCGCCGTCAGCAGCTGGTATCTGCTCAAGAAGCGTGATATCCAGTTCGCCAGACGCTCGATCATGGTGGCGGCGAGTTTCGGGCTGATCGTCTCGCTCTTCAACCTCACGACCGGTGACGACTCCGCCCGTCATGTCGCCAAAGATCAGCCGATGAAGCTGGCGGCGATGGAGGGGCTCTACGACGGTACGGCGGGTGCGGAGATCGTGGCGTTCGGTATCCTCGATCCGGACAAGAAGATCGACGACGGCAAAGACCCGTTCCTTGTCAAGACATCGATCCCCTACGGGCTCTCACTGCTGAGCTACCACAAGGTAGATGCCTATGTGCCCGGCATCAAAGAGCTGGTCTACGGAGACAAGGAGCACCATATCATGAGTGCCGCCGAGAAGATCGAGAAGGGCAAAGCCGCCGTCGCCGCACTCTCCGCCTACAAAGCGGCGAAAAAATCGGGTGATCAGGCGAAGCAGCAGGAGGCACTGAAGGCGTTCGAGGCCAACAGTGCCTATCTGGGATACGGCTACCTCGACAAACCCGAAGATGTCGTCCCCAGCGTGCCGATCACCTTCTACGCCTTTCATACGATGGTGGGATTCGGGACATGGTTCATCGTGCTCTTCTTCATCATCCTCTATCTGACGATGACCAACGAGCTCCACAGCACGCGCTGGGCACTCTGGGCGGGGCTTTTGAGCCTGCCGATGGGGTATGCGGCACAGGAGGCGGGCTGGATCGTCGCCGAGGCGGGCAGACAGCCGTGGGCGATACAGGATATGCTGCCCGTAGGCATGGCGACTTCCAACATCGCATCGGGATCGGTGATGTTCACTTTCTGGCTCTTTGCGCTGCTCTTCACCGCACTGCTCATCGCTGAGGTCAAGATCATGACCACACAGATCAAAATCGGACCGGAGGGACACGACCATGTTTGATACACTCTCATACCTTACACTCCAACACTACTGGTGGTTTCTGGTGGGGCTGCTCGGGGCACTCTTCGTCTTCATGACATTCGTACAGGGCGGACAGACGCTGCTCTGGTCTCTGGGCAAGAGCGAAGCCCAGCGTGACCTGATCGTCAATGTACTCGGTCGCAAATGGGAGCTGACCTTCACCTCGCTGGTGATGTTCGGCGGGGCACTTTTCGCGGCGTTTCCGCTCTTTTACGCGACGAGCTTCGGCGGTGCCTACTATGTCTGGATGGCGATACTCTTCTGTTTCATCATCCAGGCGGTCGCCTACGAGTACCGCAGCAAGCCGCACAATGTATTCGGCAAACGCACCTACGAGATCTTCCTCTTCATCAACGGATCGCTGGGAATCATCCTGATCGGTACCGCACTGGGGACGCTCTTTACAGGGGGCAATTTCATCGTCGACGAGATGCACCTCTCCCACTGGACCAAAAGCAGCTACGGGCTCGAAGCGGTGCTGAGCTTTTTCAATGTGGCATTTGGCTTCATGCTCTTTTTCCTCGCACGCCTGCTGGCGGCACTCTACTTCATCAACGCGATCGACGACGAAGAGATCGTACGCCGTGCACGCATCGTACTGCGGTACGAGACTTGGATATTCCTGATTCTCTTCCTCTATGTGGCAGGAGCGATGCTGACGATGCAGGGATACAGCTACGATCCCGTGACCAAAGTGGTCTCGGCGGAAGCGGGCAAATATCTGCACAATTTCGAGCAGATGCCCGCTGTGGCACTGCTTTTTGCACTGGGGGTGGTGCTGCTGCTGTGGGGCATCGCGGTCGATCTCTTCTTCAAAAGTGACAAAGGGATCTGGCCTGCAGGCGTAGGCAGCGTGCTGGTCGTGCTGGCACTCTTCCTGATCATAGGGTACAACCACACCGCTTTCTATCCCTCGCTGGCGGATCCGCAGAGCTCCCTGACGATCGAAAACAGCTCGGGCAGCCGATACACCCTCACGGCGATGGCGTATGTCTCGCTGATGGTGCCCTTCGTACTGGGCTATATCATCGTCGTATGGCGTGCGATGAACCGCACCAAAACCAGCGTCGACGAAGTCGAACGCGACCCACACCACTACTAAAGGAGCCGATATGGAACACTACACAGAAGCGATGCTCTGGTACGCCGCATGGCCGATCCTGATCTTCATCGCCTACAAATTCGTCCTCCTCAACCTCCGCCACCACGCCAAAATGGAGCGGCTGGAGGAGCTGGAGGAGCGCTATCGCGAAGAGATCGCACATGAGCGGGAACTACAATAAAATTCAGATAACATGAACGGTCCGGTCGGATACATATCCGGCCGGTCCATCGAAGGAGAAGTGATTTTGAGAGATTTTCCGGGACGTGTGATACTTCTGATTCTCTGTTGCCTTCCGCTCTGGTCGGCTGATCTCAATACGACGCTGATCGATGCCGACCCCTCTTATTACAAAAAACTTCTCGGCATGGTCAAAAGTCGCAAGCATTCATCACCCGAAGATGCTTTGGCGCAGACACTGCTGTCGATGCTGTCCACACCCCAAAAGCACCCGTACCGTCAGTCCATTGAGGATCAAAATCTCTCGATACCCAAAGATACCACTGCATATAAAGCCCTTTTTGGCAAATATATAGACGATACCGTGCGTATCTCCGTACTGCAAGAGAAACTCGCCCTCAGCGAAAATAAAGTCGCTGCGATCGAAAAAGAGATCAAAAGCCTCGACAACAACGACACGAGACTGCTTTCGTTCGAGTTGCAGGACGCTTTTTATCACAGAAACCGTGCCGCTTTGCAGCAGCAGATCGCACACTATCGCAAAGAGATGCAGCAGATCGCTTCGGTGCTGCAAAATGGGCCGAGGCATATTGCCGTCGACAGCTCCTGGGTGATGGATGCACTGACAAAGGAGCAGCAGCAGGCCGTGTCACTGCGCAATCGCCTCAGTAAGCTGGCAGTGGACAAAGAGCAAGCCAGACTCCTCTCCCAAACGAAGAAAATCACCAGAATAGAGAAGGAGATCGATCGCGTTCGCAAGCAATACGATGCGAAAATCCGCGATATTGCAGGGCTGAAATTTTTGCTCTTCGTATCCTCTCTGCAGCACAAGGACGATCACGCGTTTGCACTCGCAAAAGAGATCAAATCCGAGCTATCGAAACTGCATGAGATGCAAAATGTCGATCTGACCATTATGCCGCTTTTCTCATC
Organism: uncultured Sulfurospirillum sp.; assembly: GCA_964384355.1. Classification (GTDB taxonomy): domain Bacteria; phylum Campylobacterota; class Campylobacteria; order Campylobacterales; family QNZT01; genus QNZT01. Next base: position 2,678 of record CAYLLC010000111.1, on the reverse strand, counting down.
GATGGAGCAGGCGTATCTGGGAAGGCTCAAGACGATCGCAGGCAGTGGGAAACAGGAACTGATGGAGATGGTGCATGAGGGATGGAAATTTGCGAATCGCCCGATCTTCACCATCAACAAAACCCCCGTCAGTCTCTTCAAGCTGGTGATTACACTTCTGATTTTTATCATGGGATTTGTACTCGGAGCACTCTACAAACGCAAAATCCACAAACTCGCCGCCAACAAAAGATCTTTTACGGCATCTACAAGAACGCTGCTGGCGAATCTGGGATACTATCTCATCATCGTCATCGCGTTCTTCACGGCACTCAATGTGCTGGGGATCAAGCTCTCCTCACTCGCGCTCTTCGCCGGAGCACTTTCGGTCGGTATCGGTTTCGGGTTGCAGAATATCGTCTCCAATTTCGTCTCCGGATTGATCCTGATGTTCGAGCGCACGATCAAGATCGGCGACTATGTGCAGCTGGAGAACGACATTCGCGGTTATGTGACCGATATTCGCATGCGCTCCACCACGATCAATACCAACGAAAACATCGACATCATCGTACCGAACCAGAGTTTTATCGAGCATGATGTGATCAACTGGACGATGAACGACCGCATACGCCGATTCGAAATACCCTTCGGTGTCAAATACGGCACCGATCCGCATCGAGTGATCGAGATCGTCAAAAAGGCGGTTGCAGAGAGTGGTTTCGGGGATATCTATACCTCTTCCAGGCGAAAAACCCGTGTCTTGATGACCGAGATGGGCGACAGCAGTGTCAATTTCGAACTCTTCGTATGGATTCAGGGAGAGGAGATGCACTATCCCAAAAGAACCAGATCCAGATTTTTGATACTCATCTACGACGCACTCAACGCCAACGGCATCGAGATACCGTTTCCGCAGCGTGATCTGCATATCCGCTCCATCGATCCCGAACTCATACAAACTATTCAAAAAGGAGACCCTTCATGACAGGCACCTATCTCTCGTTGTTGTTACACGATACGATTGCACTGATCACGATACTCAACCCCATCGCAGCGGCGAGTATCATGATCTCTATGATTACGGATGCAGATGTACAGACGGTGCGTCCGATAGCGTTCAAGGCGACACTGACGGTCGTGATTGCCTCTTTGGTGACACTCTTCGGCGGTGAATTCGTTTTCAAACTCTTCGGGATCAATGTCCTCTCCCTGAAAGTGATCGGCGGTGTGATACTGATGCTGATCGCGATCAATATGGCATACGGACATCCGAGCAAAGCCCGCCATACTGCCGAAGAGCAGGAGGAGGCGAGCGAAAAAGAGGATATCTCCGTCGTGCCGATCGGGATCCCCATACTCTTCGGACCGGGTGTGATCGCCACGATTATCGTACTCAACAACACGATCGCGCAGAGATTCGCACTGCCGGTATCCTACGGTATCGTCACGGTCGCCATCCTCCTTTCGGCGATAGCCGTCTATCTGACACTGCGTTATTCGGGTATCATCAACAGAGCGCTGGGCGTGACCGGTATGAAGATCCTGACACGCATCATGGGATTGATCGTCGGTGCGATCGCCGCACAGTTTCTCGTCTCTGGTATCAAGGGATTGTGGGGAAGTTAGGGAGCTATGATGAGCAGTAAAGCACGTGATCTGGGTGCCTTTTTCATTCGGGAGTGGCTGCTCTCGATCTCTGCGATAGGAATCGTGGCCGCTTCGCTCTATCTGCAAAGCTGGCCGGCGTACCGTTTTTCTCAGATCGTGCCGATCCTGCTGCTCTTCTTTCTCTTTGTGGCGGTGCGGGGTATCGAGCGTAGCGGATTTCTCACTTCGTTCGCGCACTATCTGGAAGGGGGCAGGTGGCTGGCACCCAAGATCGTGTTGCTGACTTTTCTCCTTTCGATCTTTCTGAGTATCGATGTGACGCTGGTGACGCTTTTGCCGCTGGTACTGGCGATGCGGATCGAAAATAGGGAGCGGCTCTTTTTGCTCGTAGCCTTCACCGCCCACGCGGGTGCGGCTCTGACGCCCTTCGGGACGCCTCAGAATCTCTTTATCTTTTCGTTCTATCATTTGCAGATACTCCCGTTTTTGCAGACGATTGCACCGTTTTCGCTGGGGCTCTCTCTGCTCTTTTTGCTCGTATCGTTTTTCATCGCTACGCCGCCTCGGATTTTGGAGGAGGGTGCAGTACGCAAGCGAGTCGATCTTCGCCAGGGAGTGCTCTTTTCGGGGATGCTGGTGCTGGTGGTATTGGCGGTGCTGCGGCTGTTGCCATGGTATACAGGGGCGATCGTGCCGCTCTTCGCACTCTTCTACGATCGCAAAAGTCTGGAGGTGGATTACGCACTTCTGGCGACTTTTCTCCTCTTCCTGGGGCTGGCCAATCAGATGAAGGTGATCCTCGCCCCGGAGTTGTCGCATCCGGTGCATCTGTTTATCCTCTCCTCTGTGCTGAGTCAAGCCATCAGCAATGTCCCCACGACACTGCTGCTGCATCAGTTCACTGCGAATTGGCAAGCACTCCTCTGGGGGACCAATGTCGGCGGATTCGGCACGCCGGTCGCCGCACTCGCCAATCTGATCGCATGGCGTATCTACGCATCCGACACCTCCGCCGATCATGACGACTCCTTTATATGGGAGATGATCTTCTGGGGATTTGTCGTCTACGCGATCGGGGTGGTGTTCTA
>CAYLLC010000110.1:0-6494 GCA_964384355.1 uncultured Sulfurospirillum sp. | reverse complement strand
ACCCGCGCAACAAAAAGAGCAATCCGATCGAAAAGATCGAAGAGGCGATAGAGGGATAATATCTCTTCTCGTACGGGGCGTATCGTCTCCCCGTACGGCCATCTTCCGCACTACACACATACTCCATACTAATCGTTTATAGTTTTGTCACTCGATACGCATGCATATGCGTAGATATCCTTCAGACAAGGAGTGCTATGAAAACGATACTGCTGGTGTGGATCACCCTCTCCGTAGTAGCTTCGGCCGATACGCTCGGGCAACTGATCGCGGATGCGATGCAAAACGATCCGACGATCGAACTGTTGGAGGCCCGGAAACAGGTCGCTTCCGAAGAGACCGCTTCGGCGGATCTGTGGGAAAACCCGGTGCTCAAAGCGGGTGTGACCGATATCCGTCCCGATGCCGTGACCGATCGGAGTCTGGAGCCGATGCAGACCCAATTCATCGCTGTCAGCCAGAAGATACCGCTGCGCGACCGCTACAGGATCGCCAGAGAGATCGCCGTCGAAAAAGAGGCGTTGATCGACCTGAAGATCGCCGAGCGCAGACGAACGATCCTCTCCCGTATCAGCGATGCCGCCTACCGTATCGCCATCGCGAAGCGGCGTCTGGTGCTGCTGGGGCGCAACCGCGCCAACCTTCGCCGCATCCAAGTGCTGCTGCGAGGCTATCAGGCGAGCGAAGATCTGCTGCTGGAGACAGAGAAATCGATGCTGCTGCTCGATACCAAAGCGGAGAAGCTCAAAAGCCGCATCGAAGCGGAGCGCGCCCGTATCACCCGCTACACACTGCATGCGACCGGGGATATCGACCTATCGCTAAAACCCCGGCCGCTGCATGACAAGCGCTACGACCCCGATCATCCTCTGCTGCAGCTCTACCGCAAAGATATCGCGATCGCGCAGAAGCGTATCGCACTGATGGAGGCGAAAGAGCGGCCCGATATCACGCTCAGTGCCGGATACTACCAGCGGGTCGATCGCGAGGACTACCTCTCGGTCGGCATCTCCATGCCGCTGCAGATCAGAGGCAGAGAGAAGATCGCGACCCAAAAGGCCAGAGCGATGCTCCTCTATCAGAGAGCGAAACTGGCCGAAACAGCCAACCGCTTCGCTGCCGAGGTGCGTGTGCTGTCGGTCGGGATGGAGGAGGGGATGCGAAACTACCGGCGCTTCGAGAAGCGGATCGTCCCGCTGCAGAGACGGATCTCCCGATATCTGGCGGCCAAAAACAGCAGCGGTGCACTCGATCTGACCCGGGTAGTCGAAAGCTACAACAGCGTGATCGCGCTCGAAGATGCATCGCTGGAGGCGCTCTCCGACTATTTTAGAAATTATGCAAAATTGAGGTATTACCGATGAAACTACTGATGATCCTCCTACTGGGATACACACTGCATGCAGAGATTCTGCAGGTACGCCAGCTCTTCAATTACAAAACGGCCACCGTGACCAAACGGACGCTCCATGCCGTCAAAACCTACTACGGCAAAACGGCAGTCGACGAAACGAAGGTCTATGATGTGACGCTGCGTTTCGATGCCTTTGTCACGAAACTCTATGCCGACGAAACCTATCAGAAGGTCCGAAAGGGGCAGCCGCTCTTTCGTCTCTACTCCAGAGAAGTGGTATCGCTGCTGGAGGAGCTGAAACTCTCCCGTACCCTCTCCCGTCGTGCTGCGGCGAATACCCGACGCAAGCTGCGGCTGCTGGGGCTCGGGAATCTGGCCGACGGCAAGCGCTCCGATACATTCGACTATGCTGCACCGGCAGAGGGGTATATCCTCTCCCGTTCGATCCAAGCGGGCAGCTTCGCCGGGCGGGGCAGACGACTGATGCAGATCGCCGATTTTTCGACCCTCTGGGTGATTGCGGATATCTATCAGCGTGATCTCCCTTTCGTACATAATGGCACAAAGGCGAAGATCGAAGTGGAGGGATTCCCTGCGGTAGAAGGCAGCGTGGAAAAGATCTATCCGAAAGTCGATCCTGCGACACAGACCGTACCGGTCAGAATCGTGCTGCATGACAACCGGCGGCTCTTTCCGGGGCTCTTCGCCAAAATCAGGCTGCTCGCCGCAACCCGCACCGGTCTGGTACTGCCCAAAACGGCGGTGATCGAGAAGGGTGGCAAACAGTATGTTTTCCTGCCCGAAGGGGAGGGACGGTTCGCACCGAAAGCGATCGTCGCCAAACGCTTCAACAGCCATGAATATCTGATCCTCTCCGGTCTGAAAGAGGGCGAAAAAGTCGCCGACAAAGCGCTCTTCCTGCTCGACAGCGATGCCCTCACCAACGGCTTGTACAGTGATGCCGATGAAGATGAGGATTGGTAAGATGATAGATAAAACGATCGATTTCAGTATCAAAAACAGATTTCTGGTGCTGCTGCTGACACTGCTGCTGCTGGGTGCCAGTCTTTGGGCGATCAGGCAGAGTGCGCTGGATGCACTGCCCGATATCTCTCCGCCGCAGGTGATTGTACAGGTCAAGTGGCCGGGACAGTCGCCGCAGATCATCGAAGATCAGGTGAGTGCCCCGCTCATCTCCGCGCTGATGAGTCTGCCGGGCATCGAGACGGTGCGTGCGATGAGCAGTTTTCAGAATGCGCTGATCTATGTCATCTTCAAAGACAAAGTCGATATCTACGATGCGCGGGATCGTATTCTGGAGCAGCTGGCACAGCTGGCACCGACCTTTCCCAAAGGTGCGAAGGTGATGATGGGGCCCGATGCGACCGGCGTGGGGTGGGCCTACGAGTATGCGCTCAAATCGGACCGCTATACACTCGACGAGCTGCGCTCGCTGCAGGATTACTACTACAAATATGCGCTGCTGGGCGTCGACGGCGTGAGTGAAATCGCTTCGATCGGCGGATTCGTACGCGACTACGAAATCAGACTCGATCAGGAGAAGATGCGTCACTACGGTATCGGCGTCGAAGAGGTGGTCGCAGCCGTGCGTCGCAACAACAACGACCGGGGAGGGCGTGTGCTGCTTGAGAGCGGCTACGAGAAGATCATACAGGCGCATGGCTATCTCAAAAATATCGCCGAGATGGAGCAGATTCCGCTCAAAAGCGTCGCGGGTGTGCCGATTCGCATCGGGGATATCGCCACAGTCGACATGGTGCCCGCTTCGAGACGCGGACTGGCCGATCTCAACGGAGAGGGCGAAGTGGTCGGCGGCATCGTGGTGGTGCGGTTCGGAGAGAACCCCTACCGTGTGATCAAAGCGATCAAAGCGAAGCTGGCGACGCTGAAAGTGCCGGGTGTGGAGGTGGTGGAGACCTACGACAGAAGCGCGCTGATCGACAAGGCGATCGGGACGCTCAAGCATACGCTGATCGAAGAGAGTATCATCGTCATGATCATCGTCGCACTCTTTCTGCTCCATCTGCGCAGTGCGCTGATCATTATCATCATCCTGCCGATCACGGTGGCTCTGACCTTTCTGCTGATGAAACTCTTCGGGCTGGGCTCCAACATCATGTCGCTGGGCGGTATCGCGATCGCGATCGGGGCGATGGTGGATGCGGCGATCGTGATGGTGGAGAATGCCCACAAACATATCCACAGGGAGATCGCACAGCATGGTGCCCTGACGCCGCAGCGGCGCAGCGCGATCATCGTCGCATCTGCCAGACAGGTGGGGAAGCCGATCTTCTTCGCACTCATGCTGGTGGTGATCTCATTTCTGCCGATCTTCGCACTCGGAGGGCAGGAGGGGCGGCTCTTCTCGCCGCTGGCCTATACCAAAACCTTCGCGATGGTAGCGGGTGCACTGCTCTCGATCACGCTGGTGCCGATTCTGATGCTTCTCTTTATCCGGGGGCATATCGTCCCCGAAGAGAAGAATCTGCTCAACCGCTTCTTTCAGATACTCTATCTGCCGGTACTGAAGCTTTCGCTCAAACTGCGCTACCTCGTGCTGCTCGCCGCGGCGCTTCTGATGCTGGCGATCTATCCGCTCTATCAGAAGCAGCACTGGGAGTTCATGCCGATGATGAACGAGCAGACCTTCATGTACATGCCGGTCACCCCTTACGGTATCGGTATCGACCTGAGCAAGGAGCTGACACAGAAAACCGATGCGATTCTCAAAAGCTTTCCGGAGGTCTCGACGGTGTTCGGCAAGGCGGGCAGGGCCGATACCGCTACCGATCCCGCACCGCTGGCGATGATCGAGACGATCATCAACTTCAAACCAAAATCGCAGTGGCGGGAAGGGGTCACCTATGCATCGCTGCGCAAAGAGATGGAGCATGCGCTGCAGGTGCCGGGACTGATCAACTCCTGGACCTATCCGATCCGCGGGCGCATCGACATGCTGCTGACGGGTATCCGCACGCCGCTGGGCATCAAACTCTTCGGAACAGATCATGCAGAGCTCGAAAGGGTCGCCGCAGAGATCGAAGCGGCGCTCAGAAAGCTCCCGCAGACGCTCTCCGTCTCGCATGACAATACCAACAACGGCTACTATATCGATATCGACATCGATCAGGAGGCGCTGCAGCGGTACGGTGTGACCAAGCAGAAGATTCTGGATATGATCGGTTACGGCGTCGGCGGTGCGCAGGTGGCGACGAAGTTCGAAAAGCTGGAGCGCTATCCGATTTCGGTACGCTATGACGCTGCCTATCGCGACGACATCGAAAAGCTCAGACGGTTGCTGGTCAAGACGCAGCTGGGATTCCAGCCGCTGGAGCGGTTCGCGAAGCTGCAGTTTCGCCAAAACGCTTCGGTGATCAAGTCGGAGAAGGGGCTGGGGGTCAACTTCCTCTACATCACCCCCAAAACGGGTATCTCCCCCAAAGCTTATAAAGATAGCGCCGAGCAGCTGCTGCGGCAGATCAAGCTGCCGACGGGTATCTACTACGAGTGGGCCGGGCAGAGTCAGTATCTGGAGTCCGCGATGGCACGGCTGGTCTACATCGTCCCGGCGGTGCTGGTGATCATCTTCCTGCTGATCTACTTCGCACTGCGCAATATCGCCTATGCGCTGATCGTCTTCGGCACGCTGCCCTTTGCGATGATCGGCGGATTGTGGCTGATCGACTATCTCAATTTCAACCTCTCCATCGCCGTGATCGTCGGCTTTCTGGCGCTGCTGGGGATCGCTGCGGAGACGGCGATCGTGATGGTGGTCTATCTCGACGAAGCGGTGGCCGAGCGCAGAGAGCGTGGTGAGCGGATAGATGCCGCGACGCTCAAGGCGGCGGTGATCGACGGTGCCGCGATGCGACTGCGCCCGAAACTGATGACGGTCTTCGCGATTCTGGGCGGGCTGGTGCCGATTCTCTATATCGACGGTGTGGGAAGCGAAGTGATGCAGCGTATCGCCGTGCCGATGATCGGAGGCATGATCAGCTCGACGCTGCTGACGCTGGTGATCATACCGCTGCTCTTCTATATTTTGATGTTAAAGAGGATAAAATAGCGTTATCTGAATCGAGGAGAGGTGATGGGAGTGCGTCTGTTTCTGCTGATCGGCATGCTGCTTCTGGGCGGCGGATGCAAGCTGATGGATATCGTCGACGAGGGGCAAAGCAGTGAGCGTATCGATCTGCATCTGACCAAACAGTCGCTCCTCCTCGATCATGCCGGAGGCTATCTCTATGTCAGTGTCGGCAATCTCGGGCTCGATATCATCGATATTTCGAACGAGAAGGCGCCGCGGGTGATCAAAAACTACCGCACCGAAGACCGCACCTACGCGATCACCCGATCGGGAGAGACGCTCTTTCTCGCCAACGGCACGGAGGGGGTGGAGCTGCTGGATATCTCCGATCCCCGCATACCGCGCCGTATCGCCTACATACGCACGGATGAGAACGCGACGGCCGTGGCCACCTCGGCAGATGCCCGCCGTCTGGCCGTAGGAACGGCCGAAGGGGTGCGGCTCTACGACCTCGACAGAATCGACCAGCCGCGCTATCTGGGCCGATTCGATACCAACGGTACGGTCTACGATCTGCAATTTTCTCCCGACGGGACGCGTCTCTATCTGGCCAATTTCAGCTACGGTATCGAACTGCTCGATCTCTCCTCCGTGTCGCGCATCGCACGCCTCGATGCGCTGCCTCTGGAGGGGAGTGCATGCGATATCGCTGCGGATTTCACCCGTCAGAGGCTCTATGTCGCCTCTTTGACCAGTGCACTCAAAACGATCGATATCGCCGATCGTGACAAGCTGGAGATCCTGCAGCGCTACGACGCCCATGACGGCAGTCGGATCTGGGAGAGTGCAGGGGGCGTGCAGTTTGACCGTCTCTATCTGGCGAAGGGAGAGGCGGGGATCGAAATCGTAGAGAATGCCCGGAGCGCCGACCCCGCCCCTCTGGGCAGCTACGATACCAACGGTACGGCCAGAGGTATCGCCGTCAACGCTGCCGAGACGAGAGCCTATGTCGCAGATGGCGAAGCGGGGCTCAAGATCGTCGATATCAGTGACAAAAAGAGACCCGAACGGATAGGAACTGTAAAGTTTTGA
>CAYLLC010000109.1:0-6518 GCA_964384355.1 uncultured Sulfurospirillum sp. | reverse complement strand
AGAAGTGGCGCAATGGCTCTCGAAACTCCCGTAAAAAGGGCGTTTCGAGGCCCCTCAGTCACATGTCAGAGATTTTTCTATACAATATCGCAAAAATCTATAAGGCAAACTATCATGCGAGGCTATAAAGTCTTTTCCGGTACCGCCAATCCGGAGTTCTCAAAAGCGGTGGCAAAATATCTCTCCATTCCCCTTTCCGAGGCTACGATCAACCGTTTCAGCGACGGTGAGATCAATGTCCAGATCAGCGAAAGTGTGCGCGGACGCGATGTCTTCATCATCCAATCCACATGCGCCCCTGCCAACGCCAACCTGATGGAGCTGCTCATCATGACCGATGCGCTGCGCAGAAGCTCCGCCAACTCGATCACGGCGATCGTCCCCTACTTCGGCTATGCCAGACAGGATCGCAAGGCGGCTCCGAGAGTCCCCATCTCCGCCAAACTGGTCGCCAACCTCTTCGAGACGGCGGGTATCGACCGTGTCGTCACCGTCGACCTGCATGCGGGACAGATTCAGGGCTTTTTCGACATTCCCGTCGACAACCTCTACGGCTCGATCGTCTTCAAAGAGTATCTGATGCGCAAAAACCTCAAAAACCCGATCATCGCCAGCCCCGATATCGGCGGCGTCGCCCGCGCCAGAAACTTCGCCAAGCAGCTGGGGCTGGATATCGTCATCATCGACAAGCGGCGTGAAAAGGCCAACGAGAGCGAAGTGATGAACATCATCGGAAATGTCGAAGGCAAAGATGTCATCCTGATCGACGACATGATCGATACGGCCGGCACCATCGTCAAAGCCGCCTCCGCACTCAAAAAGCACGGCGCCAGCTCCGCGATGGCTTTCTGTACCCATCCGGTACTGAGCGGACCCGCCTACGAGCGTATCGAAAAGGGTGAGCTCGACGAGCTGGTCGTCACCGACACGATCCCTCTCTCGCAGGAGTCGGAGAAGATCACGGTCCTCTCGGTCGCGCATCTCTTCAGCGAAGTGATCCGCCGTATCTACCACAACGAAAGCGTCAACGGTCTCTTTATCTGATGCAGGAACGAATTCGCAACTTCTCCATCATCGCCCATATCGACCACGGCAAAAGCACCCTCGCGGATCGTCTGATCCAGGAGTGCGGCGCCGTCACCGAGCGTGAGATGGGTGCGCAGATGATGGATACGATGGATATCGAAAAAGAGCGCGGTATCACGATCAAGGCGCAGAGCGTACGCCTCCAGTACGAAAAGGACGGCGAGATCTACACCCTCAACCTCATCGACACTCCGGGCCATGTCGACTTCTCCTACGAAGTGAGCCGCTCGCTCGCCTCGAGCGAAGGGGCGCTGCTGGTCGTCGATGCTTCACAGGGTGTCGAAGCGCAGACGATCGCCAATGTCTACATCGCACTCGAAAACGACCTCGAACTGATCCCCGTCATCAACAAGATCGATCTGCCCGCCGCCGAACCCGACCGCGTCAAAGAGGAGATCGAGCATACGATCGGGCTGGAGTGTACCGATGCGATCGAGACGAGCGCCAAGACCGGCATCGGCATCACGGAGCTGCTCGATGCGATCGTCGACCGTATTCCCGCACCGCAGGGCGATGAAAAGGCCCCTACCAAAGCACTCATCTACGACAGCTGGTTCGACAACTATCTGGGGGCGCTGGCACTGGTGCGCGTCTACGACGGAGAGATCCGCAAGGGGCAGAATGTCCTCGTCATGGGTACCAAAAACCAGCATGAAGTGCTCTCGCTCACCTATCCCCATCCGCTCAAACCGATCAAGACCGATGTCATCAGGACGGGGGAGATCGGGATCGTCTCGCTGGGACTCAAAAATGTCGGCGATGTCCGCGTCGGCGATACGATCACCGATGCCAAAAACCCCACGGCCGAGCCGATCGGCGGATTCGAAGAGGCCAAAGCCTTCGTCTTCGCGGGGCTCTACCCGATCGAGACCGACAAGTTCGAAGATCTGCGCGATGCACTCGACAAGCTGAAGCTCAACGACGCCTCCATCTCCTACGAGCCGGAGACTTCGGTGGCGCTTGGATTCGGCTTTCGGGTCGGCTTTCTGGGCATGCTCCACATGGAGGTGGTCAAGGAGCGGCTGGAGCGTGAATTTGGCCTCGATCTGATCGCGACCGCACCGACGGTCATCTACAAAGTGATCAAAAACGACGGCACCGAGCTGGAGATCCACAACCCCAGCGAGCTCCCGCCCGTCAACGAGATCGACAAGATTCTCGAGCCCTATGTCAAAGCGACGATCCTCACGCCTTCGGAGTATCTGGGCAATGTCATCACGCTGGTCAACGACAAGCGCGGCATCCAGGAGAAGATGGATTACATCACGCCCGAACGCGTCCTGCTGGAGTATGCGATCCCGATGAACGAGATCGTCATGGATTTCTACGACAAACTCAAATCGACGACCAAAGGGTACGCCAGCTTCGACTACGAGCCGATCGGATACCGCGAAGGGGATCTCGTCAAGCTCGATATCCTCGTCGCCGGCGAAGTGGTCGATGCCCTCTCGATCATCGTCCCCCGATCCAAAGCGGTCAGCAAGGGACGCGACTTCGTCAAGCAGATGAAAGAGCTCGTCCCCAGACAGCTCTTCGAAGTGGCGATCCAGGCGAGCATCGGCAACAAAGTGATCGCCCGCGAAAATGTCAAATCGATGGGCAAAAATGTCACGGCCAAATGCTACGGCGGTGACATCACCCGAAAGCGCAAACTGCTCGAAAAACAGAAAGCGGGTAAAAAGCGCATGAAGTCGATCGGAAAAGTGCAGCTGCCGCAGGAAGCCTTCCTCACCGTCCTCAAAATCGACTGACCCCGCCACCCCCAAAACAGCCCTACATCTCTGAAGCGGATCGCTTCGGACATGTACAAACGAAACACCGCCCCATGAAAATCTCGCTTTCGATCAATTTCTATTAAAGTTTTTACCTTTTAAACTTAATTTGACTTTTTTATGTTACAATCTGATTACCATTTTTTACAGACAGGACCAAAGCATTGTTTAATAAATCGCATGCCATCTCTCTACTACTCTGCCTCGTGTGTATGGTCACGGCACCTGCACTCTTCGCCGCGGAGAATCCATTCGTACGACACTTCCCGATCAAAGAGGGGCTCATAACATATGTCGTGCGCGGTACGCAGAGCGGGTCCAAACGGCTCTACTTCAGCGACTACGGAGAGAAGCAGCTGCTCGTCGAAAATCTCGCGGCCGATATCATGCACGGCAGAGAGAGCATCCACAGAGTCACTTTAATACTGCCTGATGAAAAATATCTAATAGACACAGATACCGGGCATGCCGTCAAAACGCCGCGTCTGGAAAATCTACTCTACAAAAAGTTTCAGAAGCTTACAAAAGCGCAGCAACGAAAAATTTTAGATAATCTGCAGCGAAACGGCGATCGTGCGCTGGAGGGGGACGGCGGTGCATGCATCTCGCATGCCAGGCGGATTCTCGGACTCTCCTGCAGCCAGGAGCAGGTCGACGGCGTCTCGCAGTGCAGTGTCGCTCGGGGTGCGCTCGTACTCGACTCCTCGATCTCGCTGCTGGGCTACCGCGTCGAGACATTCGCGACCCGCTACGACAAGCGCAGCGTCGATGCCGCACACTTCACGCTCCCTGCCGATCTGAACATCACCGATCACACCGCGGAAGCCGAAAAGCATGCCGATGCGATTCTGGCCCGCCTCCAGAAGCCGCTGCCCGCTTGCCGGCCGGCCGGGACGCACACCCGCCCCAAACCGCTGCAGCGCATGCTCTTCGAAGAGATCGAGAATCTCTCCCGATCTTTTTAGAAGGTAGAGAGGAAAATTTTTCGGGCAAAATTCTGGATTTTGCTCGGTTTGAGCGTCTCGATATTGCTCTTGGCAAAAAGCGGCAGCGACGAGGCGATCGTATACTCCTGCGTGTCGGTCACGATTCTCGTACCTTTGACGATCAGCGTATAGTTTCCGGCAGGGATATATCCCGTTTCGATCTGCTCGATATTGTCGACATGGTTTTCAGCTCTTGTAGCAAATCGCGACGGATGGCTCTTGTCCAGCGTATAGGGGTAGTATTTCGTACCGGTATCGCTGTTGACCAGCACCATATCGATGTCGTTGACCAGCGTCTGTGCACTGGAGGGGTTGGCTTCGGGATCGACCCACGCGATCGTCGTCTTGAAGCCGCCGCCCTGCCCGAGTCTGAAATTGTACTTTATCTCACCGTTGTGGCGGATCGTCCCGGTCGTCACCTGCGGGTGTGATCCGGAGATCGTCTGGACCAGATCGACCGCCGCCCTGGCATTGATCAATCCGAATCCCGCCTTGTAATCGGGCCCGGGATTGGCGACATCGGTCGCGGTGTTGATCAGAATCGCCTTGAGCGTATCATGACGGATATCGTATCCGCCCGTCACGCGTTTGTACGCCTCTGCCACCAGCAGTCCGATACCCGTCGCGGCCGGTGTCGCCATCGATGTGCCGCTCATCATCGCATAGGAGCTGTCGCTCTCGCTCGATGCGGAGGTGACATACTCGCCCCTGACGCAGAGGTCTGGTTTGATACGCCCGTCTCTGACCGGCCCGGCACTGCTCAGCTCCGCCACATCGTCGCTGCTCGCATCGAGCGCCCCGATCGTGAAGATATTCTTGGAGTTTCCCGGCCCTTTGATGATGCCGTATTCCGCATAGTCGGGATCGATACCGTCGTTTCCGGCCGCTTCGAAGATATTGAGGTAGGGGTTGTTCGCTACCGCCATATCCTGTGTCATCGCCACGGAGTCGTACTCACCCAGACGCTCTTTGAGGCTGTATCCGTAGGAGTGGTTCGAGATGAGGATCCCCTCTGTATCGTACATCTTCAGGACCGCATCGGCAAAGGCGTCGTCGCTGAAGTAGTAGCTGTAGATCTCAGCTTCGTTCGCCATACCGTGCGCTTTGGGATTGACCCCCGCAGCGGCGATCGTGCCGCAGACATGTGTGGCATGAAAGTTGACTTCATGCGTGGAGGTCTCGTCGTGTACCCTCCCTCCGAACTCCTGATGCGTCGTCAGCGCCGCACCGCCGTCTACGACACCTGCGACCATATTGCGTCCGTCCAGATTGTACGGAGCGCTCCAGAGCGGTGCCACATGGCTGTCATGCGCCGTCTTGGCGTTTCGCGTCTCGAGCGGGTGTGCCGGGAGCGAATCGGTCGCCAGCAGACTCTGTACCCTGTCCATATACTGGATCAGCGGCTCGCCGGAGAGTTTTTTGTAGGCACTGACACGCAGACGCAGCTGTGCCGAACGCAGCTGCGGCGTCACTTTGCGAATCGTCGCATCGACACCGTCTCTGGCGAGCAGCGCTTCGATCTCGTTGCGCTCCATCTCTTTGAGGAAGAGGACATTGACCGTGATCATATCGTCGTCACCCAGTACCGTCAGCGCACCCTGCTCCGCCTTCTCCTGAGAGAGACGCATCTTCGCATCGACCGGTGTGACCGAAGCGACGATCTTCTGTGCGGCGATCTTCGCGCTCAGGCTCTCGGGGAGATAGAAGTAGTAGGAGAGTCCGCCGGCATAGACGATCGTCTCCACACCCATCGCATAGAAGCGCTCTTTCTGCGCCGCGGTCAATACCTGGTTGCATGTTACGAGTACGGTGACGGAGATATTTTCAAATCCCAGTGACTGCAGCGGCATCGCAAATCCGCGGCTGCTTTTGGCCGCATGCTCCGAAGCGACGACACTCTGCTGCAGCAGCGCTGCCAGAATCACGGTTTTGAGGATCAGATTGGATCTTTTCAAATTCATTTTGCTCTCCATAAATTTTCTGCTTACCTCTAATTCGGTCAACTTTATGGATAATTTACAATTTTATTTTACTTTTCTATCCAAAAGAGCAAAAAGTATTTTTTTATTTACCAAATGAAACAATTTTTGACGAACCCGCTCCCGGAGGGGATGGCAGTCTGCAAATCCGATCGGGACAGAATGAGAAAAAAATCAAATTATTTCGCTATAATCTCTGCATTTCATCTAAGGGCGTTACATTACATGCGAGTTTTAACAGGTATACAACCCTCCGGTACACTCCATATCGGCAACTACTTCGGCGCGATCAGGCAGATGATCGAGCTGCAGGAGCACAGCGATCTCTTCATCTTTATCGCCAACTACCATGCGCTCACCTCCCTCAAGGATGCCGAAGCGCTCAGAGCCAATACGATCGAAACGGCGATCACCTACCTCTCGCTCGGTATCGATCCCGAGAAGTCGACCCTCTGGGTCCAGTCCGATGTCAAAGAGGTCCTCGAGCTCTACTGGATCCTCTCCTCCTATACGCCGATGGGACTGCTCGAGCGCGCCCACAGCTACAAAGACAAAGTCGCCAAAGGGATCGCCGCCAACCACGCCCTCTTCTCCTACCCCGTGCTGATGGCTGCGGATATCCTCCTCTACGATGCCGAAGTGGTCCCCGTAGGCAAGGATCAGATCCAGCATGTCGAGATCACCCGCGATATCGC
>CAYLLC010000108.1:3071-6611 GCA_964384355.1 uncultured Sulfurospirillum sp. | reverse complement strand
CCCTCCACCCACAGGCAGCAGCATCGGTACTTCCCGCTGATAGCGGCGGTAGGTGTCGCCGAAGGTGCGCACCAGATTCTTCTCCTCCAGATAGAGGCCGATCAGGACATAGAGTGTCATGCCGATGCTCAGCAGCAGATGGCCTGCGCTCATGAGGGGTGTCGCCCAGAGGCCCAGCAGGGTGCCTGCCTGGATAGGGTGGCGCATGTATCGGTAGAATCCTCTGGTCTGGAAGTGCGGCTCGGGTTCGGGGATGTTCCGCAGCCGGCGGTACCCCTGATGCAGTCCGAAGAGTGCGAAGTGGTCGATCATGAATGTCGCGACAAAGGCGAAGAGCCAGCCGAGGATATAGAGCAGGGTCGGCAGCCAGTATCCGATACCATCCTGAAACTCCCAGAGCATAGTGGTGATCGGCTGCCAGAAGAGGTAGAGGATCAGCAGCGCGAGTGCAGAGGCGAGGGTGTAGGTGGCGGCTTTGAAGGCTTCGCTGCGACCGGCGAAGAGCTTCTCCTGTACGAAAGGGCGTGCCATCAGGGAGTGCTGCGCCCCAAAGAGCAGCAGCAGGAGGGTATCGACGAGCCAGGGGTCGGCGTCGAGCTTGATGTAGGCTTGGTCCACGGTCAGGGGCATGAAGGCCCACGGATAGACCCACAGTATCAGAAAGGTGAGCGTCGCCATTGCCGCCAGATAACCGATCACCGCGTATCCGAAGAGCAGCTCTCTCATGCGGCTACTCTATCACCGGTACGGCGGGCGGTGTCTTGGCGCTGTCGTGTGTCTGCGGTGATGCAGGCGGTCGCTTCTGTGTGTCGCTGCCGTTGCTGCCGCATCCGGCGAGCCAGAGCAGCAGGGTCGCTATCATGATCGTTCTCATCTGGTCTCCTTTGTCAGTCGGGATAGTGTGGTGTAGCTGATCGTACCGTCGCTGATGAAGGCGATGTAGGTCTCGCCGCTCTGGTCGAAAAGCAATCCTCTGCGCAGGTAGGTTGTATTGGTGGCGGCCTGTAGCGGCGGCAGGTAGCGGGTGATACGGTCGTTTTCGACCTGAAAGATACCCAGCAGATTGTGCATGTTCTGGATGCTGGGGCCATTATAGGCGGTATAGGGAAAGGCGAAGAGATTGTCGCCGGGGCGGTAGGCGAGGGCTTTGTGGTTCCGCTCGATCTCGCTCGATGTGTAGCCGCCCGCGAGGGTGTAGCTGTCGAGCGTCTGAGGATGGGTCAGATCGCTGACATCGAAGAGCTCCATTTTCAGCCCGAGCAGGCGCCCCTCCGGTGTGGCGTCGCGCCCGAAGCCGAGTATCAGATGCTCACCGATGGGGTGGAGGTAGGCGGAGTAGCCGTCGACTTTGAGCTCTCCAGCTTTTTTCGGATGGAGCGGATCGCTCAGATCGAGGGTATAGAAGGGATCGGTCTGTCTGAAGGTGACGATGTAGCCCTTGTCCCCTAGAAAGCGCACGGCCCGGATCCTCTCGCCGGTTTTGCCGAGGCCGCTGAGAACGCCCTGAATGAGGAGGGTGTGGTCGATCGGGCTGAGGGTGTAGAGGGTGTTGATCGTGTTGTTTTGCCAGCTGTTGCCGCTGGTGGTGGCGATGCGCAGATAGCCGTCGTATTCGCTCAGGCTGAACTGGTTGACCGGCTTACCGTCGACGAAGCCGAATGCGTCGTAGCCCATCCGGTCACCGAGTGCGATGCGATAGATGGCGGAGCGCTCGCGGTATCGGTCGTAGCGGTAGTAGGAGGGGTATTGGGTGGAGACGAGGTAGAGTGCCTGTCGCGACGCGTAGACAGTGTCGTTGTAGCCCATGACCGAAGCGGTTTTGGTCAGCTGCTCCGATGCGATGTCGATCTGTGAGACGGTGGTGATGACGGGTTGCTGATCTTTTTTGTCCGAGACATAGAGTGTTTCGGGGGAGATGAGTATCGTTTTGTCTGTTTTGTCTTTGGTGTAGTAGGGGAGCAGATGGGCATCGATGATTTTCGGGTGATCGTAGTCATTTCGAAAGAGGCGACCGTCGCTATCCTGGCGGAGCTGGTAGCATCTGGCGTATTTCTGATACGCCTGCGGTGCGGGCCCGGGGGAGGTGGTCTGTGTCGGTTCGTCGCTGCCGACGGCGGTGGCGATGCCCATGACCGGCTGCGGTGTGAAAAACTCCCTGCACTCGGGCGCGTCGACATAGATTTTGGGGTAGGTGGTATAGATAATGGGGTCGAACTGCGTGATGAGGTAGAGCTTGCCTCCCGTCAGACGGCTCTGGGTGATGGCACCTTCGATTTCGAATCGGGCGGTGCGGGTCGCATGCAGCGGATCGCTGACATCGTAGATCTCCACGATCGAATCAGGGGTGAAAAAGCGGCGTGCCGTCATGCGCTTTTGGGGCGGCAGGGGTTTGTCGATCTGGTCGTTTAGGTCTCTGGCGAGGAGAATCAGCCTCTCTCCCGTCAGGTAGATGTCGGTGGTGTATGCCTGGGGGTCGATGGTGGCGATTGGTTTGGTCAGGCCCTGTGCGATGCGTGCAAAAGTGTTGATATGGATTCTGCTCTCTCTGTCAGCCCGGCTCAGATAGTAGATGTAGGTGTCGTCATGCTTGAGGATATCCGCTTCGTCGACGCCTGCTTCCTGTATGTTGGTATCGGAGGTGTTTCCGGCTTTGGACCCGGGTGCTGCATTGGCAGTGTCGGCGCTGTCGGATACTCCCGTCGCACCGCCCTCTGCATAGGCGATTCCGGGTTCGCCCGTGAGCGGGTAGTATCCGATCCACGGCCTGCGGTGGGTGAGGAGCATATCTTTGATGTAGGCTTCCATCGTTTCGAGATTTTTGAAGTTGTGGAGTTTCGCGGCATCGGTGAGGGTGGAGATAGTCTCTTTTTTGTCCGATTTGACCCAGATACCGTCGGCGTTGGTGATGTGTGTGATGGCGGGATAGGTCTCGTCTCCGTCGGGATCGAAGAGCTCCCAGCCCTCTCTTGGGGCATATTTCCAGACGGTGTGACCGTCGAAGATGTGCGGAGAGACGACGCTGTTGACGGGCAGCGAGATGAGATTCCATCCCTTCCGGAGGGTGATGTTCTCATCGGTGGGCTGATCGTCGGGGAGGGTGAGCACCCACTCATCCCGGCTCTTGATCCAGAACCCGTGCCAGCTCTCCAGTCTGCCGATCGTGCGGTAGCCCTGCGCGCTGATCTTACGGGCGAGTGTCGGATCGGGGGAGTAGCCCTCCCACTGCTGCCGGTCGGCGCTGTATCGCCATACCTGCTCGACATGCGAAGGGTCGAATATCTGCATATCGCCGATCGGGGCGGTCGAGCCGATCAGCTGCCACCCTTTGTGCAGGAGCAGGGCGGTCTGGGCATGCAGTGATGAGAGGAGCAGCGTCATAATCAGTAAAAGCGTTTTCATAAGGCATCCTTTATCTGGCAGATTAATTACATGATAGCATAAAAGAGGATGAAAAAGTCGCTTTTTACATAGATTGTAGTATGCTTCGGCTATGTATAGATATATTTTTGGTCCGGTAGCGTCGCGTCGATTTGGCTTGTC
>CAYLLC010000108.1:0-2971 GCA_964384355.1 uncultured Sulfurospirillum sp. | reverse complement strand
CTCTCCAACGCTTCGACGATTTCGGACACCGGAGTGCAGGATACACTGAAGAAGATCGATATCGTCAAACTCTCGCTCGATTGTGCGACGCCGCACTGCTTCAAAAAGATCGATCGCCCGCACCGCTCGGTCGATATCGCGAAGATCGTGGAGGGGATGGAGGCTTTTCGGAAGCGATACGACAAGCGTCTGATTATCGAGATTCTGGTCGTCGCGGGGATCAACGACACGCCTGAAGAGATGGAGGCGATTCGCGAGGTACTCGATCGTGTCCGTCCCGACCGCGTCGATCTGGGGACGATCGACCGTCCTCCGGCATATCGCGTCGAAGGGGTCTCTACGGAAAAACTCGAAGCACTGCGTCACCATCTGGGCAATCACAATATATCGATCATGCACAAAGAGCGGCCGAAGCAGCGCGTCGATTTCACGAAGGAGGAGATTCTGTCGACGCTCGCAAGACGCCCGCAGAGTCTCTCCGATGTCGAATATCTCTTCTCGCCGCTTGCGAAAAAGCGTCTGGAAGCGCTCGTCGAAGAGGGGCGCGCAGAGACGGAAAATATCGCCGGTGTGACCTTTTACAGACCGGTGAAGAAGGAGAATTGATGGCGTATTATAACTGGGTGCTGGCATTTCATGTCATGTCGTTTGTATCGTGGATGGCGATGCTCTTTTATCAGCCGCGTCTCTATGTCTATCATCGCGAACACGAGCGAAACGGTGCATGTTTTACCGATGTGATCGAGATACAGGAGGAGAAGCTCTACCACTTCATCGGCGTACCGGCACTCTGGGCGACACTGCTGAGCGGACTGCTCATGATCTATCTCAATCCTGCGCTTTTCCAGAGCGGGATCTGGCTGCATATCAAGCTGACGGCAGTGGCGCTGCTGATCGCCTACCACTTCAGTCTGGGCTATTTCAAGAAGCGTCTGCGCGAGGGCAAGTGCACCCGAAGCGGGAAGTTCTTCCGTGCTTACAACGAGATACCGACACTGCTGATGATCATCATCGTCATCATGGTCGTGGTCAAACCGGTATAAGAGGCGAAGATGGAGCGAATCGAAAAGCGCGTGCTGCTGCTGGGTATCTACACCCGTGAAGCGGACGAGACGCTGCAGGATGTGCTGCTGAAGCTCGAAGAGACGGGGATGTTCACCCTCAAAGAGGCGAAAAAACTGCTCAAAGAGCTTAGAGACGAGGGGTATGTCGAAGGATCGCGATTGACACTCAAAGGGCTGGAACGGGCAAAAAGTGTGCAGAATGAATTTACATTATAAAAAATAGAATATATTTTAAAACTACTCCTTTTTTTAAAAACATCGTCAAAAAAACCGATTTGTATGCTATAATATCTGAATTTTGCACAAGGTGGAACATTTTTATTATGAAAATAAGACATTTTTATCGGTTTTCTCTCTATATGGTATTCGCTTCTCTGTTACTGCTGCAGGGGTGCGGCGGCGGTGGTTCATCGGTCGTTTCCGGATCTTCTGGAGGTGGCGGTTCATCCGGTGGCGGCGGTCAGAGCGGACAGCAGTTCAAATACTCGAGAATCTCTGTCGCAGGCAGTTCTATCACGCATGGCAATGTCGAATATCAGGGAGAAGATGCTCCGGGCTATCTGGGTGAAAAGTCCTATGTCGGGTATGTAGAGCGCTATTTTCGGGAGAATATCGCCGATACGATCGGACCGAACGAGCTGGCTCAGGCGGATGATACGATCGATGAGCCGATGAGTTATCAGGGCAAGATCAAAGTCTACAATCAGGGTACAGAAATCTCCGGAAGTTTGAAAGCGTCCGATGAGATTGCGATCGTCTATGGGAGTTCGGATCAGAATACCAAAGTACGCATGGAGGTGGATGGACAGAGCTATGACTATACGATTCCATCGGGCGATTATCTGCCGGTCAAAAAGAGTTTCGACGATAGCAATACCGATTTTTACAAAGCGTTTCGCGCAAACAACCCCAAAGCGGTCAAAATCTGGAAAGTGCAGAACCAACCCCACACATTCAAACTGACAGTGCTGCAGGGTGCGCTGCATCTCAACTTCATCACCAACCATATGTATTGGTTTCAGAATGCCGGTGTGGGTGGCTTCGAAGCGTCTGATTTCCTGCGCAAAACCGAGAACGGTACCTATGCCAATTCGACCGTCAAAGATATCATCGCTTTCGATCCAGATCTCTTCATCTTCGAGTCGGGCACCAACGACGCGAAAACATGGGCCAAAGAGCTTGCGCTGAAATCCAATCCTGATCTGGATGCACCGAGTACCAACCGCTGGATCGTCGAAGATCCTGTCGCCTTCACGGCCAATGGAAAAAGCATCCGTGTGGCACGGAATGTCACGGTATCCAAAGGTGATGTCGTGATCATGGGAGATTATCAGGGTGACATCCAGAATATGGTGGTAGGGATCGTCGGCAGTCCCAGCAGCGGGCGTGATATCTCACTGGAGAAGATCGTGTCCTACGCCGGTCAGCAGAGCCATGAGGTGGATAGCGTGCCTGCAGATATCGCGAGAGTGTGTCGCATCAAAAGTATCGCAGATTGGGAAAGTCGTGTGGAAAAGGTCGTCCAGGCGGTAGAGAGCGGTGTCGGGCATGCCGTGGTCACCGGCATCGGTACTTCGGGTGTCCCGAACTATTACGATCCTGCCAAAGGCGATCCCTACACGAGTGGGGGATATACACCGCGCAGACTACTGGGATACAGAGAAAAGGGGCAGATGCTTGCACAGAAGCATGGGTGGTTTTTTGTCGATTTCTTCAATAGAATACTTGCGGTAGAGCCGGGTGTGGATTATAACCATAAATGGACCTACGGCGACAATACCCATCCCAATGTCCCGGGTCGGGAGTACTTCGGTCAGGCGATCATCAACGCGCTGCCGACCGATTGAGACACGGAGTCAGGTGATCCTGACTCCCCGGCTTACAATCCGAATGTCACCAGCAAACTT
>CAYLLC010000107.1:0-6688 GCA_964384355.1 uncultured Sulfurospirillum sp. | reverse complement strand
GCTACCCCTCCCATTCGCTGCGCACGACGCCGTAGTCGATGATGTCGAAGAAGCGATCGCCCTTTTTGTAGTGCTCTTTTCGTCTGCCTTCATATTTGAGCCCCGCCTTCTGGAGGACTTTGCCCGAGGCGGTGTTGGGATGGAAGTGATGGGAGGCGACCCGGTGCAGCTCCAGCTCTTCGAAGCTGTATCGCACGATCTCCCGCACCGCTTCGCTCATATATCCCCTGCCCCACCAGGGCTTGCCGATCCAGTACCCCAGCGTGACATGGTCGTCTTTGGTATTGAGGTCCATCCCGAGGAGACCGATGAGGCTCTCATCCTCCCGCAGTGTGATCGCGAACTCGATATCCTCCTGCTCCCGATAGTCGCGATGCGAAGCTGCGATAAACGCGACGGCATGCGCTACCGTATAGGGATGCGGCAGGGAATCGGACATATAACGCACCAGCTCGGCATCGTCGGCAATCATGCTGATACGCTCCGCATCTCGCTCTTGCAGCGGGCGCAGCAGCAGCCTCTCGGTCTGCAGGGTCGCTTGTCGTTCGGGCAGTGCTCTCATCTTGTCTCCTTTTTGTCAAATCATAGCACAAAGCGTCTGCTATTATTTTATCGCCGCCGCAATATCTGCTACAAATCGGAACTTTTAAATAAATATTAATTTATAAAGTAAGTTTTACTTGACAAAATAAATTTTATTTACTACGCTGTAAATACAATATCAAATTAAGGACAGATGATGAAATCGACACTCTTGACACTCAGCACACTTCTGGCGACGGCACTCTTTACGGGATGCGGTTCAAACGCTTCGACAACCGATACGGCGACGGCACAACCGCATGATACCCGGGCTCTGGGCAGAGTGGTCAGCATCCAGAAGGATTGGTCATGGTTCGTCGATTCTACCATCAAAAACCACGGTGCTTTCGACGGATTCGATGTGCGTGTCGATTTCTATCAGGGGCTCCCGACGAGTGTCAAACACTACCAGTACTTCATGGATACCGACAACGACAAGAGTACGGGCTTCACCGGCGAAAACGGCTGGGAGATCTTCGGAGCGGACTATCTGATAGAAGACGGTACGATCTTCAAATACAAGCCGGATGCCGACGATGCATGGAAGTGGGAAGCGGTGCGAAGCTTTGACAATGAGCTGCTGGTACACAAAGGCGGCATGGCGTCGCTCACACTGGACGGACTCTTCCAGCTTCAGGAAGAGATCCTCGGCGATGCCAAAGAGATCAATACGATGATAGAGGTTTATGACAAAGATTGGGGCGGCGACTATCCTACCGTCACGGATATCGTCACGACCGTCACGGGCGGAGAGATCACACCTCCGGATCTCCAAAGCTACGACTACAGACGCATCACCGATGCGAACGGCAACATCATCGAAGAGCAAAAACGCAAAGATGACGGCACATATACCAGACTCCTCACATACAAATACAACGCACAAGGGCAAAAAATCGAGCAACACGCCTATGCAAGCAGTACCCATACCGTCTATACCTACAACGACAGAGGCGAACTGGCGAGCAGAACATTCCGACACCGGGGAATCAAAGGGGTAGAGACCTTCACCTATCTCTATGACGATCTGGGCAGAAAGACGACGATGACCAAGCACTACCAAGAGTATCGCAAAAACTATGCAGACAACAGCTACGACCTGAAAAAAGAGAAGACGGAAGTCTATGCGCACACCTATATAGGCGATACCGATCAGATCAAAACGATCACCCTCGATGGCACCTTTTACCAATCGTTCACCTACGATGCCGACGGCAGAGTAGCGACCAGAACGACACGCGAAACTTATGCCGATCCTGCCGAGGGTGTCGGGCAGCTGACTGAAACCTACACCTACGATCAGGAGGGCAGAGTCATCAGAATCGAGCGCAAAAGCGACAATCCCGACAAACCGGACAGAGTCTACAACTACAGCTACGAAACAGCTGCAGCCAACTGATACCGTTTCGCAGTGGTGGCGCTATCTCCGCCACTGCGAGGCTATTTGGAGCGCTACAGATCTCAAGCGTTCACTCCCTCCTCCCAAAATCATCCTCACAATAAGCACTTTTGCGTTAAAATAAACCCAAACTAAAAGCTATAAAATAAAAAGGTTTTCACGTACCATGAACAAAAAGAAGGATTTTTTACGCAAGATCGTCGAAGCGGATCTGAAATCGGGCAAGTACAAGGAGGTCGTCACGCGCTTCCCGCCCGAGCCCAACGGCTTCCCCCATATCGGACACGCCAAATCGATCTCGCTCAACTTCGGCATCGCCAGAGATTACGGCGGGCGGTGCAATCTGCGGATGGACGATACCAACCCCACCACCGAGGATACCCGATATGTCGAAGCGATCAAAGATGCGGTGCAGTGGCTGGGATTTGCCTGGGATGACGGGGTGAAATACACCTCCGACTACTTCCCCCGGCTCTACGACTACGCCGTGGAGCTGATCAAGATGGGCAAAGCCTACGTCGACAGCCTCAGCGAAGAGCAGATGCGCCTCTACCGCGGGACGGTGACGGAGCCGGGCAGACGCAGCGAATACGCCGAGCGAAGCGTCGAGGAGAATCTCGATCTCTTCGAGCGTATGAAAAAGGGTGAATTTCCCGACGGGGCGCATGTGCTGCGCGCCAGAATCGACATGAGCTCGCCCAACATGAAGATGCGCGATCCACTCCTCTACCGTATCCGTCATGCGCACCACTTCAGAGCGGGCGACGCGTGGAAGATCTATCCGATGTACGACTTCGCCCACTGCCTCTCCGACTATATCGAGGGGGTGACCCACTCCTTCTGTACGCTGGAGTTCGAGAACAACCGCGAGATCTACGACTGGATACTCGATACGCTTCGGCTCGGACCGCCGCGCCCCTATCAGTACGAGTTCGCCAGACTCAACATCAACTACACCGTCATGAGCAAGCGCAAACTGCTGGAGCTGGTGGAGACGGGTGCGGTGAGCGGCTGGGACGACCCCAGACTCCCCACCATCGCGGGGCTCAGACGCCGCGGCTACACCCCCGAATCGATCCTCAATTTCTGCGAACAGATCGGCATCGCCAAAGCCAACTCCGTCGTCGATGTGGCGCAGCTGGAGTACGCGATCCGCGACGATCTCAACACCAAAGTCCCCCGCGTGATGTGCGTGATGCATCCGCTGAAGGTCACGATCGAAAACTACGAAGGCGAAGAGGAGATCGAAGCCCCCTACTATCCGCATGACGTCCCCAAAGAGGGGAGCCGCAAACTCCCCTTCGCCAAAGAGATCTACATCGACAGAGGAGACTTCAGCGAGCATCCGCCCAAAGGCTACTATCGCCTCACGCCCGAGCAGCCCGTACGGCTCAAATACGCCTACATCATCCGCTGCAAAGAGGTGATCAAAGATGCCGGGGGCAACATCGTCGAGATCAGGGCCGAGTACTACCCCGACTCCAGAAGCGGACAGGACAGCAGCGGCATCAAGGTCAAAAGCGCGATCCAGTGGGTCGAAGCCGGACACGCCAGAGAGATCGAAGTGCGCCTCTACGACCGCCTCTACAAGAGCGAATTTCCCCAGGGGATGGAGGATCTCAACCCCGACTCCCTGCAGATCGTCAAAGGGGCCATGATCGAGCCCGCCGTCATCACCGAAAAGCCCGACGAGCGGTATCAGTTCGAGCGGGAGGGGTACTTCTACGCCGATCCGATCGACTACCGCGACGATGCGCCGGTCTTCAACAGGATCGTATCGCTCAAAGACTCCTGGGCGAAGAAGGTGAAAAAGAGCGCCCCAAGCCCCGCCAGACCCGAGAAAAAAGCGCCGCAGCACAAAGAGGGAGAGACCGCCCCCATGAGCGAAGCCGAGCAGAAGCGCTACGCACGCTATACCCAGGAGCTGGGGCTGGGCGATGCGGTCGCCGATATCCTCGCACGCGACGAGCGGCTCGCCGGCTTCTTCGAAGCGGCGCTGAAACTGCATGAGAGCGCCGTCAACATCGCCAATATCGTCGCCAACGAAGTCGCCAGAGAGCTCAAAATTGCAGAGGAAGCCCTGAAGTTTGCCCCCGAGCATATCGCACAGCTGGTCAAAATGGTCGACGAAGAGCTGATCTCCACCAAGATCGCCAAACAGGTTTTCGAAGAGATGGCAAAAAGCGGCGAAGCACCGGCGCAGATCGTCGAAAAAAGAGGGCTCGTGCAGATCAGCGATCCCGCACAGATCCTGCCCGTCATCGATCAGGTGATCGCGGACAACCCCGAAAATCTGGAGAAATACAGAGCGGGCAACAGCAGACTGATGGGCTTTTTCGTCGGGCAGGTCCTCAAAGCCACCGGCGGCAAAGCCAACCCGAAAGTGGTGAACCAACTGGTCAAAGAGAAGTTAGACAGCATCTCATGAGAGCACTCGGATCGATCTTGCTCCTTTGCAGTATGCTTTTTGCGGGCAGCTGGGAGCGCATCACGCTGGGAGATCATGCGCTGCTGGTACTCCGGGAGCCCTACGACCTCTACGACAGCAAAGGGATCTCCGCCCGCTTCTACATCGAAGACGAGGCGCAGAATCTGCACTATCTGCACACCCTCGTACTGGAGGACAAGACCGGAGGCTGCTCGGGCAAGAGCTTTGAGAGAGGCACCTACGAGGTCAAAGGCGACAGACTCATCCTCTACCACCTCTGGGATCGTATCCGAACCAAAAAAGACGCCCCCTTCGGTGCGGGGATCGAGATCTACAAGCTCCAAAACGGCGCACTCAAGCGGATCTCGAACAAGATCTACATCGAATCGCACCAGCGCCGCCGACACGACACGAGCGGGATGGCCTACCTCTTCCAGCCGCCCAAAACCGACGCCGAAAAAGCGAAACTCCAGGCCTACAAAGCGCAGATCGAAAAGCGCTACCACGGCACCTTCGTCGCCAAAGAGCCGCTCCTCTCTAAGGTGAGAAAAGCGCTCCGGCCAAAAGAGAAGTCGGTGTGGAAGAGGCGGTAGTGCCTCTTCCCATATTATAGTTTACGCAGGGCGAAGATTTTTCCTTTGGGGCGATCGGACATTGAGTTCGTCAGGCTCAATCCCTCAAATGTGGCACCGTGTACTTCGTCTCCTACGTGCTGGGCATGTTTGAAGTGCAGGATCGTTCCATTCACTTCCCTGCCATCCTCGTCGGTTCCCAAAGTGTAGGTGATGTCGAAGGTTCCGTCACTGTTGTCGCGGATGGCCTCCTCACCGCTTGCGGTACCTTTGACGATGGTCCAGTCATTGTTGTCGTCGGGCATGAAATTGGTGACCATATGGGTGCCGTTTTGACTGTAGATGGAGGTCATCCAGAGTGGAACGCTCTCTCCGATCGCGTTTTCGGGGCAGACATAGTCATCGCCCACTTTCTGAAGATCCTCCGAACACGCCTGTGCGACCATCTTGTAGCCATAGATCTTCCCGACCTCTCCCACGAAGGCATAAGCCGCAGCGCCTCTGTCCAGATTGAGGGTGAAAAAGTAGGTCATCCCGGTGGGTGCATGGGGGTTGGTGGGTTGATTGTCGTCTCGGCCGTCGTTGAAATAGCGTAGCATTCTATTGAGATCGAACAGCAGCGTCAAGTCGCTCTTTTTGCCCTCCTGGAGCGTGATACCGCCGTCGGGGATCGTATAATAGGCTTCGAACGTTTCGTTTGGATCGGTCGAGACCCCGTTATCGATGATTTTCAGATCCACGTCCATCAGCTGCGGGGTTTTGTTTTCGAAATCGCTGTTTTGCGTAACGATACCCGAAAAGCTCGATTTATCCGCTTGTGTGCAGTATTTGTGGTGTCCGCCGATCCCCTCTTTGGTCCCATAGGAGCTGAATGTCGCCTCCACGCATCCCTTGATCTTGGCTCTTCTGCTATACTCCACGATCACATCGGTGTAGGAGGTGGCGGGGATATTGAACTCTTTGGTATTCGTGATATCGCACGTGAACGTCGCCAGCGTCGTGCCGTTTTCGTCGTGCTCTTTGATGATGGTGGTATTGCCCTCTTTGAGGACGAGGGCGTCTTTGTCGTCGTAGGTGATGCGTTCATGATCGTCGTAGAAACACTCCTTTTTGCTCACCTGCGCCTGAAACAGCCCCGAAATATCCACTTTTCCGTTGTGAATCGTCAAAGGTTTGGGATGATCCTCTTTGTAGATGTATCGATCGGGACCATCTTTTTGCTTCAATTTGATGGATTTGATGTAGATATCCATCTCATCCGGTTGGCCTGAGGCGATGGAGGTCGCTTCCGAAGTGGGGAAGGTGCTCTCTTGCTGAATGCCTCTGGTGCGCACGGAGGTTTGGTGTGCCGTCGCAATGTGCAATTTGATCGTCGCATTGCCATGCACTTGCGAACCACCGCCACCGCATCCTACGAGGGCGATGCTTGCCAAGGGTATGAAATATCTCTGAAGTCTTTTCATGAGGAATCCTTTGTGTCGTCTCTATATCCGTACTATCGGTATATATTTGGATATTTGGAGAAAATGTACACTTTTGGATTCCATTTTGTCGCGATATGTTACGAAATTACTTCATCTTTTGCCCCCGATGCACAGAAAGTTGCCACCGCAGGAGCAAAGCGGCAAGGACAATCCCCTTAAATCGGGTCTCTCATGAAATATGGCAAACAAAGGAGCATCATGGCATACAAGTCTCAATCCACTT
>CAYLLC010000106.1:0-6943 GCA_964384355.1 uncultured Sulfurospirillum sp. | reverse complement strand
AACTACACGCCCTCTATCCGCATCCCCTGTAACATGCCCAAATCGAGCAGTTTTCGATCGCCGGTCAAAAATCTGTCACACTTCGCCCGAAGCGCGGAGTGGAGGATCATCAGATCCTCAAAATCATCTGCTTTTCGGGCGAAAAAGCTCTCCTTAGCCGCCTGAAAGTCTGCATGATTCAGATAGAAGGGTTCTATTTCCGCAGCCAGTGCATCGATGGCCGCTATCACCGTATCGGCTTGCACTCTTTTCCGCTCCGTGAGTATATAGTAAAAAGTGGTAATAAAATCTCCCGAAAAGTAAAACAGAAGCGAGCTGTCGTCTTTGTGCTGCATATACCATGCTATGGAAGCTGCCGATGTCGATCGTGTGGTATCCAGCAGATCGAGGCAGATATTTGCATCCAGAAAGATACGCATCAGAGATCGCTTTGCGCAAGAGCCTCTTTTTTCAGCTCTTTGTAGCTTTCATCGCCTATCTTACCGTCCAGCATACCGACGAACGATCCGGTGCGCTTCTTTGCATGCTTCTCTATCTCGTCAAGCAGCGAAGGCTCTTTGACGATCGCTTTGAAGTAGAGATTGATCGCCTCGGTCAGATTTTTGTGCTGGGTATAGAGAAGTTTTTGCGCCTTTTCGACGACCTCTTTCTCAAAGATGAAATTTTTACGTACTTTTACACTCTTCATCGATATGCCTTTTATATATATGTATCACTATTATACATATAGACTTTTAGTTCAACCTTAAGCAGACGCTACCCAGTTTATTACCGCACATTTCGCTATAATAGCAGCGACAAAACCACAA
Source organism: uncultured Sulfurospirillum sp. (assembly GCA_964384355.1). Lineage (GTDB taxonomy): Bacteria > Campylobacterota > Campylobacteria > Campylobacterales > QNZT01 > QNZT01. The sequence continues at coordinate 6,134 of CAYLLC010000106.1, read as the reverse complement.
GGACGCTTCATGCACATCACTCTAGACTCTCCTCTCGATATGCACCTGCATCTGCGCGACGGCGAGATGCTCAGGACCGTCGCGCCGCTTTCGGCGCAGACCTTCGCTGCGGGGATCATCATGCCCAATCTCGTTCCGCCCATCACGACGATCGAAGCGGTGGATGCCTACAGATCCCGCATCCTCGAAGCGATCGGGGAGGAGCGTTTCGAGCCGCTGATGACGCTCTTCTTTCAGGAGAGCTACGATTACGCCTTTCTGGAGTGCGCCAGAGAGCATATCGCCGCGATCAAGCTCTACCCCGCCGGTATCACGACCAACTCCGAAGGAGGCGTGAGCACGATCGACAGCGACGCCCTCTCCACGACATTGACGGCGATGAGCGATCTGGGGATCCCGCTGCTGATCCACGGCGAGAGCAACGGCTTCGTGATGGACCGCGAGAAGGAGTTCGTCCCCGTGTACGAAGATCTGGCGACCCGATTTCCCGACCTCAGAATCGTGATGGAGCATATCACGACCAAAGAGAGCGTCGCGGCACTGGAGCGACACGCAAACCTCTACGCCACGATCACGCTGCACCATCTGCTCATCACGCTGGATGAAGTCGCCGGCGGCATGCTCCAACCCCACCTCTTCTGCAAGCCGATCGCCAAACGCCCCGAAGATCGAGAAGCGCTGCTCGAAGTGGCGCTCGACGCCCACCCCAAGGTGATGTTCGGCAGTGACTCCGCCCCCCATCCCAGACACGCCAAAGAGGCATGCGGCTGTGCGGCGGGGGTCTTTACCGCGCCGATCGCGCTTCAGGCGCTGGCGGAACTCTTCGAGCGGCACGACAAGCTGGAGAATCTGCAGGCCTTCGTCAGCGACAATGCACAGATCATCTACGGCTACACCCCGCCCGCCAAGCGCGTCACGCTGGAGAAGAAGCCGTTTGTGGTGCCTGAGAAATATGGCGATGTCGTGCCGATGTTCGCCGGCGAAACAATCGCATGGAGTATCCGATCCGTCTCCTGATACTGCTCCTGCTGGGCGGCATGCTCTATGGTACGGGGCTCTCCCGCGACACGATCGCATGGAAGATCTACCGCAACGAGTGCGCCGCCAATCCGAAATATCTGATCCACTGGAACCGGGGCGAATCCTTCCCCTCTCTGGGGATCGGGCACTTCATCTGGTATCCCGAAGGTGTACATGCGCGATTCGGGGAGAGCTTCCCGCAGCTGGTGCGCTATCTGCAGCACCGGCATGTCACACTCCCCGAGTGGCTGCATGGCAGCGCACCCTGGCACACCCCGCGCGAGATGTACTCCGATCCGCGCAGCCAAACCCTGCGCAAACTGCTGCAGGAGACGATGCCGCTGCAAGCCGACTTCCTCTTCAAACGGCTCGACGACGCACTCCCCCGTATGCTGAAAAGACTCAGCCAACAAGATCGCACGAGACTCCTCACCAACTACCGCACCCTCGCAAAGACGCCGCAGGGCCGCTATATCCTCGTCGATTATCGCAACTTCAAAGGCGACGGCACCGACCCCAAAGAGCGCTACAACGGAGAGGGCTGGGGGCTACGCGATGTGCTGCTCTGCATGCCCTCTCCCACACCCCAAGCCTTCGTCGCCTGCGCGAAAAAACTCCTCGACCGCCGCATCCGAAACGCCCCGCCGAGTCGTCACGAAGCACGGTGGCGCGATGGATGGTTTCGCAGGCTCGATACATATCTATAAAATTATGTTATAATATCGTATCAACTTTTCAGGAGTGGTCATGGGCAAAGTACTATTCGTTTTTCTGATGCTGCTGTCGTTTCTGCATGCTTCGAGATTTTCCGTCACGGGTACCGTCGTATCGGACAATCAGAAGATGATCGGCGCCCGCTATATGGGCTATGTCAAACGCATCAATTTCGAAGTCGGTGACAAAGTCTACCGCGAAGACACCCTCTTCGAGCTGGAGTCTGCGGAGTTCGACATCCTCAAAAACCAGGCCGATCTGGCACTCGAACAGGCGCAGATCATGGTCAACATGTACCGCACCAGACTCGACAGCATCCGCAGGGAGAAGAAGCTGCTCAATCTGAAAAAGGGTGACGACACCCTCAGCATCCAAAACCTCGACATCACCGCCGAAAATGTCGAAGCAGGGCTCGAAGCTGCCCGCGCGCTGGTCAAAAATGCCGCCGTCAAAGTGAAGCAGATCGCCACCATCTCCGACTATCTCGAAGTCAAAGCACCCAACGACGGCATCATCGTCCAGAAGCGTATCCGTGTCGGAGACCTCATCGTGCCGGGTATGCTGGCGATGGTACTGGTCGATCTGAAGCATCTGGAGATCGAAGCGCAGATCGCCGAATCCGATCTGCTCAAAGTCTACAAACGCCAGAAAGTCACCGTCACGATCCCCTCCATCCGATACAAAACCGCCGGCGTCATCAAATCGATCGTCCCCGGCGCCAACCCGATGGCGCACACCTTCACGATCCGCGTCAAATTCAGACACGACGAGGAGCTGCCTATCTATCCCGGCATGTACGCCAAAATCGACATCAACTACGATACGAGAAGAGATCCTTTCAAAAAAGCCAAAGAGAGAAAAAGGAAACACTCCGAAAAGGAGTAGCCCGATCAGGCGCCCTCATCCTCCTGCGGCTCCTTCTCCAGCCACTCCATCGCCGCGGTGTTGTCCATCAGCACCGGGATGAAAAAGAGCGACACCAGCGTCGCCGCCATACTGCCGAAGATCAGCGCCACACCCAATCCGCCGAAGATCGGATCGGTCGCCAGCAGCAGACTGCCGAGGATGATCGCCACGGCAGTGAGCATGATCGGTTTGGCGCGGGTCGCGGTCGCGACGGCGATCGCCCGCTTCTTCTCCAGACCTTTGGCGATCAGCGAGCGTGAGAAGTCGATCAGCAGCAGCGAACTGCGCGCACTGATACCCATCAGCGAGATGAAGCCGATCAACGAGGTCGCCGTCAGGAAAAAGTTGGTATCGGTGAAGTAGAGCTGGATCTTGTCGGTGATCCAGTGCCCCGTGATCACCCCGATGATGGAGAGGAAGCTCCCCGCCAGCACGATGCCACTGAGTGCAAACGATTTGTAGTAGACCACCATCAGCAGAAACATCAGCACCAGCGCCGCGATAAACGCCCCGCCCAGATCGCGGAAGGTATCGAGCGTCACCTTCATCTCGCCGTCCCAGCGCAGCAGCATCTTCTCTCCGCTGCGGTGATGTTTCAGATGCAGATCGAACATATAGGTCGAGATGCCGGGATCTTTGGTGATATTGAAGTCGTCGGTCAGCTCTTTTAGCATGCGGTCTCTGGCATCGAGCAGCGGATAGACCTGGCTCACCATATCGCACTCCGCCGTGATCGTCACCATATCGCGCAGATTCTTTCTGAAGATCGTCGGGCTCGACGGCACCGCACGGACCTCGACCACCTCTTTGAGCGGGATCATCATGCCCATGCGGTTCATCAGCTTGAGAGAGGAGAGTTTCTCTTCGAGTGCCTCTCTGGAGTTGTGGCGGAAGCGGTGCGACTTCTCGCTCAGACGCACAAAGATCGGAATCTGATCCTGCTGGTTTCGGGTATTTTTGACGGCGATGGGCATCCCTTTGAAGGCGAGATAGAGGATATTGTTCACCTGCTCCACGCTCAGCGCACTGCGCAGAATCTTCTCTTTGTCGGGAACCAGTTCGTACTTGGTAAAGATCGTATCCTGCATGACATCCACATCTACCAGTCCCGGCGTCTTTCTGAGGATACCGGCTACCCGTTCGGCCGTATCGCGCATCAGGGCGGCATCTTTGCCGTAGAGCTCGATGACGATCGTCGCCAGCGTCGGAGGGCCCGAAGGCATCTCGATAAACTTGATCGTCGTGCCCGGTACGACCGCCTCGCACTCCTGCTGGATGACCGGACGGATACGATGCACCATCATGAACGAAGGCTCTTCGCGCGTATGCTTGTCGGTGAGGTTGACGACGATCTCCGCCTGATACTTCATGCGCTTGAAATCGCTCCCTTTGACCAGCCCCGCATAGTCGAGCGGCGCACCCTGCCCGAGATAGGTTTCGATATCGGTGATCTCTTTTTCGCGCTTGAGATGCCTGCCCACACACGCCGCGACCGCCGCCGTCTGCCCGATGGAGCTGTTGGTCGGCGTATCGATATAGATCGTGAAGGTGTTGGCACTCTTACCCGGCAGCATCTTCGCCAGCACCAGCTTGGTCGGCAGCATCATGACCGCGCCGCCCAGCGCCGCCAGTACGAGCATGATCACCCCCAGCTTGCGCCATCTGGTCTGGAGTATCCAGTAGACTATCTTTTCCATTCTGCACTGCTCTTTTTGATCTCTCGAATCGACTTCCTGATCGATTCTACCAGACGCACGACCGGCTGCATGACTCTGCGCAGCAAGCTCAGGCGCGGCGGCTGCAGCGTATCGCAGCTATCCGGCGTGGCATGAATGTTTTTGATCAGTTTCCGGGCCAGATAGGGAGCGAAGACATAAGCGACGAAGAGCGAGACCGCCAGCCCCACCGGGACATTGAGGGGGATCGGCTTCATAAACTGCCCCATCATGCCACCCACAAACGCCATCGGAATCATCGTCAGCATGATCGCGATCGTCGCGATATTGGTCGAGGGGCCGATCTCATCCGTCGCTTCGATGATCAGCTCGTCGTAATCCTGCTCTTTGGCTTTTTCCAGATGCATGTGGCGATGGATATTTTCGATGACGATGATCGCATCGTCGACGATCAGTCCCAGCGAGAGCAGAAACGCGAAGAGTGTGATGCGGTTGATCGTCTGATCGGTCATGTAGGCGATAAAGAGCGTCATCGCCAGAATCATCGGCACGGCGATCGTCACCACCAGCGATTCCCGCCATCCCAGAAACGGAATCAGGATAAAGGCGATGATGAGGATCGTGATCAGCAGATGGTGCACCAGTTCGTTGACCGCTTCGTTGGCGCGCACGCCGTAGTTTCGGGTGATGATATAGCCTACGCCCTGCGCTCGCAGCTCCTCTTTGGCCTCCCGGATCTTTTCGATCACCTTTTCGGCGATCGTCACGGCATTGGTCCCTTTGAGCTTGGCGACGGTGAGCGTGATCTGATCGCCTGCATCTCTGAAGGGGCCGAGGATTTTCGCATGCGCACCCTCCTCTTCTGCTCCTTCCGTCTCGTTGGCTTCGCGATAACTCAACAGCACTTTCTGAAAGTTCTGGATATCGTAGCTGTAGCGGATGTCGGCGATATCTCTGAGGTAGATCGGAGAGCCCCGGTACTGGGCGACGATGAGGCTTTTGAGATCGTCGATATCTTCGATCGCGTTGCGCATGCCAAAGACGATCAGCGTGTTGTCGTCGGTCGGGGCATCGATCTCGGGCGCGTTTTTGGAGATCATCCTGATCGCCTGCGCGATCTGCCCCAGAGAGAGGTGGTAGGCGGCGAGTTTGTCCAGATCGATCATGACATTGAATTGCGGCCGCTTGGCGCCTTTGAGGGTGCTTTTGGAGACATTGGGGATGGCGTTGATCTCCTGCTGGAGCTCGCGTATCGTTTTGTAGAGTTTGATATTGTCGATCTCTTTGCCCTCCAGCTTGTAGAAGGCGGCCGTGAGAATCGGAATGTCGATATCGATGTCAAAGGGTTTGATCAGCGGCGGCATCGTCCCCTTGGGGAGATGATCCATATTCTGCATCACTTTGTCGTAGAGCTTGAGGTTGGAGGATTCGCGGTCTTCTCCGATGTAGTACTGGACATTGACCATGCCGACATTGTTCATCGCGGTGCCGTAGATGTTTTCGACCCCTTTGATCTCGCTGATCTTCCGCTCCAGCGGCTTGATGATGACATTGGTGATCTCTTTGGGAGAGGCGCCCGGAAGCGCGATGATCACCGAACCGCCGCTCACCTCGATCTGCGGATCCTCTTCGCGCGGCATGATCTGCAAAGAGAGATACCCCAGCACCAGAATGGAGACGGCGATGATACTGGTCAGGGGATTGTTGAGAAAAGCTTTGGAAAGATAACCGGCAATGTTTTTTATCTTATAACTTTTCATGATAACCTCGCTTCTTGTATTGTAACATATAAACTATAAAGTAAACTTATATTAGTCT
>CAYLLC010000105.1:0-6966 GCA_964384355.1 uncultured Sulfurospirillum sp. | reverse complement strand
ACGATCTCTTCGGGGGAGAGGTGCTCGATCTCCATCACCAGTGCGCGCAGGGAGTTGCCGTGGGCGCTGACGAGTACGGTCTCGTCCGCGCAGAGTCGGGGGACGATCGCGCGGTAGTAGTAGTTGATCGTGCGATCGGCGGTCATCTCCAGCGATTCGCTGCGGGGCAGGAGTGCGGGGTCGAGGCGGCGGTATTTGGGGTCGTGGTGCGGGAGGCGGGGGTCACCGTCCTGCAGCGGCGGGGGCGGTGTGGCGTAGCCGCGGCGGATCGCGACGAAGCGCTCCTCTCCCACCTCCTCTTCGATCTGCTTCTTGTTGTGCTGCTGCCATGCGCCGTAGTGGCGTTCGTTGAGCCTCCAGCTCTTGATGCAGTCGATATGCTCCCACGCCATCGTCTCCAGCGCCAGCTGTGCGGTGTGGATCGCCCGCTTGAGCCATGAGGTGAAGCAGACATCGGGGTAGAGCCCCTCTTCGCGCAGCTGCTCCCCTGCCCGCTTCGCCTCCTCCACCCCCTGCGGGCTCAGGTCGATGTCGGTCCATCCGGTGAAGAGGTTCTCCTTGTTGTAGAGGCTCTGGCCGTGGCGCAGCAGGATCAGTCTGCCCATCTACGCCATCTTCGCCGCGATATAGTCGGCCAGCTCCAGCAGCCGCTGCGAATAGCCGTATTCGTTGTCGTACCACGCCATCACCTTCACCATGCGCCCGCCCACGACGCTGGTGGAGAGTCCGTCGATGATGCTGGAGTGGCGGTTGCCGATGATGTCGGTCGAGACGATCTCGTCGGTGGTAAACTCCAGCACCCCCGCCAACGCACCCGCTGCCGCTTCGGCGAAGGCCGCATTGATCTCCTCTGCCGTCACCTCTTTTTTGAGCAGTGCGACGATCTCCGTGATCGCACCGTCGGGCACCGGTACCCGCAGCGCCATCGCCTCCATCTTGCCCTTCAGCGCGGGGATCACCTCCGTCGTCGCGATCGCGGCACCCGTCGTGGTGGGGATGATATTGACCGCGGCGGCGCGTCCTCTGCGGCGCTTTTTGGCGCGTTTGTCCACGGTGGTCTGGCTGGAGGTGTAGGCATGCGTGGTGGTGATCATCGCATGCTCCACGCCGAAGCGCTCCTCCAGTACCTTCATCGCGGGTGCGAGCGAATTGGTCGTACATGAGGCGTTGGAGACGACATGGTGTTTCGCGTCGTCGTATTCGTCCTGATTGACGCCCAGCACGAAGGTATGGTCGACATTTTTGCCGGGTGCCGAGATGATCACCTTCTTCGCCCCTGCGGTGAGGTGCTGCGCCGCGGCGCTCCCCTCGGTGAAGTGCCCCGTACACTCCAGCACGATGTCGATCCCCAGCGCTTTCCACGGCAGCTGGAGCGGATCGTGGCTGCTGACGATCGCGATCTCGTGTCCGTCCACGATCAGCTTCTCGTTGCCCTGCGTCTCGATCGCGAAATCGGCTCTGCCGTGCACCGAGTCGTACTTGAGCAGATAGGCGGCATCCTCCACGCTGGAGGTGTTCGCCGCGACGATTTCGCAGTTTTGGGGCAGTCGGTGGATATAGTGTCTGAGCACCTGATTGCCGATGCGTCCGAGTCCGTTGATAGCTATGCGTTTTTTCATGATTTCTCTCCTTCTGGTTTGGTTGATTCATACTGCATGACGATGCGGGAGACCGGCATGTAGAACTTCTGCAGATACTCCTTCATCATCCGCCGTGCGCTGAAATGCGGCGCGATGCTCTTGATCGACGATCGCATCATCGCGATCCACGCATGCGGGATCCCCTCTTCGCCCACATCGTAGTAGCGCGGGACGATCTGCCGCTCCAGCGTGTCGTAGAGGGCGGCGGCATCCGCGGCATCGTCGGAGCGCTCCCCTCCGATCACCCAGCCGTTGCTTCCATCAAACCCCTCCGGCCACCAGCCGTCCAGCGCCGAGAAGTGCAGCGTGCCGTTGATCGCCGCCTTCATCCCGCTGGTACCGCATGCCTCCATCGGGATTTTGGGGTTGTTGAGCCAGAGATCCACGCCCCGCACCAGCGCTTTGGCGACCCCCTCGCCATAATCCTCCACAAAGGCGATCCTCCCGCGAAAGCGCGGATCCTGCGCGGTTTTGAAGATATGCTGGAGGATCTTCTTGCCCGGGTTGTCCGCGGGGTGTGCCTTGCCTGCGAAGACGATCTGCACCGGTCTGGCGTAGTCGTTGACGATCTTCTCCAGCCGGTCGAGATCATGCAGGATCAGATCGGGGCGTTTGTAGGCGGTCATGCGTCGGGCGAAGCCGATCGTCAGGACATCGGGATCGAGCATCACCCCCTCCGCCATCGCGACCAGCGGATCGATCCCTTCGTCGGACCATTTGCGCCGTACCCGTTCGCGGATGAAGTTGACCATCCGCACTTTGTAAGCGTAGTGCAGATCCCAGATCGTCTGATCGTCCAGCTCTTCGATCCGCTCCCAGATCTCGGGCAGATCCTGCATCTGCAGCCACCCCTCGCCCATCGTCTTGTCGAGTGTCTCGAAGAGCTCGTCCCCCAGCCAGGTCGGCAGATGCACGCCGTTGGTCACATAGTCGATCGGGACCTCCTGCGCCTGCTCCAGGGCGAAGACGCTCTTCCAGATCTCTTTGGTCACTTCGCCGTGCTTCCTGCTCACGGCGTTGCGGTTGGCGCACATTTTGAGCCCCAGCACCGTCATGTTGAATCCCGCGGCAGGTGCGTCGGGATTGATCCCAAACTGCATGAAGCGCTCTTTGTCCATCCCCAGCCGCTGCCAGTATTCGCGGAAGTAGTTGCTCATCATGTCGAAGCTGTAGACATCGGTCGCCGCCTGCAGAGGCGTATGCGTCGTGAAGATCGAGCTCGCCCGCACCCGCTCGATCGCCTCGTCCAGCGAGATCCGCTCCTCCTCGACGAAGCTGCGCACCCGCTCGAAGAGTGCGAATGCGGGATGCCCTTCGTTCAGATGCAGGATCGAATACTCGATCCCCAGCACCTCCAGCACCCGGTATCCGCCGATCCCCAGCACGATCTGCTGCCGCAGCCGCTGGTTCATGTCGGGGGTGTAGAGGTGCGAGCTGATCTGCCGGTCCCAGGGGTCGTTTTTGTCGATGTCGGTATCGAGCAGATAGAGCGTCACCCGCCCGACATTCACCTTCCAGACGCTGACATATACGGGCGGATCGATGAAGGGCACCTGCAGCACCAGATGCTCGCCCGAGTCGTCCAGCACCCGCTCGATGGGTGCTACATCCTTGTCGATCGTCTCGTTGGCGCCGTTTTGCCAGCCGTCGCTGCCGATGATCTGGCGCACATACCCCTGCGGGTACATGAAGCCGATCCCCACCATCGGCAACCCCAGATCGCTCGACTCTTTGAGGATATCCCCCGCCAGGAAGCCCAGCCCGCCCGAATAGATCGGCAGCGAATGGTGCAGGCCATATTCGGCGCAGAAGTAGGCGATCGGGAGCGGCTCTTCGTCGCTGTAGATCGTCTTGTCCGCCATATACTGGTGAAAGAGCGCATAGGCGTAGCGAAACTCGCGCATGAAGTGGGCGTTGTTACAGGCGGCTTCCAGCTCGCGGCGGGGCATCTTCCTGAGCATCTCGATCGGGTTGTGGCCGCTCTCTTTCCAGAGATAGGGGTTGAGGAGCTTGAAGATATTCTTGCCTTTGGGATTCCAGGTCCACCAGAGATTGAGCGCGATCTCCTCCAGCCCCTTCAGCCCTTCGGGGAGCTCGGGTATCGCGATGTTGGCGGAGGGGTCGCTCTGGGGCATCATGAGAGGCTCCTCCAGTAGTAGAGGGCATCCTCGCCCAGCATATCTTCGATCTCCAGCAGGCGGTTGTATTTGGCGAGGCGCTCACTGCGCGACGCGGAGCCCGATTTGAGGTGTCCCGTATCCATCGCCACCGCGAAATCGGCCAGAAAGGTATCGGCGGTCTCCCCGGAGCGATGCGAGAGAAACGCCCGCCAGCCGTGATCGCGACACATCCGCACCGCATCGATCGTCTCGGTCACGGTGCCGATCTGGTTGAGCTTGATCAGCGAAGCGTTGGCGGTGCGCTCCTCGATCCCGCGCGCGATAAATTTCGTATTGGTCACGAAGATATCGTCTCCCACGATCTCCAGATCGCTGCCCAGTTCGCGCGTCATCTTCGCGAACGCATCCCAATCCTCCTCCCCGAAGGGATCCTCCCAGAGGATGATCGGATATTTGCGCACCCAGTGGCGGATCATCTCCAGCAGCTCCTCGCTGCTCATCTCGCCGCCGCCCGACCACTTCAGATCGTAGCGATCCTTTTTGCCGATCGCAAACGCCGTCGCCGCGCTGTCGATGCCGATGGAGATATCTTCGCCGGGGCGGTAACCGCTCTTTTCGATCGCTTCGATGATCAGCTCGATCGCCTCTTCGTTGCTCCCCAGATCGGGCGCGAACCCTCCCTCGTCACCTACCGATGTCGCCAGTCCGCGCGCTTTGAGGAGCTTCTTGAGCGTATGGAAGGTCTCCGCCACATAGCGCAACCCCTCCGAAAAGCTCGGCGCCCCGTGCGGTATCGCCATAAACTCCTGAAAATCGACGCTGTTGTCGGCATGCTCCCCGCCGTTGAGGATATTCATGCAGGGTACGGGAATCCGCCGCACATCGCTGCCGCCCAGATAGCGAAAGAGCGCCTCATGATGGCTCTGCGCCGCCGCTTTGGCGACCGCCATCGAGACCCCCAGAATCGCATTGGCCCCCAGACGGCTCTTGTTTTCGGTGCCATCGAGCGCGATCATCAGCCGGTCGATCTTCGCCTGTTCGGTCGCATCGATTCCGATCAGCTCCGGCGCGATGATGTCGTTGACATTCGCCACCGCTTTGCGCACCCCTTTGCCGCCGTAGCGGGCAGGGTCGCCGTCGCGCAGCTCCACCGCCTCGTACTCGCCCGTACTCGCCCCCGAAGGCACCGACGCCGATACGCGCGTACCGTCCTCCAGCGTCACGAATACCCGCACCGTCGGATTCCCGCGCGAATCGAGTATCTCCAGTGCCCGGATCCGTTCGATACTACTTTTTGCCATGACCGCCTCCTTTTGCCATCATCATACCGAAGAATATTTTCTGCGCCAGCTTGCCGAAACTCTCGCAGAGTGTGGGATGCGGATGGATCGCACCCTGCACCTGCATCGCGCTCATCTGCGCCGAGACGATCAGCGCCGCCTCCCCCGCCAGCGAAGCGGCATCTTCGCTCAGGATCGTCACACCGAGGATGACGCCGCTTCGGCGGTCGATGACGAACTTGACAAAGCCCGTCTCCTGCTTGTCGATCTGCGCTCTCGCATCGACGCTGTAGTCATAAGACTCGACCATCACATCGATGCCGCGCGCTTTCGCCTCCGCTTCGCCAAGCCCCGCCTGTGCCACCTGCGGATCGGTGAAGAGCACCCAGCTGTTTTTGTCGTAATCGACACGGTGCGGATGGGGTGCGAACATATTGTGCACGACGATCCCCGCTTCGTAACTGGCCGTATGCGCGAAACGCGGCGCATCGATACAGTCGCCGCATGCGTAGATGTGCGGCTGGGAGCTTTGGAGCATCTCGTCGACCGTGACGCCGTGACGATCGTATGCGACGCCGGCATCCTCCAGCCCCAGCCCGTCGAGATTGGCGATGCGTCCCGTCGCCAGCAGCAGATGCGCGGAGTCGATGCTGCGACGCGCCCCATCCTGCGTGATCTGCACCATGAAACGCCCTGCTTCATGATCGATACGCTCGATCGAGAGATTCAGATCGATCGTGATGCCGCTGCGCCGCATACGCTCCTGAATCGCCAGCGCAGCCTCCTCATCGACATGTTTGAGTATGCGTTCGCCACGCTCCAGGATATGGCACTTCGTCCCCAGTTTGTTGAACATCTGCGCCAGTTCGCAGCTGATCGCCCCCGCACCGACGAAGAGCAGCTCGGAAGGGATCTCCTCCTCGAAGAAGATATCGCGGTTGGTCCATGCTTTGTCCACGCCGCTTCCGGCGAACGGTGGCAGATGCACTTTGCCGCCCGTCGCGATCAGCGCCTTGTCGAATCGCACCTCCTCCTGCCCCTGCGCGCTCTCCAGAATCAGCGTATGGCTATCTTTGAAAGCAGCCTTTGCCTGCATGAATTCGAGTGTCGGCAGCTGCCCGATCGCACCGAGCGCCGCATGCGAACGCCGCGCGATGATCGCCTCTTTGTCGCGCAGCACCTCTTCCCAGTGTATCTGCGGCGTCGATTTGAGCGTGACATGAAAATTCTGCGCCTCTTTGAGCATCGCATAGCGCTGTGCCGCATTTTCAAGCACCTTGGAGGGGATACACCCCTCGAAGAGACACTCGCCGCCCGGCGCATCCCGCTTGTCGACCAGCAGCACCCGCTTGCCGAATCTCGCCGCCGCCATCGCCGCAGGCGTACCTGCCGGCCCCGCACCGATCACTACCAGATCATATTTTTTCATTGTATACCTTTCGCTATTTTGATCGCCGCTTCCACCGAAGCACCTTCGACCGTGATCGCATAGATCGCATCGGCCATCGCGATCGCCTCTTCGAGCGGGCGCTGGTGGATATTGCGCCCGGTACCGTTGCCGCGGCTGCCGCCGATATGGATCTGCTGATGCAGCTCCTCCAGAAACGCCGCTTCATCCACTTTGTCGCCCCCTTCGCAGAGCACACCCGTCCTGCCTGCCGCCTGTGTCACTTCATGCAGCAGCTCGGGGACGAATCTGCCCTCGCGATAGGGGACCTTCAGCTTGGCAAAATCGGCTCCGAGTGCCGCACCTACACCCGCCGCTCCGGCGATCAGGTGCGCATCATGCTGGTCGGGGACGAATTTGCCCTTGGGGTAGATCCAGAGCACCGCCAGCATGCCGTGCAGATGCGCTTCGTGGACGATCCGCGCCGCTTCACGCAGCATGCTGTGCTCATGCTCGCTCCCCAGATAGACGGTATAGCC
>CAYLLC010000104.1:0-7125 GCA_964384355.1 uncultured Sulfurospirillum sp. | reverse complement strand
GCATTTCTGAAGAGTCTGGAGGGTGAGATCGTGCCGTACGATCTCAAACACTATCCATCCGGCAAAAAGATCGGTGCGCTATAACTCGAAAAATTTCCTGACCCATGCTTTGGCTTTTGGGTCGGGGAGGGTGATGGTTTTGAGCGTTTTGTTGGCATCGTCGACGACGATGAGGTGCTCTCCCTGCAGTCTCAGATGTGCGGCGCCCCAATCCTTTTCGAGATTGTCGAGGACGTTGTAGACCTCTCTGTTGGAGGGTTCGATCTTTTTGCCCGTTTTGGTATCGAGGATATAGAGGCCGCTCATCTTCTTCTCGATTTTGTAGGGGATGTAGGGTTTGAGCTGCATATAGACCCGTCGGTCGCGCTTCTGCGGCTGACCGTTGATAAAGGCGACGAACGCCATCAGAAAAAATCCAAGCCCGAGGGCGATACCCAGATATTTGCTGTACTTTTGCATAGGACTCCTTGATGATGAAACTTTATCAGATTTTGAGATAAAGATAGTTGACCTTCGTCAAAGCGATTCTACAGACATTCATGTATAATTGACGCATCTATCAACATTCGAAAAGGTGTACTATGTCCGAAGCTTTACGGGCGGAGCTGCTCTCCGTCATCCAGAAAAAATTCCCGCTCACACGATACCCTTATGCTGCGATCGCAGAGGAGCTGGGTCTCTCGGAAGATGCGGTGCTGCAGGTGCTGCGTCAGGAGAAGGAGGATCGTATCATCCGTCAGATTTCGCCGATATTCGATACCAAACGGCTGGGATACAGCTCCTCGCTGGTGGCGTTTCGCATACCCGAGGCGAAGATCGATCATGCGGTGGAGATGATCAATGCACATCCGGGAGTCTCGCACAACTACGAGCGCGATCATGATTTCAATATCTGGTTTACCCTCGCGGTCGCGCCCGATTCGAAGCTGGGGCTCGAAGGGACGGTCGATCTGCTCGCCCGTCTGAGCGAGGCGGAGGATGCGATCATATTGCCGACGCTCAAGATGTTCAAAATCGCCGTCAAACTCAATACGACCGGCAAAGATGCCCAAAAAGAGCGTGTCGCCAAAAAGCGCCATCGCGAGATCGAGCTGACGCCGCTGCACCATCGTATCATCCGCCATACACAGTACGATCTGCCGATCGAGCGGGAGCCGTTTCGGGATGTGGTGGAGCAGCTCGGTATCGACTACGATACGCTCTTCGGGACACTGGAGGAGCTGCAGGAAGCGGGTGTCATGCGACGCTTCGCCGCGATTCTGAATCATCGCAAGGCGGGATTCAACGCCAATGCGATGGTGGTCTGGGATGTAGACGAAGCGCGGGGAGAGGAGATCGGTCGCAGGGCGGCGGAGTTTTCCGCGGTGAGCCACTGCTATCTGCGCCCGAAATACCCCAACTGGCCCTACAATCTCTTTACGATGGTGCATGGCAAGACGACCGAAGAGACCAATGCGATCATCGATGCGATCGCCGGTGAGATCGAACACAAGGCGAAGCGTCCGCTCTACTCGACCCGAGAGTTCAAAAAGGTGCGTATCCGATACTACACGCCCGAGTTCGCCGAGTGGGAAGCGCGTATGGGAGCGGTGTCGTGAGACTCTTTTTCGAGCTGGAGGCGGGCAATCTGACGATCGCACTCTTCTTTCTGGCGATCGCGATCATCGTCGCGACGCGCCCCTTCGTCGAAGCGAAGGTGAAGCGGTTTATCCTCTTGACGGTGGTGGCGGTTTTTACGATTCTGATCGCAGGGCACTACATCGTCACGACCGGTCGTATCGCCGAGGTGCGCGAGGCGTTCGATGCGGGGAGGGATGTCGAGTGCGAGAGCCGTCTCAACCGCAAAGCGGCCCAGTCGGTAGTGGTGAACAAAAAGCTGGGCTGGAAGCTGGAGGGTGAGCTCTTCACCCATCCCCGCTACACGCGCCCCTTTCATGCTGCCAGATGTATCGTCAAGGTCAAGCCGAAGCTCGATCTGGAGCATGCCGGCAGACGGTAGGCGCTTTCAGGCAGATCGGGGCAGGTTGCGCTTCCTGTATCCGGCATTGACCTTCAGCTCGAGCCCGAGCCGGTAGAGCCGCGTGATCGCCTTTTTGAGCAGATAGGCGAGGTAGCCTTCGATCTTGATCCGATCGAAGAGCATGCCGAGTGCATATTCGCCGCCCAGTGCGATAAATACGCCGTCTACCTTCTCCCGAAACGGCTCGAGTGCTTCCCCTCGCTCCAGCTTCCGGATCGCATCGGCGACATAGGCAGCGCTCTTCTCCGCCGTCTGTGCCGTCGGAGGCATGATCGCACCGCTGCGATCTCGGATCTGGGCACAATCTCCGATCGCAAAGATATTCTCACACTCCGGAAGCCTCAGATATTGGGTCGGCAGGATCTGTCCGATTCCGTTTGTGGGAGCGCCCAGCTTCTGCGTCAGGTCGGCGGCTTTGATCCCGGCGGTAAAGATCATGAAATCGAACTCCATCCGCTTGCCGTCTCTGAAGATAATGTCGCGCGTTTCGATTCGGGAGATGAAGGCATCGGTATGGATCGCGACACCCAGCGATTCGAGGCGTTCGGTCGCTTTTTCGATCAGATAGGGGTGCATGCCGGGCAGGATGGTCGGGGCGGCATCGATGAGCGAGATGTGCAGGCGTTTGCTGCAGCGGGCGAGGATCTTTTCGTAGCGTCGCAGCGTATAGGCCATCTCTGCCGCGATCTCCACGCCGCTCAGCCCGGCGCCGGCGATCGCGATGTGCAGATCGCCGGCGCGCTTGAAGGTGCGGTTTCGGAGTTTGTCCGCCAGACGCTTTTCGAAAGCCTGTCGGAAGAGAAAGGCCCGCTCGATACTCTTGACACCGTGGGTGTGCTCGCGCAACCCTTCGATAAAAGTGAAAAAGTTGGTCTGTGCGCCCACCGCGATGATGGCGTAGTCGAAGGGGTAGCTCCCCTCCGATGTCATGACGCGCTGCGGGTCATACGCGATGCCGGTGACTTCACGCTGGAGAAAGGTGACATTTTCGCCCAGCCCCTGTGTGAAGCGCTCCAGATCGATCGCGATATCGGACATATCGAACCGTCCGGCGATATAGCCGTAGACTTCGGTCTGCATGTAGTGGTAGGGATTGCGGTCGATCAGGGTGATATGGAAGCCGCTCTTTCTGGAGAGCAGTTCGGCCGCGCGCAGCCCGCCGTAGCCTGCACCGATGATGACGATCTCTTTTTTTTGCATCAAAACCCGCTTTTTGAACTATATCGTACAAAAAAGCCCCTTGCATTAGTGATTGTGCTATAATTTCGGCAGAGAATTGACCATTTTGGAGGTGGCCTATGGAGAAGCTTTTCTGGACCATAGAAGGTACGCATGCAGCGATCGTCGCCACGGCGATTCATGCCGGACATATCGTCTCTGCACAGTTGCTGGAGAAGATGGCGCTGAGCGAAGCGGATCGGCTCAGAGAGGAGGACCCCTTCACCGATATCTTTACCCGTCCCGCAGCGGGTCGGATCGTCGCGACGCACTCCCGCTTCGAGGTCGATCTCAACCGTCCCAGAGAGGGCGCCGTCTACCAAAAACCGGAGGATGCCTGGGGGCTGACGGTCTGGAAAGCGCCGCTGAGTGCAGAGGAGCTCTCGCATGCGCGCTCGGTCTACGATGCCTTCTATGCGCAGATGGCTCACTATTTCGACGCGGTGCATGCGCGGTTCGGTGATTTTGTGGTGCTCGATATCCACTCCTACAACCACCACCGCAAGGGGCCCGACGCACCCTTCGACGATCCGCAGGCCAATCCCGACATCAATATCGGCACCGATACCAATCCCGCACTGACGCGCTGGCGCCCGCTCATCGATACGGCGATCGAAAGCATGCGGGGATTCGACTACTTCGGCCGTCATCTGGACGTACGCGAAAATGTCAAATTCGGCGGAGGCCATTTCTCGGAGTGGATTCATCGACGGTATGCACCGCATGCGTGTGTGCTCTCTATCGAATTCAAGAAGTTTTTCATGGATGAGTGGAGCGGTACGCCCGACGAGCGGCAGATCGCGCGTCTGGAGGAGATGGTCGCCGCGCTCCTGCCGGTGATCGAAGCGTCACTGGAGGAGATGCGGTCATGACGCAGCAAGCCTCTCAGGAGATCACGCAGCCCTTCATCGACGATATCTGCCGCCGCATCTGCGCCAATCAGGAGGTGACGGAGCCGCTGCCGATGGGCGGGCGCATCCATATCGACCGGCAGCTTCCCTTTCTCTGCCTCTATCGTCGCCCGGCGGCGCGCAGAGACGAGGGTACCGAGAAGCTGGTCCTCTCCGAAGCCTCCTATATCATCGCCGAGGAGGCGCAGAGCGATCACGGGCTGGATCGGCTGGTCGATGCGGTGGTCAAAACCGCACGCGAAGAGTTCGGGGCGTTTCTGCTGCTGGAGATCTTCTCCCTCCCTGCCGTCAGTGACGAGGAGGCGATGGAGGAAGCGGAGCTGAAAGAGGCCTTCTGCCTCTTCGAAGCGAGAAAGGGGCGCCTCTCTCCCGTCGTCGAGAAGTTGAAAAACGGCCTCTCCTCGATCCGTCTGAACCACATGCGATCGGGTGTCTCGATCAAATACGGCACCCCGATCGCACCGCCGGGTATGAAACCGCTGCTGGAGCATGGCACATGCCTCTCGGAAGGTACCTATATGCTGGGGCTGGGGGTACGGCCGATCTATCAGGATGGAGAGGGCGCATTGCGCTATCCGATGGAGCTGGAAGCGCTGCGCAGGGAGATGTCGGTCGTGCTGAAGAAGGGGTTTTTCGTCTTTGTGAAGCACTATACCGATATGCTGATGGTCGACTATCGCGAACTGGGCCGCAAAGGGGTGACGAAGGTGGTCTTCGAAGTCGATGCGGCGCTGGCGGAGATCGAGGATAGCTTCGATTTTCTGCTGCAGGTGAGCCCCGTCAACAGCCATGAAGCTTTCAAAAAATTCAAGCAGAGCGACTATACGAAGGCACCGCAGTTCTACTACCGCCCCAGGCCCTTCGACCCTGCACTTATGAAGCGCAGGCTCTTTGAGATTCCGATCGAAGAGATCGAGGATCCGGTGCTCAGCGAGCTCTTCGCGCAGAAGCGTGACGAGATCGACCGCAAGCTGACGATGCTTGCAGACCGGGAGACGCCCAATTTTCTGCCCGGAAGCATCCAGATATACGGTGCGGTCGACGCATCGCTGCTGCAACTCTCGCATGCGATGATGGATGCGATTCTCGCAGCGCCTGCCGGCAGCGGGACGACGGAGAGCGTCGATGCCGTGGAGATGGCGCGTGCGGCACGCGAAGAGATCGCCTACTACCGCGAGCGATATCCCGAGATCCGATCGCGGGTGGAGATACGCGACGATATCACCTCCGGGGCGATGGTGAGCAACGGTGACTTCCTGATCTATCGCCACTCCACCTTCCCCAAAAACCGCGTCGAAGCGCTGATCAATCACGAGATCGGCACGCATGTCCTCACCTACTACAACGGCTATTCGCAGCCATTCAAACAGCTGCATACCGGACTGTGCGGCTACGACGAGATGCAGGAGGGGATCGCGATTCTCTCGGAGTATCTCTGCGGCGGTCTGACGCTCGGCCGGCTCAAGACGCTGGCTGCACGGGTGATCGCCGTCGATGCGATGACACATGGTGCGGGATTTGCGGAGACATTTCGCATGCTCACGGAGCAGTACCGATTCACGCCAAAGGGGGCATTCGGGATCACGACGCGCGTCTATCGCGGCGGCGGCCTGACCAAAGATGCCGTCTATCTGC
Organism: uncultured Sulfurospirillum sp.; assembly: GCA_964384355.1. Lineage (GTDB taxonomy): Bacteria > Campylobacterota > Campylobacteria > Campylobacterales > QNZT01 > QNZT01. Next base: position 1,341 of record CAYLLC010000104.1, on the reverse strand, counting down.
GCGGTTTCACGGATCTGCTGACCTATCTGCATGAGGGTGGCAAACTCGATCTGCTCTTCATCGGCAAGATCGCCGCCGGCCATATCCCGCTGGTCCAGGAGCTGCTCTACCGCAAAGTGCTGCATGAACCGCCGCTCTATCCGCGCTATCTGGAAAGCCCGGAAGCGAAAGCACGCCTGCAAAAGATACGGGAGGGGCTGGGCATCCTCGATATGATCACAAAGGAGATCGCATGAGAATAGGATTCGTACTCAATGATGTGATGAACGAAGCGCTGCCGAGCACCACGCTCAACCTCGCCAAAAGGGCGCAGGAGATGGGACACGAAGTGTGGCTGACGGGGGTGGGGGATTTCGTCTACGATGCTGCGGACCGACTGCTCGCACATGCCCGTGCACCGCTGCCCAAAAAGTACAAAACGACCGGCGATTTTCTGGCGGCGATGACCTCAAAGGAGGCGAAGGTGGAGCGTATCGGCGTCGAGGATCTCGATATTCTCTTTCTGCGCAACGATCCGGCGGCCGATTACGACAAGCCGTGGGCGCAGCAGGCGGGCGTGGTATTCGGCTATGCGGCGGTCAAGCATGGCGTGATCGTGCTCAACGATCCCGTGACCCTCTCCAAAGCGATCAACAAGATGTATTTTCAATACTTTCCCGAGGAGGTACGGCTGGGGACGCTGATCGCGCGCAACGAACAGGATATCGTCGACTTCTACTATGCGCACGGCCAGAAGATCATCATCAAGCCGCTGATGGGATCGGGCGGCCGCAATGTCTTTCTGGTGCAGCCGGAGGATGAGCCCAATATCCGACAGATGATCTCCTCGGTCATGCGTGACGGCTATGTGATCGCGCAGGAGTATTTCGCTCCGGCATCGAAGGGAGATATACGCTTTTTTATGATCAACGGCGAGCCCTTCAGGGTGGGCAACCGCTACGCGGCGGTCAAACGGGTCGGCAGCGGCAAAGATGTCCGCAACAACATCCACGCCGGCGGGCATGCGGAGGTGGCGGAGATCACCGACGAGATCCTGGAACTGGCGGAGATCGTCCGGCCGAAACTGGTCAAAGACGGGATCTTCTTCGCGGGGCTCGATATCGTGGAGAACAAACTGCTGGAGATCAATATCTTCTCTCCCGGCGGTCTGGGGATCGCGAGCAGACTGCTGCACAGAGACTATATCACGGCGATGGTCGAGCTGCTGGAGAAGAAAGTCGCCTACAAACGCTACTGCACCGGCCGTCTGAACAATATCGAGATGAATATTCTCTGAGACACCGTGCAGAGAGGGTGATCTGCACGGCTGTTTGAAAGTATTCACACCCTATAATCTCCTCT
>CAYLLC010000103.1:0-7147 GCA_964384355.1 uncultured Sulfurospirillum sp. | reverse complement strand
CTGGTGCTGCTGGGGACCATCTGCTATCTCTACATACGCATGCTCGATGTGGAGCGGTTCGCGCTGGGGTTGCTGCTGCTGATGGAGGTCGAATTGACGCTGCTTGTCGTCAAAAACGATTTTCTGCACTTCTCGACTGTCTATCCGATGCTGCTGACTTTCGGGCTTTTCTTCTTTTTCTCGCTCAAAAAGGCACTTTGGCTGACACTGGGGCACTATCTCTACTGGTTCGGGTGGTTCGTGTACGGATATCTGCACTATCCGCACCATATGATACTGCATGATGCTACGGCAGTGATCGGTATGGCGATCGCCTACTTCTTTATGACGCTTTTCGGTCTCTTCTATACGCTCTCCGTGGAGACCGCCTATCACAAGCTCGAGCGATCCAACAGACAGAAGAGTATCTTGCTCAGCGAGATTCATCACCGCATCAAAAACAACCTCAACATGATGGCGTCGGTGCTGGGGTTGCAGATCATGAATCTGAAAAGTCGCAAAACGAAGGATAGCATCGATGCCCTGCTCAATGCCAAACTGCGTATTCAGGCGATGGCGATGGTACATGAATCGATCTACAAACAGAAAGATTTTGACGAGATCAGCTTCTACAACTATATCCATGCGCTGACGAAAGTGATCAACCAATCCTATGATGCCGATGTCGCAGTCGAGGTGGAGTCCAACTATATCTATCTGCCTCTGGCCGTGATGATTCATCTGGGTATTATCATCAACGAGCTTTTCACCAATTCGATCAAGTATGCCTTCAGTGATGCAACGGACAATGCCGTCAAGATCTCGCTGACAGACGAGGGAGCGCACTATCGTCTGGTCTATCATGAAAACCACAACAGACATATCGATATAGAGAAGATGATGCACAGCGATACACTGGGAATCAAGCTCATCAAGCTGATCGTGCGACAGATAGACGGAGAGCTGGATGTTTCGAGAAACGAAGGGTTGAAATTTACGATCACTTTTCCAAAAATGCAATAATAATGCCACTTTTTTGCTATACAATTTGATTAGAAAAAGTTTACCTGTACGGAGGCATGATATGGAAGAGTTTACCATCCGACACCTGCTCAAAGGGAGTGAGCTCGAGCAGCTCCATTTTACACCGTTGCAAAAAGAGTTGATCTTCAAAGAGCTTCGCTATCGCATGCGTGCGAATCTCAATACACTCTCTTCCCTCTTTGGTCTGCAGCTCCTCTATGCCCAGCGCAACGACGATGCGGTGGGTACGGATCTGCTGCGCAGCAACAAACGCAGAATCAATATCTTTTCACTCCTGCATGAAACTCGCTTCAGCCAGCTCCGGAGTGCCGAAGCGTTTGAATCCTATATCCGGCAGATCATCCGCATCGTCGAAGAGGAGAGTGGTTTGCAGATGCCTCTGGCCATAGAGATCGCGGATGATGCACTCCCCGAATCGGATCACATGAGTACCATCGGCGCAATCATCGCAGAGCTGCATGCCGCCTCCCTCCATCTCGCCACTGCGAGACAGCAAGAGGAGACGGCACAACTCTCACTCTTCAGATCAGAGGATGGATATCGCTTCGTCTATCATCTCCGTGGTGATTATCAGGATAGATACAGAGATCTGACCTCCACAGATACGGTAGCGATGAAGCTCGTAGCGTTGCATGTCCGGCAGCTGAAGGGGCGCATGACGATACAGGACAACCACGGATTGGCCGTGACGATTGTGTTTTAAGCTGGCACCTCTTTTGCTTATACTTTTGCCATTTGGGCAAAGGTATGACAAAAGGTGCGACTTCATAAGTATATTTACACGATATCGATACTGTTTTTCACACTCTGGGGAGCGAATGGGTGCGGGGCTCCCGCTACGGAGGCAGATACAGCACTGCAGGCGAGGGAAGAGACGCATGAGGAAACCCTCTCGCAAAAGCAGATTCCGACGGATGGTGTGGCGTATCTGAATATACTCCGTCAAAAAGTCTCTCTCGCTCCTCTGATACGACAGGATGCGCTGGAACAATCCGCATATGCACATGCAGCCTATCTGCTGGCGAACGATCTCTATACACATTCCGAGGAGCGGAGGTTCACAGGCTTTAGCGGTGTGACGCCGATGCAGCGGGCGATCCGCAGCGGATACCAATCCGGCAGTGTACTGGAGAATATCTACGCCGGCGATGTCGATGCCACTGATTCTATCGACATTCTGTTCAGTGATATCTATCACCGCTTCGCTTTTTTGCATTTTGCTATCCGGGATATCGGAGTCGCGGATCTCTCCGATCCCGGCTATCGGTACCGCCGTGTGCATACATATGAGATGGGGATACCGGCCAACCCTGCAGCAGCACAGAGATCGGCATCGCCGGAGATAGTCGTCTGGCCCTATGAAAATGCGGAGGATATACTGCCCGTATTTTATGAGGAGGAGCCGGATCCGCTGCCTGAGTGCAGTGTCAGCGGCTATCCGATCAGTGTGCAGTTCGCACCCGATACGAGAGAAGGTGTCATGCTGCAGTCGTTGAAGCTCTACGATGCAGAGGGAAAAGAGGTGGAAGATACCGTGATACTGGATGCACAGAGTGATCCGAATCGGCTTTTTCAAACCGGGACATATGCGTTGATGCCGATGAAGCGGCTGGAGTGGGGCAGCCGATATCGTGTGGAGATGCGCTATACCGATGCGGAGAATCTATCGCATCGAAAGAGCTGGTTTTTCTCGACGCGACAACTACCCGGAAAAGTGATACGAATAGAACCGGGACGCACAGATATCAAGATTCGGCATGGGCAGACGCACTATCTCTATCTCGTACCTGCAGCGTGCAACGATAAATTCAATACCTACAGCTACCGCTACACACCGACACTGCAGATCGAAGAGAAGATGATAGACAACAATACCGTCATGCTGAAAGCTGACGGCCGGGGAGAGATAGAGATACGCTTCGACAACGGCAGAGCTATCACCGTCAAGGTGATTTAGGAGATCATATACCCCAGTCCGTTGACACTGGTGATGATATCTTCGCCGATGGCGAGTCGGATGCGATAGACCATCGAGCGAAGTGTGCTGTAGTTTTGCTCACTGCCCCAGACATAGCGGCAGATCTGGTCGTTTGGCACGGTATGATTTCTGTTCTTGGCGAGTATCTCCACCAGCTTGCGCTTTTTTTTCGCCAGCGGAATCTCTTTGCCATCCTTGTAGAGTGTCGCATTGTCAAGGTGAAAAGTGAAACCGTGGCTGAGGTGGATGATGTCGGTTTCGGGCGGTCTCTCTTGTGCGTCGTGGGCCAGTGCGAGTCTGATGGTAGCGAATATCTCCTGCTCACGGTAGGGTTTGAGGATATAGCCGTAGGCTTTGGATTGTGCCGCGTAGTCGAGCATCTCCTCCTCCGCATAGGCGGTGATGAAGATCACCTTTGTCTCGCAGTGGTCGTTGTGCAGTTGCAGGGCCGCTTCACTTCCGCTGATATTGTCTTTGAGCATGATATCCATCAGCACGATATCGGGCGAGAGCCGTTTGCAGCGCTCGATCGCCTCTTTGCCCGTATCCACGATGTCGAGGATCTCATATCCCTTCTCCTGCAACAGCTCTTTGAGATACTCCGCAGATACGATGTCATCTTCGACTATCAGGATTTTGGCGGTGGTTTGCATCCGGTAGACTCCTATCGACTAAAAGTATAATTATATTTTACCTTTAGTATGAAAAAAAAGCAAATATATAGGTACGATGCGACAAGAGAGTGGCATGATGTTACCAAAACAGCATCAAAATCGCACTTTCGTAAAAATTTCCCTCCAAAAACGCTTGAGATCACCCCACATGCTTATGATTTAATATTTATATTTTTATAGCACTTAAAATAAATATGTTTCATTTTCAGTCAATATTAATAGAAAAATAGGTTAAAAATGAAAATAAATATGACCAAAATGAAATATTTATGGGACAAATCGGCGTTATACTTTCCTTGTAAAGAAAATTAACTTAAAAAAGGAGAAATTATGAAAAAGTTAATTCCATTATCTCTGGTGGCGGCTACAATGATCTTTATAGGCGGATGTGGGTCCAGTACCGATCCGGTATCTCTGACAGGCGATGCAACGCAGACGATGACATCTGATACAGGCTTGGCAGCGTCTCAGCAGACAGGGCTGGAAGGTGTCGTACAAGGAACGGGAACGGTGACGGCAGTCACGGTCGAAGAGCCCGATACGACCACCGACGGCGGCACACAGGAGAACAATCCCCCGGCAGCGACAGATGGTCTGGAGACGGGTCGGTTCCTTCGCGCGACATCACCGGCGATCAAGAGTCTCTTCATGCCTGCAAACAACGGTTTGACAGGTACCGAGCTCTATCGATACGATCTGGTATCCAATAGCTATACCTATACCGATATCAGGCCGGGTGCAGCAGGCTCCAATCCGACGTTTCTCACCGAGGTGAACGGCAAGGTCTACTTCGCTGCCAACGACGGTGTCAACGGGCGTGAGTTATGGATCTACGACGGTACGACCAATACTGCCAGAATCAGAAATATCAATGTCACGGCGGGTGCCGGATCGAATCCGACCTTTATCACCGAGTTGAACGGGGTGCTCTATTTCGCAGCCAATGACAATACGGGTGAGGGACGTGAGCTCTACTACTACGACATCGCCCACAATCGACACGGATATGTGCGCAACCACCTGCTGCAGACGCTCAGACCCGGACCTGCAGGATCCAATCCTACCGATCTGAAGGTACAAAACGGCGTCCTCTATTTCGCAGCCAACGACGGTACGGCAGGGCGTGAACTCTATCGATACGATCCGGTCGCGGACAAAGACAGCGGACCGGTCAGAGTCGCCGATATCAACCCCGGTATAGGTGGCTCCAATCCGGTCTTTATGGCAGATATCAACGGCAAAGTCTACTTCGCTGCCAATGACGGTGTGAGCGGGCGTGAACTCTGGGAGTATGACAGCTTCACCAATACCAGCAGACGCATCGCCGATATCAATCCCGGGCCTGCCGGCTCCAATCCGTTTTTCCTGACGGCGGTGGATGGCAGTATCTTCTTTACCGCGGACAACGGCAATCCTGCGATCGGACCGAACTTCGAGCTGATGCGCTACGATATGAATCTGGATATGGTCTTTACCGCGACCGAGCTGAGCCTCGCTTTCGGATCGTTCCCGATCTATCTGACCGAGATGAACGGAGATCTATACTTCGGCGGGTTCCGTGCGATTACCGTCAACAACGGCGGCGGTATCGAGTATACCGGTATGGAGTTGTGGAAATACAATATCGCCAGCGGTACGACGACACTGGTGGACAATCTGGCCAAAGGACTGTTCCAGAATTCGGTGCCGTTCTGGATCACCGAAGCCAACGGTATGCTCTACTTCGGTGCACAGGATAGTCCGCTCAACGGACGCGAGCTCTGGAAAAGCGACGGTGTCAACCAAAGTGTACCGGTCGGCAACTTCAACCCTGGACCTGGAAGCTTCCTGCCCAATCCGGCAGTATACAACCCTCCTTATGAGACTATGTTGAAGACAACCTGGTAAGAAGGTACAGGAGGGGCCGCCCCGGCCTCTCCTTTTTATAAGGAGTAAGCTATGAAAATATTGAAAAATCACATCACATACAGCAAGATCGCAGGTATGATTCTGATCTCTGCAGCTACGGCATTGATGCTTGCCGGATGCGGCAACAGTACGGATGCGACCGATCTGAGCGGATTTGGATTCGGGACCGGTAACGGTACCAATACGGGTCTCGGCGGCGGAGGCAGCGGCAGTGACGGCAACGGTACCAACGGCGGATCGGGCGGTAACGGAAATGGCAGTGGAAACAATGGTGCCGCATACGCACAGATGAAGAGCCTCTATTTCGCTGCGGATATGGGCAGCGGCGCCGGTGTAGAACTCTACAAATACGATTTGGCCAGCAACAGTATCGTTCAGGAGCTGGAGATCAGGAGAGGGCCGCAAAGCTCGAATCCGATGTACATGACACAGCTGGACGGGAAACTCTATTTCGCTGCGGATGACGGTGAAAACGGCAGAGAACTGTGGAAATATGATCCTCTTACCGAGAGTGCGATGATCTACAATCTCAATCCCGATCTGCATGCCGGTTCGACACCGCTGTGGCTCACGGCACTCAACGGCAAGCTCTACTTTTCGGCCGATGCAGGCGACGGAAAGGGGCGTGAAATCTACAGCTTCGATCCGAGCAGCGGTCAGACCGAACTGCTCAGCGACATCAATCCGGGTATCGACGGCAGTGATCCGGAATCGCTGATCGCCTCGGGTGATGCGCTCTATTTCTCTGCAGACAGCGGAGGAGGGTACGGTCGTGAACTCTATCGGTACGATACGCTGACCGACACACTCAGACGCATCTCCGATGTCAATCCCGGATCGGCCAGCTCGACACCGGCAGCCTTTTTCGCGCAGCGGGGCGACATCGTCTACTTCGCGGCCGATGACGGGCAGAGAGGCAGCGAACTTTGGCTCTACGACATACAGAGCGATACGAAGGCGCTGGTGAAGGATATCAACTTCGGTGTGACCGGTTCCAATCCGAAGCTGCTCAAAGAGGTCAACGGTATCGTCTATTTTTCCGCCGATGACGGCGCGCATGGCAGAGAGCTTTGGCAGCTCGACACCCAGACGGCGCAGGTAACGATGGTCCAGGATATCAATCCCGGCCCCGAAAGCTCCACACCGCGATATCTGAACGAGGTCGACGGCACGCTCTACTTTGCCGCGGACGACGGAATACACGGCAGTGAATTGTGGAAATTTGACACCGCAAGCGGCACGATGGGCATGCTGGCGGATATCAACACCGGTCTGCAAAGCTCAGATCCCAGCTTCCTGACCTATGCGAACGGATTGCTCTACTTCAGTGCGGAGGATAGCATGCACGGCAGAGAGCTGTGGGTCAGCGACGGTTTGAACACCACACAGATGGTGCGTGACTACAATCCCCACGGAGACTTCTTCCCCTATCTGACAGAGTACATGATCGCGACACCCTGGTAACCCATACCACCGCACAGGCAAGTTTCACGACGCCTGTGAAGCGGTGGTCAGTAAAAGTTCGCTACAATAGCCGCAAAAAAGCGAGTCGATATGCAAGTAG
>CAYLLC010000102.1:0-7230 GCA_964384355.1 uncultured Sulfurospirillum sp. | reverse complement strand
CGATCTGCCCGCTCCCCTCTGGGCGCCATTTTCATGGGATGTGACCGCCCCTTTTGCAAAGTAACTATTATAGATTTTATTGCATTCGCTAAGGCGAGTCCTGCTAAAATCTGCCTTGATTATGGACGAAATCACTGCATCAATGATGAAGATAGTTAGCTGGTGCGGTAATAACAATCTTTTAGTACCATAAATCCAAAATTACAAGACGGGAACGACTATGTCCAACGACTGCAAAAAAGCCTATATCACCACCCCAATCTACTATGTCAACGATGTGCCCCATATCGGGCATGCCTACACCACGATCATCGCCGACACACTCGCGCGCTACTCACGCATGATCGGTCTGGAGACCCTCTTTCTGACCGGTACGGACGAACATGGACAGAAGATTCAGGAAGCGGCCAAGATGCGGGGCAAAGCGCCGCAGGAGTATGCAGACGAGATCAGTGCGAAGTTCCGCGACCTCTGGGACTATTTCGATATCAGTTACGACCGATTCATCCGCACCACCGACGAAAAGCACAAGATCGGTGTCCAGAAAGCCTTCGAGGTGATGTACGAAAAGGGAGATATCTACAAAGACAACTACGAAGGCTTCTACTGTGTCAGCTGCGAAACCTTTTTTACCAGGACGCAGCTGGTCGACGAACAATTCTGCCCCGACTGCGGCAAACCGACCTCCATCGTCAAAGAGGAGAGCTACTTCTTCAGACTCTCGAAATATGAAGATGCCCTGCTGGCCTGGTATGCCGACGAAGAGAAGTGTATCCTCCCCAAAGCGAAGAAGAACGAAGTGATCAACTTCGTCAGACAGGGGCTGCACGATCTCTCGATCACACGCACCAGTTTCGACTGGGGTGTCAAACTCCCCGCCTCCGTCAACGATCCCAAACATGTCATGTATGTCTGGCTCGACGCCCTGATGAACTATATCACCGCTCTGGGCTACGGCACGGATGAGAAAGATATGGATTTCTGGCCTGCGACGGTCCATCTCGTCGGCAAAGATATCCTCCGCTTTCATGCCATCTACTGGCCGGCATTTCTGATGAGTCTGGGGCTCGAGCTGCCCAAGCATATCGGTGCACACGGATGGTGGACGCGAAACGGCGAAAAGATGAGCAAATCCAGAGGCAATGTCGTCGATCCCAGAGAGGTCGCCGACGCCTACGGTCTGGAGAACTTCCGCTACTTCATGCTCAGAGAGGTACCGTTCGGGCAGGACGGCGACTTCAGCCAGAAGGCACTGATCGACCGCATCAACTCAGACCTCAGCAACGATCTGGGCAACCTCCTCAACCGCATCATCGGCATGAGCGGCAAATACAACGACTTCGTCATCGAGAGCGATGCGGTACGCCGCTATCATGCCGAAGAGATAGAAGCGGCCGATGCGATTCTCGAAAGACTCCCCGACTACATCTACGATCTGCAGCTCAATCGCTATCTCGAAGAGCTCTGGAAAATCCTCACCATCGCCAACCAGTCGATCGCGACTTACGAGCCGTGGGTAAAGATCAAAGAGGGGAAAAAAGAGGAGGCGATGGCGCTCGTCGCACTCGTCGCCAACCTGCTCGCCAGAGTCTCGCTGATGCTCAGCCCCGTCATGCCAAAGACCTGCGCCACCATCGCGGAGGCGCTCGGCTTTGCGATCGACACACCAAACTACGAGAAACTGATCCTGCAAAAAGCGCTGCTCGATCGCTTCACGATCCAGAAAGTGCCGCCGCTCTTCCCCAAGATCGAAGAGGAGCGCCTGGCCGGCGAAGCGGCTGCACCCAAAGCCGAAGCGAATCCCCCCAAAGCGCAGAAGGCGAAGCAGAAAGAGGAAGGGATCATCACGATCGACCAGTTTTTCCAGACCAAGCTCAAAATCGGTACGATCCTCGAAGCCGAAGCGGTGCCCAAAAGCGACCGCCTGCTCAAACTCAAAGTCGATCTCGGAGAGGATCAGCCGCGTCAGATCATCGCAGGAATCAAGGAGTACTACACGCCCGAATCTCTGATCGGTACGCAGGTCTGCGTCGTCTCCAATCTCAAACCCGCCAAGATCATGGGTCACCGCTCCGAGGGGATGCTGCTGGCCGCCAAAGATAAAAACGGCTTGAGTCTGATGCGCCCCGAACAACCCAAAGAGAGCGGCACACCGGTCGGATGACCTTTGAGAACCTCTCCAAACTGACCCACGCGACCCTGCTGAACGAACCCTTCGTTTCGTCGTTTTACGATATTGTCTTCGACCCTGCCAGAGTCAAGCGGGGCGATCTCTTCGTCGGCAACGATCCCGAAGCGATCAAGGAGGCGGTCGGACGCGATGCCTACGCGATCCTCAGCGACCGGCGGGTAGCAATCCTCGATGACGAAATCGCATGGCTGCGCTGCGACGATATCGACCGTGCCCTTCTCGCACTGCTGCGCTACCGCGTGATGCAAAAGGATCTCGACCTCTGTTACTGCGACGAAGTTTCACTGGAGCTGATGGGGCAGATCGCCGCAAAGGAGGCGATACACTGCCTGGGTGCGGATCTGAAAACCAATTTTCAGACGCTGATGCATGCATCGCCCGAGCAGTGCATCTTCAGCAGTGATCTCGCACTGCTGGAGAAGATCGCTCCCGCCTACCGGCAGATCGAGAACGCCCCCGAAACGATACTCCAGCCACTCAAATCGACACTCTTTCACACCACTTTCTACTATCGGGGAAAGCGCTTCGAGCAGATCAGGCTCCCGCAGATTTTCCTCTCCAGAGTGGAGAATCTGCTCTATTTTCTCGAGCGACACGAGATCCGATTCGACCTGCACCGTATCGACTATCCGACGCAGTTCTACCCGATCTTTGTCTCGCGCAACCTCACGCTCAAACCGTTCGGTACGACACCGCAGGCGATCATCGCCACCGACGACAAGTATCATGAGAGCGTCCTCGACTATATCGCAGGCACGGCACCGTGGGCCAGAACCGTCTGCGTCTCCGATCTCGATCGCTTAAAAGAGATTGAATTTAATTTTGCTATAATCGATACCACTCCGCATGCCTTGATGCAGCGGTTGCAAACATACCAAATCAAAGAGCAAGTCTCTCTTTTTCAGGAGTAACAGCGTATATGGATTCACATTCCTCGCATGCCAACGGGCATGAAGAACCAAACAGTTTTATCGAAAATTACTGGGATATCTTCGGCGGTGTCCTGCTCGCTATCGTCGCCTACTACTTTCACCATATCGGAAACAGCGGCATCAGCACCCTCTTCGCGGCACTCGCGATCATCTCCCTCTCCATCACCGTATCGGAAGTGGCGGATATACTGGCCGAGCGTCTCGACGAGCCCTACGGCAGCTTCGTCCTCACCTTCACCGCCGTCGCGGTAGAGATCATCCTGCTTTTCAACATCATGCTGCAGGCATCCGCTACACCCGCCGCGATGCAGACGGTACAGGGTGGTATCATCTCGGCGGTCATCGTCGATATGAATGTCCTGCTCGGGCTCGCCGTCTTCATCGGAGGGCTCGCCTTTACCGAGCAGCAGCACAACGAAGATACCTCCAGCTCGTACACCACGATTCTCTATGTCGCATCGCTGGCGCTGCTGGTACCGAGCATCCTCGGCCACAGCGGGCACGACGCCAGGACGGTCGAACAGGCGAGCTACATCATCGGCCTGCTCCTCTTCCTCTTCTATATCACGATTCTGATCTTTCAGACCAAGACCCATATCCACTTCTTCAAAGCGACGGCCAAGAGCAGAATCTTCCGCTACAAACGCAAGCTGCGCGAAGAGGAGGGAGGACATATCGAAGTCGAAGAGAACTATATCTTCGAAAAGCTTCCGACACTGGCCAACTTCGTCGTCATTTTCGCACTGATCTTTCTGATCGGTATCCTCGCCGAGATCTTCGCGCATGACGGCATGCATGAGTTCAAGGAGCTGGGTATCTCCGCGGGTCTGGCCGGTCTGACGATCGCGATCATCTCCGTCGCACCGGAGATCTTCACCGCGGTCAAAGCCGCCAGAAACGACCAGATTCAGCGGGTCATCAATATCGCGATGGGGGCTTCGACCGTCTCCATTCTGCTGACGGTCCCCTCCCTGCTGGTGCTGGGATATATCGCCGATGTCCACCTGCCGCTGAGCTTCAACCCTCTGGAGATCGGTGCACTGATCTTTACGATCATACTTGCATGGAAGACCACCGACGACGGCGAGACCAACTACTTCGAGGGGATATCGCATCTGATGCTCTTCCTCTGCTACGCCGTCATCGCGGCACTCTACTAAGGAGTCGACATGAAACGAAGAGATTTTATCAAAACTTCTCTCGCATCGGCAGCCGTCGCGACGGGTGTCTCCGGATGCCGCGATCTGCCCAGAGATCCCAAATTTCAGGCCGAAAAGAAGCAGTTTCACTACAACCGCGGCAAAAAGACCAAAATCAAACTCGCCACGAGCTGGCCGGCCAACTTCCCCATCATGGGCGAAGGGATCGAACGCTTCGCGACCAGACTGACCCGGCTCAGCGGCGGTTCTCTCGAAGTGAAGGTCTTCCCCAAAAATGTCCTGGTACCCGCACTCGGTGTCTTCGATGCAGCCAGCACTGGGGCGATCGACGCCTACCACTCCGCCGCCTACTACTACAAAGGCAAGAACGAAGCTTTCAACCTCTTCACCGGCTTCCCCTTCGGGATGACCGCCAACGAGATGAATGCGTGGTTCGACTGGGGTGAGGGTATGAAGCTCTGGCGCGAACTCTACGCCCGGTACAATCTCGTCCCCTTCAAAGGCGGAAATACCGGCGTACAGATGGGCGGCTGGTTCAAAAAAGAGATCCGAAGCCTCGCGGATCTGCAGGGATTGAAGATGCGTATTCCGGGGCTGGGCGGCGAGGTATTCTCCAGGCTCGGCGTCAAACCGACCCTGCTGCCCGCCGGTGAAATCTATGTGGCGCTGGAGCGCAATGTCCTCGATGCGACCGAATGGCTCGGGCCCTCGCTCGATACGAAGATGGGCTTTCAGAAGGTCGCCAAATACTACTACACCGGGTGGCACGAACCGGGCAGCATGCTGAGCCTCGTCTTCAACAAGCACAAATTCGACAAACTCTCCGACGAACAGAAGCTGATGATCGAAGTCGCATCACAGGAGCTCAACGCCACGATGCGAAGCCAGTTCCAGTACGAAAACGCCAAAACGCTCAAAATCGTGCATGATGCCGGAGTCAAAATCGACCGCCTGCCCGACGATGTCCTCAAAGCGGCCAAAAAAGCGATGATCGAAGTGGCACAGGAGAAGTCCGCGAAGAGCCCCGACTTCAAACGGGTCTGGGAAAACGCCTACGCCTTTTTGCAGCAGCAAAAAGAGTGGAGCGATATCGGATTGCTCAAATATCTGGAGATCCGCTAACCTCCGGCCAGCTTCTCGATCGCCGCATAGGCGACATCGGTCATCTCGGCCAACTGCTCCTCCGTCACGATATAGGGCGGCATGAAGTAGACGACGCTGCCCAGCGGTCGCAGCAGGACGCCGTGCGAGAGTGCGTAGCGGTAGATCTCCAGCCCGATCCGCGCTGCGGGGTCGTATCCCGCCAGCTCGACCGCCGCGATCATACCGGTCTGGCGCACCTCTTTGACATTGGGCAGCGCTTCGAAACGCTGCAAGAGTGCAGCGAGTATATCGATCTTGACGCGGTTGCTCTCGATCACATGCTCTTTTTCGAAGAGATCGAGCGTCGCATTGGCGGCACAGCATGCCAGTGTGTTGCCGGTATAGCTGTGCGAATCGAGAAACGATTTCCCCTCGCTGTAGTCACAGTAAAACGCACTGTAGACCCTGTCGCTGGTCATGACGACCGAGAGCGGCAGATAACCCCCCGTGATCCCTTTGGAGAGACAGAGAAAGTCCGGCGTCACCTCCGCCTGCTCGCATGCGAACATCGTCCCCGTCCTGCCGAATCCCACGGCGATCTCGTCGGCGATCAGAAAGACGCCGTGCGCATCACAGAGCGCGCGAAGCTCCCGGATATAGTCCGGGCCGTACATCGCCATCCCTCCGGCACACTGCACCAGCGGCTCGATCACGACGGCCGAGACCTTGCCGGCATGCGCCTTCAAGAGTCTCTCCATCGATTCCAGCGCCTCCGCCTCAGAGACGAGTGCGGGTGATTTGGCCTGTACGGTACGGATCAGGATCTCATTGTAGATCTCTTTGTAGAGCGCCACATCACCGACCGCCAGCGCCCCCATCGTCTCACCGTGATAGGAGTTTTCGAGGGAGATGAAGATATCCCGCACTTCACCATGGTTTTTGTAGTATTGAAAGCTCATCTTCAGTGCGATTTCGATCGCACTCGATCCATTGTCCGCGAAGAAGACCTTCTGCAGCTTTTCCGGAGTCAGATCGACCAGCCGCTCCGCCAGCTCGATCGCCGGGGCATGGCTGAAGCCGGCGAAAATGACATGTTCGAGCGTCTCGAGCTGCGCTTTGAGCCGGGCGTTGATATAGGGATTGGCATGGCCGAAGAGATTGACCCACCAGGAGCTGATGGCGTCGAGATAGCGGTTGCCGTCGAAATCGAAGAGATAGGGGCCTTTGCCCGATTTGATCGGGATGAAGGGGAGTGTTTCGTAATCCTTCATCTGGGAACAGGGATGCCAGATTCTGGCCAGATCCCTCTCCCGCATCTGCGCGTTGGTCAGCATGTCGCGTTTTTGATCTTTTCCTCATCGAGTTTGAGCGCTTCGTTGTCCATCACACCGATCCCATGATCGAGGACATACTGCGCGATCGCTTTCGCCTCTTCGAGAGAGTGCATTTTGCAGGTACCGCACTGGTAGATATTGAGCTCGGGGATATCCTTCTGAGACTTGACCGCGAGCACATCACGCATCGCCGCTTCCCATGCTTTGGCGACACGCTTCTCGTCGGGCTCACCGATGACACTCATATAGAATCCGGTACGACACCCCATCGGAGAGACATCGATGATCTCCGTATCTTCGCTGTTGAGATGGTCACGGATAAATCCTGCGAAGAGGTGCTCCAGCGTATGGGTCCCCTTCTCGCTCATCAACCCTTCGTTGGGCTTGTAAAACCGCAGGTCGAATACGGTGATCGTATCTCCGCACGGGGTCTTCATCTTTTTGGCGACACGCACGGCGGGTGCCGTCATTTTGGTATGGTCTACCATGAAACTGTCGAGCATTGGCATATTCTATCCTTCATTTATATT
>CAYLLC010000101.1:0-7252 GCA_964384355.1 uncultured Sulfurospirillum sp. | reverse complement strand
GCGGCGATCTCGGCTTCGGTTTTTCGGGTTTCGGCTTCCAGATCGACGGTGCGATCCCCTTCGAGGCGGGCACAGTGCTTCTGCAGCAGCGCCAGTTTCAGTGCCTGTATGACGCTGACGAAGCGCTGCTTGATCTCTTCGATGCGGTTGTAGGTGGTTTCGAGCTTGGTCGCTTTGTTGAGAATCGGCTCAGGTGTGGCGATCTTGCCGATATCATGCATCCATGCGGCGAGTTTGAGCTGGAGCAGCTCGTCGCGGTTGTATCGGATATCTTTGTAGGTGGTGTCGTCGGCATTGATCCCCTCGCTGATCATCTCCATCATCTTGCCCACACGGGTGATGTGACCGTATCCGACCGGAGATTTGGCATCCATCGCCACGGCGATGCTCTCCAGGAAGGAGAGGAGCAGTTTTTCCAGATCGTCGATGAGCCGGTTTTTGGTGATGGCGATCGCACAGTAGGCGCCGTAGGCTTGCGCCGTGTAGATATCCGCTTCGCTGAAGGGTATCGGCTCGCCGCGGCTGTCGAGTTTGTTGATCAGCTGCAGTACACCGATGAGCTCCTCTTCGTGATCGACCATCGGTATCACCAGCATCGATTTCGAACGGTAGTCGTTGGCACGGTCGAAAGCCTTCATCCCCTCGAAATCGAATCCCTCGGCATGGTAGACATCGGGGATGTTGATGATTTCGTTTTTGAGTGCGCAGAGGGCCGATACATTGGCGAGATTGGATCCGGCGGGCGTATAGAGAGGTATCGGAGGCCAGTTTCTGGTTTCGGTATTGTGGATGGCGAGGCGGTGGTTGATGACCACTTTGAAGCGGAGCTGGTTCTCCTCTCTGAGGTAGACGGTGCCCCCTTCGCACCGGGTCAGTTTCATCACCTGTACCAGTATACGCTCCAGTATCTTCTCCAGATCCTTCTCTTTGGCCAGTGCCGTGAGCATCTCGAGGTCGTCATGCATCGTACGCTTTTTCAGCAGCCCCTTTTTCAGGTAGGCGCCGTTTTCGAGGAATCGTACGCGTGCTTTGAGCTGCGGATCGCGGGCGACCTCCGCTCTGATTTCGTTGCGGTAGGCATCCTTGAGATGGATCGCGTAGATATTGATCTCGCGGTCGAGTGATGTGAGCAGCCGGTGCAGCAGTTTCGGTGTCATGTGGGCGCTGACATCGGCGAGCGACGCTTCAGAGGAGGGGAAAGAGAGGTCGATCAGCAGGGAGTCGATTTTGGCGTTGGCGCGAATCTCGTCGGTGATGGCGTCGCAGAGATGGGTGTCGGGTGCGTAGAGCAGGGAAAAGAATCGCTTCTCGACGACATAGGCGCATGTCGGGACGGTATGGCTCACTTCGATCGCCCTGATCGCCACATCGTCGAAGCGGTAGGTGCGGCCGGGTTCGATGGTGATCAGCTCCACCGACTGCGTCAGACCGTCAGCGGATTTGATCGCGGTGAAATCGGGCCAGATCGTATCGTTGAAGTAGTGCGCCCGGAGTGCGTCGAGCGTCGCTTCGCTGCCGTAGATCTTCAGCGGCGATTTTCTCTCGGCGTAGTAGCGTTCTGCAAGAAAGGCGAGGTCGACGATATGGTCCAGGTGGGAGTGCGTCAGAAAGATATGCGCTATCTGGGCGGCTTCGTCACCGAGTGCCTGGATGATATTGCCGGCGTCGATGACGATCTGTTCGCTCACCTGCAGAGAGCTGGTGCCCGCCTCCGCGCTTTTGGAGCCGCTCGCTCCCAGCATGCGTACATCATTTTGTAGTAAATCGATGGATTCCATCAAACTCCTTTATCCCTCTGGTTTGATACGCTTCGCACCGCTCCATATAGAGTGCGTAGAGCGTCTGCGGGTCCTCTTCGTAGAGTGCGGCGAAGAGCGTATACGCCTCTTTGAAACGCGCCGCTTTGTAGAGGCGTCTGGCATGCATATAGCGCTTCTGCCGTGCCGCCTCAACTGCTTCGAAAGTGCCGAAGCCGACCACTTCATGTATCGTGATCGCCCGGTTCTTTCCCTTGACCTGTACGATATCGACTTCACGCATGCGATAGCGCTCCTGCAGCTGTGCCCGGGTGCTTTCGGAGATGAGAATCTTCGCACCGTAGGTTTTGCAGAGTCCTTCGATACGCGATCCGAGATTGATCGTATCTCCGATGACGGTATAGTCGCTGCGCCCTTCGCTGCCCATCTCGCCGACGATCGCTTTGCCGGTATGGAGGCCGATACCTATATCTATCGGCGGAAAATCCTTTTCCTGAAGGGTACGGTTGAGTTTTTTGAGTGCTTCGATCTGCCGAATCGCTGCAGTGAGCGCTCTGTCTGCATGCTTTTCGACACGCAGAGGAGCGTTCCAGTAGGCCATGATCGCATCTCCGATATATTTGTCTATCGTGCCTCGTTCGGAGATGATGATCTCACTCATCGGAGACATATACATGTTGAGGTATTCGATCAGGATTTTCGGGCTTTCGAACGCTTCGGAGATGGTGGTGAAGTTGCGAATGTCGGAGAAGAAGATCGTGATCTCCTCCTCGGAAGTGGTGAAGATATCGCGCGACTCCTTCAGTAGCTGGGCGGCGACCTGCGGAGAGACCTTTCGGGCGAATTTGGATGCGATCATCTCCTTCTGACGATTCTCGGCGTAGATTTTGAGAAAGGTGAAGAGAAAGACCGATACCAGGGTGGCGAGCAGCGGATAGGCGAAGTTGAGCAGCAGATGCGCCTCGAAGAGCATGCGGTAGTAGAGGGTCGCACCGGCCATCAGAAAGGAGAGGATGAGTCCGAATGAGAGCAGCGGCGAGGCGAACTGGAGAATCAGTGCCGTGACGACGACCGAGAGTGCGATCGCGCCCATCGTCACGACGGCGTCTATGGAGGAGTTGGCAGCGATCATGTCGCCATTGATCAGATTGTCGATCGCGTTGGCATGCACCTCGACACCGGGATAGACGCTGTCGAAGGGGGTCGCCCGCAGATCGAGCAGCCCTGCGGCGGATGTGCCCAGCAGGATGATCTTGCCTGCGACGGCGGATCGGTCGAAGGTGCCGCGGTAGATATCGACGGCGGAGAGATAGGGGTAGGTGTGTGCGCCGCCGTGATAGTTGACGAAGAGCTTGCCCTGTGCGTTGGTCGGTATCTCGATACCGCCCATATCGATCTGTGCGACACCGTTGGGATCGTAGCGGATTTCGACCTTTTTCGCACCCAGCAGCGTGCGGACCATCTCGAAAGAGAGGGCAGGGTAGATCGCGTCGTCGTAGGAGATCAGCAGCGGGACATAGCGTACGATACCGTCACTGTCGGGGACGGTGTTGAAGCTGCCGCTGCTGTAGCTGCTCTGCTGAAGCAGCGGGATATTGGTGACGACGCCTCTGGCGACGGGGAGTGCTTCGCGATCGCCTCTGCCCCGCTGGATATAGATGGTGCTGTTTTGGGGAGGGGGATTGGGAAGGACCCGGTCGAAATCGAAGGTGAAGCCGGTGATGACGGGGGTCGAGGCGAGGGTTTTGGCCAGTATCCGGTCGTAGTCCGGCAGGGCTGCAGCGCTCATGTTGAGATCGGCGGCGATACGGGCCGGCGAGCTGCCATCGCGCTCGGCGAAGACCATATCGAGTCCGATGATCGCGGCACCCGCATCGGTCAGGTTCTGCAGCACTCTGGCGATTTTGTGACGGCTCCAGGGCCACTGTCCCAGCGCTCTGAGCGAGCGCTCGTCGACATCGACGATCGCGATGCGGCTGTCCACGGGGGTCTTGCCGCGGTACAAAAAGGCGCTGTCGATGAGGTTGTTGTTGATATTGCGGATGAAGAGGGGATCTCTGATATAGAGTATCTCCATCATCCCGATAACCACTACGATGATGAGTGCGATGATAAAACCCGATTTGAACCTGCTGCTGAACATGTAGCTATCGGTAGCAACTAATGTACCAAAATCGCATGCGGGGGTCTGTTTTGTGCGGCCTGGTCACCGTTGTTGCCGATATATGGATAGATATTTTTGACTTAGGAATCGATATGCATAAATTTTTAGTCTCCTTCGCACTGCTCCTCTTTGTCGGGTGTGGCTCGGTACCGGGTGTAATCTCCGGTGAATCCAATACGACACGGGATGCGCATCGTCAGCCGGCGGAGAGTCCCGCAGATACTGCGCCGAAGCCGGAGCAGGGTAGAGCGATCGTCACCGCCGGGGACGATCAGCAGGTAGCGGAGGGCAAACCGGTCCTCCTGAGTGCAAGCCGGCTCGATAGCAGCAAACAGTTCGTCGACTATCTCTGGAAAGAGGGCGATACCGTACTGGCGAAAGGAAAAGCCTGCACGCTGGAAGATCTGGATGCGGGAACGCATGCGATCACGCTCGAAGCGGTGACGGAGGATGGCGAGCATTTTGTCGACAATGTGACAGTAGTGGTCAAAAAGCCCGAGCCCCAAAACGCACTCCCCTCCGCATCCGATCTGCACTTCGTCACACCGGAAGACACCACCTTCGACGGTGCCTTGCGGGGCAACGATCCTGACGGAGATCCGCTGCGCTATCTGCTCGTCGCACTGCCCGAGCATGGGCAGCTCAGCGGCTCAGCGGCGCATCTGCACTACACGCCGGATGCCGATTTCTATGGCGAAGATCGCTTCATCTTCAAGACCAACGACGGCAAGATCGACTCCGATCCCGCGACGGTGACGATCACGGTAGAGGCGCGAAACGACGCACCCCAAGCGGATAATCAGCAGCTGACGACCGATGAAGGCAAAGTGCTCTCCCTGCAGCTGCATGCATCGGACAAAGAGCAGGAGAGCCTGCAATATAGAATCGTCACATCCCCTGCACACGGCAGACTCAGCGGCACGCCGCCGGAGCTGACCTACATGCCTTATACAGGCTTTGTCGGTACGGATCGTCTGACTTTCCTCGCCAACGACGGTGAAGCGGACTCCAAAATCGCGACGGTAACAATCACGGTAGCGGATATCAACTATCCGCCTCTCATCGACGATATGGCGCTGCAGACACCGGAAGATAGCGTGCTGCATGCAACGCTGACAGGTCGGGACCCCGACGGTGATCCGCTCAGCTATCGCCTCGTTTCTGCACCGCAGCTGGGCACTGCGAAGATCAGCGGAGACCAGCTGACGTATACTCCCGCTGCCAATCGCAGCGGTACCGAACATCTGACCTATATCTGCAACGACGGGAAGGTTGATTCGGCCGTACATCGTATCGATATCACGATCATCGCACAAAACGACGCGCCGGTCGCCGAATCGCTCACTGATACGCTGTCGGAGGACAGTCCCAAAGTGATCCGGTTGAGAGCGACGGATGCCGATGCCGATCCGCTCACCTACCGCATCGTCACATCACCGCTGCACGGGAGCGTCACGATATCGGGCAGTGAAGCGACCTACAGACCCAATCCGGACTATTTCGGCAGTGACAGCTTCAGCTATCGTGCCAGTGACGGCAAAGCGGACTCCGATATCGCGACGGTCGATCTGACGATCGCTGCCGTCAACGATAGACCCACTGCCCAAGAGATCTACCGCTCTACCTCAGAAGATAGCGCCGTCACGATCGGTCTGGAGGGGCTTGATGTCGACGGCGACAGCCTCAGCTATCATGTGACCGATACGCCTACGCACGGTACTCTCTCCGGTACACCGCCTGCTCTCACCTATACGCCGCAGAGCAACTACAACGGAACCGATAGTTTCCGATACTATGTCAGCGACGGCAAGATCGACTCCGATCCCGCGACGGTGACGATCAGTGTCGGTGCGGCCAACGATGCGCCGGTCGCCGACGATAAAGATCTCACTACCGCAGAGGATAGTGCGCTGGGCATTCAGCTCAGCGGGAGTGATCCCGACGGCGACAGCCTCACATTCCGTGTCGTCACACCGCCTGCCCACGGTACGCTCAGCGGCACGGCACCCGATCTGACCTACAGGCCCGATCGGGATTACAACGGTGATGACAGTTTCGTCTATCGTGCCAACGACGGGAGCCTCGACTCGGCCGATGCGACGGTGACGATCGGTGTCACCCCCGTCAACGACGCCCCCGTAGCCAACCCGCAGAGCCTCTCGATACCGGAGGACAGCAGTGTCGCAATCACGCTCGAGGGCAGCGACGGGGAGCAGAGCCCGCTGACCTACACCATCGTCACACAGCCGCATCTGGGCACTCTCAGCGGTACGCCGCCCAATCTCACCTATACGCCCGATGCCAATCAGTACGGCAGCGACAGCTTTGTCTTCAAGGTCAACGACGGCACGCTCGACTCCGCCCCGGCGACCGTGACAATCACTGTTGAAGCGGTCAACGACATCCCGGTCGCACAGGATCTCAACCTCTCGACACAGGAGGATACCAATCTGAGCGTCACCCTTGTCGGCAGTGACGCAGATAGTGGAGACACGCTCTCCTATACAGTCGTCACATCGCCTGCCCACGGTACGCTCAGCGGCACGGCACCCAATCTGACCTACAGGCCCAATCGGGATTACAACGGTGCCGACAGCTTCAGCTACAGAGTCAGTGATAGCCAGGCCGACTCCGCTCTCGCGACCGTGACACTGCAGGTCGATCCCGTCAACGACGCTCCGGTGACCACACAACAGGGTACCGTGACACTCGATGAAGACGGCAGCGCTGCGATCAAGCTGCTGGCCAGTGACGCGGACGGTGACACGCTCACCTATATCCTCGACACAAACGCTTTGCACGGTACCCTGACCGATCCGGACAGCTCAGGCAATCTCACCTATATGCCCGATCCGAATTACTATGGTGCGGACAGTTTCAGCTATCATGTCAGTGACGGTGTGCTGCGTTCGGATTCCCGGACTGTATCTATCGATGTGCAGAGCGTCAACGACGCACCGGTAGCTTCCGTACAGGTGAGTGTCACGGCGGCCGGTGCGGTACAGAGTGTCACGCTGGATGGGAGCAGAAGTTCCGATCCCGACGGATCGATCGTCGCCTACTCGTGGCGTGAAAACGGTGTCGAACTGGCGACGACCGCCAGCTTCACCAAAAATGACTTTTCGGCGGGCAGCCATACGCTGATACTCACTGTCACCGATAATGACGGTGCGACTGCGAGTGGCACTGCCTCCTTCACGGTCTCTTCCACCTCATCATCGGGAGCGTTCACCCCTCATACCGTCACGACAAACGCCGTCAAATCGGAGTGGCTGGAGATGGTCGATATGGATGGTGACGGCGATCTCGATATCCTCTCCGCCGCTACGGG
>CAYLLC010000100.1:4586-7406 GCA_964384355.1 uncultured Sulfurospirillum sp. | reverse complement strand
GACGATCGACTCGGGCGCGAAGGTGATCTCGAAGAGCGCGCCGAGCGCGCTGTTGCGCACTTCGAGCGTCCCGCCCATATGCTTCTTCATGATGGTGTTTGAGATATAGAGCCCCAGCCCCGTTCCCTCCCCTTCGCTCTTGGTCGTGAAGTAGGGCTCGAAAACGCGGTCGAGAATCTTCGCATCGATCCCGCCGGCATTGTCTTCGATCGTCATCCGGTTTCGCTGCAGCATGATATGGATAGCCCCTTTGCGGATCCTGCGCTCGGCGATCACATCGGAGGCGTTGTTGATCAGATTGAGCAATACCTGCTGAAAGGCATGTCTGTAGCCTGAGATCAGAATATCTTCTCCCTCGATCTCTACCGTGATATTGCGGCTTCTCAGCTGTGCATACTGAATCTGGACCGTCTTGTCGATCATCTCGCGGACGCTGAAGTTCTCTCTGGTATCGTCGATTCGGAAGAAGTTGCGAAACTGATCGATCGTCTGGCTCATGAATCCGATAATCTGGCCATTTTCATGGATGAAGCGAGCGATGAAGGCTTCGTCGATCAAGCCGTCCGCATAGTCGTCGTCGAGATTCTGGATATTGATATTGAGGGCGTTGAGCGGCTGCCGCCACTGGTGCGCGATCGCTCCGATCATCTCACCCATCGAAGCCAGTTTGCTCTGGTGCAGCAGCATCTGATCCTTCTGGCGGATATCCTCCACCTGTTCGGAGACTTTTCGCTCCAGATCCCGGTTGAGCTCTTCGAGTGCACGCTGCATCGCTTTGTGCTCCGAGATATCGATCACCGTCGAGACGCGTATCGGCCGGTTGTTCCAGATGATATCCTTGCCCCGGATCAGCGCATCGAAACAGCTGCCGTCTTTGCGTCTGAGGCGTGCTTCGTAGGGCGCCTGATTGGGAATTTTCATGCGTGCCAGTACTACCTCCAGAGAGTCTGCACAGATCAGCTGCGAAGCATGACGGCCGACTATCTCCTGCTCCTCATAGCCGAAGATCTCACAGACCACACTGTTGGTCTGGATACAGACGCCATCCGAATCGAAGATAAATATCCCCTCCATCGTCGCTTCGAGCAGCGCCTCCAGATCTGCGATCTCCCGCTTGAGCGCGCTGTTTTTGCGACTGCTGTAGAGGTGATAGAGCGCTGCTGCAACCAGCAGTGCAGAGAGCAGGAACGGAAGCAGAAGTATATGGTGTGCGGCATCTGCAGGCGCTCCTTCGAGCGAATCGGCCGCGAGAGGAAGCATCGAAAAGAGCGACAGAAAGAGTAGTAGAAATCTCTCAAATCGCACAGGCGGGCTCTTCACTCTGTTTCATATCGCTCTCATGCGCAGCACATTTGACACAGTTGCGCCCTGCCGCTTTCGCCTCGTAGAGCGCTTGATCAGCCCGTGCGATCGCGCGCTTGATCGTATCCTCCCTGTGCAGCTGTGTCACACCGAAAGAGGCGGTGATCCCGTCGCACTCCTCCATCACGATATGTGCCACCTGCAGGCGCAGCTTTTCGACCAGTTTGCATGCCGATGCCAGAGGGGTCTCCGGCAGCAGCAGGACGAACTCCTCCCCGCCCCATCGGGCGAAGATGTCGGTATTGCGGATATTGCGCGTGATCGTCTCGGCCAGTGTCCGGAGCACTTTGTCGCCGACGAGGTGCCCGTAGGTGTCGTTGAAGCGCTTGAAGTGGTCGATGTCGAGAATCACCAGCGAGCATGGCGTCCCGTAGCGACGGACACGGTTGATCTCGGCACTGCAGAGCTCGTCGAATTTGTTGCGGTTGTAGATGCCCGTCAGGTTGTCATGATACGCTTTCTTCTCGGTCGAGAGTTTCTGGATGTTGATCATCGTGATGTCGGTCAGTGCGATCAGATAGGTCTCGTCTCCCTTGTAGCGCATCGGTGTGATATTGATATAGAAAGCCCTCGGTTCACCGTCGCTGCCGATCAGCGTGATCATCCTGTCGGCCGGATCGGTACGGCAGACGAGGTCGTAGAAGTGCTCGTGCGGCTCCAGCAGGCCGCTGTGCAGATAGCCCGGCATCGGCAGAAAGATATCGCCGACACCGCAGATGCGGGCATTGAACGCTTCGACACTCTCGGCATCGAAGAGTGCGAGAAACGCTCTGTTGGCATAGAGAAGGCTCTTGAAATCGGTGATGATTTTGAGGTTCTGATCATGGTCGAGAATATTCTGCATCATCTCCCGCTGCGCTTCGAGAAGCTGCTGCTGCTCGCGCAGCTGTCTGGCCTGATCCATCAGTGTCACGATCTGAGCGATTTTGGCTCTGAGATGCTGTTTCTGTACCGGCTTGAGGAGATAGCCGAAGACCTGATGCTCCATCGCCTGCAGCATGTAGTCACAGTCGCTGTAGGCGGTGGTGAAGATGACATAGCTCTCAGGGTCTATCTTTCGGATCTCTCTGAGCATCGCGATACCGTCCATCTCCGGCATGCGGATATCACTGATGACGATATCAGGGCGCGTCTCGCGATAGCGCTGCAATCCCTCAGCGCCGTTTGCAGCCAGCGTGACACGGCGGGCGATACGCTTCAGCGCTCTGGCATACCCTTCACGGATAGCAGGCTCATCCTCGACATAGAGGATCGAAATGTCGTAGGGATCGTCGGTTGCAGCTCGATTTGCTTCTGTATGCACGATATACCTTTATCTTGAGTGATTACAGATATATCGTCGGTTTCGGACTTTTTTTCAGAGATGACGGAGTGCGCGAAGCAGCACACTCCGGGATGTTACACAATGTGACGCGTTTTAGCAGTAGTCGGCCAGCAGCCCCGCTTTGAGTGCGTTGT
>CAYLLC010000100.1:0-4486 GCA_964384355.1 uncultured Sulfurospirillum sp. | reverse complement strand
CAATGTGACGCGTTTTAGCAGTAGTCGGCCAGCAGCCCCGCTTTGAGTGCGTTGTAGCTCTCCTCACCGGCCAGTTCGCGTACGATCGCCAGTGCGAAGCAGATCGCGGTGCCCGGCCCTCTGGATGTGAGGACATTGCCGCTCTTGACCACTTTGTAGCGGTCGGTGAAGCGGCCGTGGGAGATCTGCGCATCGTAGGAGGGGTAGCATGTATAGTCGTCGCTATCCTCCAGCACGCCCGCTTTGTCGAGTGCGATCGGCGCCGCACAGATCGCACCGATGCGTTTGCCGCCGCGGTCGAATGCCTGCAGCAGCGCCTGTACGCGCGCATCGTCGCGCAGATGCTCCGCACCCGGCATACCGCCGGGAAGCACCATCATGTCGTACTCTTCGGCGACGACATCGTCGATACTGACGTTCGCCAGCACCGTGATGCCGTTGGCGCCGTTGACCTCTCTGTTGAAGAGATAGGCCGTCGTCACTTCGATCCCCGCGCGCCTGAGCACATCGATGATCGTGACCGCCTCTATCTCCTCGAAACCCTCTGCCAGTGGTACCAGTACAGCTGCCATGTTATGCTCCTTTTTGCGAAATTTATTTCACTTTCTCCAGATACTCGCCTTTGACGGTATCGACGCGGATCGTGTCCCCTTCGACGACATGAAAGGGGACCTGCACCACCGCACCGCTCTCCAGCGTCGCAGGCTTCTTGCCGCCCTGTGAATCGCCTTTGAAATTCGGCGGTGTATCGACGATTTTGAGCTCCACCGTCGCCGGGGCCTCGACATCGATCGCATTGCCGTTGTGGAAGAGAATCTCGACATTCATACCGTCTACCAGCCACTTCTGCGTCTCGCCCACCTGATCATGCGTCAAGCCGATCTGATCGTAGGTCTGCGTATCCATAAACTGCAGCATCTCGCCGTCGTCGTAGAGATACTGCATCGTCTTCTGCTCCAGATTGGGCTGCTCGCATTTGTCCCCGGCATGAAAAGTCTTTTCGATCACTTTGCCGTTGAGATAGGATTTGATCTTGCAGCGTACGAACGCCGCCCCTTTGCCCGGTTTGACATGCTGATACTCCACGATCTTGTACGGGATGCCGCCCAGTTCGATTTTCAAACCTTTTTTCAAGTCGCCCATTGCGTATGAAGCCATAATTTCTCCTGAGATAGTATTTGAATCCTCTGGATAATCTATTCTATCTCAAACGGCTTCACGGTGGGTCCCCAAAATTTCTGCGAAATTTTGACCCTTCCGCTGCAGAGGTTGTTCGATTGAACAGATTATCCGGAGGATTCATTTATCGAGATTATAACAAAAAATAGTTACAATCGCCTCAACCTATTGTCAGGAAAGCACCCATGAAACGATTGACGATCATAGATACATTCGGCTTCTTCTTCAGAAACTACTACGCCCTGCCGCAGCTCAGAAGCAGCAAAGGATTTCCGACCGGACTGCTGACCGGATTCATCAACTTCATCGCGACCCTCAACAAAGAGCACGGTACCGACTATCTGGTCTTCGCCCTCGACTCCAAAGAGGCTCCGATCCGAAAAGAGATCGACCCCAACTACAAAGCCAACCGCCCCTCCCCGCCGGAGGATCTGGTCAAGCAGCTCCCCGTCGCGATCGAACTGATCGAAAAGATGGGCTTCCCCAAAGTGGAGATACCGCGCTACGAAGCGGACGATGTGATCGCTTCGCTCGTCGACTGTGCCAAAGCGCAGGGAATCAAAGCGGTCGTCGTCTCGCATGACAAAGATCTCTACCAGCTGATCGACGACGACCGGGTCGTCCTCTACGATCCGATGAAGAAGATCGAGATCAACGAAGAGAAGTGCCGCGAGAAGTTCGGCGTGCCGCCCGCACAGATCGTCGACTATCTCGCACTCGTGGGCGATACCTCCGACAATATCCCCGGCGTCAGAGGGATCGGCCCCAAAGGGGCGACCAAACTGCTCGCAGAGTTCGGATCACTCGAAAAGATCTATGAAAATCTCGACAAGATCGCCAACCCCCGCACCAGAAAACTGCTCGAAGAGGGGCGCGACAACGCCTTTTTGAGCAAACGGCTCGCCACCCTCTATCACGATATCCTCCCCTCGTGCGATATCGACCGATTCCGATTCCCGGAGGAGAATCCGATCATGCGGGTCGCCGACGAGCTGAAGGCACTCGATATGAAGACCATTCTGCAGCGTGCGGGTGCCGCCTATCAGCAGACAGAAGATGAGAAGGCATGCAGTGCGCAGCCCGGCTTCGCCGCCCATCTGATCGACACCCCAAGCGCACTGATAGAGACGATCCGAAAGATCCCCGAAAAGTGCCCCGTCGCATTCGATACCGAGACCGACTCGCTCTCCCCTTTCAGCGCGAAGATCGTCGGATTCTCCTTCGCATGGGAGGAGGATGAAGCCTACTATGTGCCGATCGCACACAACTATCTGGGCGTGGGGCAGCAGGTCAGCATGGAGGATGCCAGAGAGGGGCTCGAAGCGCTGCTGAAGCATCCGATCATCGGGCAGAATCTCAAATATGACTTCGCCATCCTCAGAGGCAATTTCGGCTTTGAAAAACTCGAAGCGTATGCCGATACGATGATCATCTCCTGGCTCCTCAACCCGGGAGAGAGCGCCGGTCTGGACAATATGGCCAAACGCCACTTCAACCATGAGATGGTCAAATTCAAAGATACGGTCAAAAAGGGGGAGAATTTCGCCTCCGTGGCACTCGAGGAGGCGTGCGCCTATGCCGCCGAAGATGCATGGATGACCCTCAGGCTCTACCATACACTCTGGCCGAAACTCTCCGAAAAACTGCAGAATGAGGCGCGGGAGGTGGAGTTTCCCTTCATCACGACCCTGCTGGAGATGGAGGAGACGGGGATTCGCGTCGATCAGCCCTTTTTCGAGCAGCTCAAACGCGAAGCGGATGCGACGATCGCCGACCTGACGCATGATATCTACGCCCTAGCCGGCAGGGAGTTCAATATCAACTCGACCCAGCAGCTGGGGACGATCCTCTTCGACGAGCTGGGCCTCAAAGCGGGCAAAAAGACCAAGACCGGCTACTCCACCAACGAACAGGTACTGCAGGATCTCTACGAAGCGCACCCGATCATCCCGAAAATTCTGGAGTACCGCGAAATCTACAAACTCCGCTCCACCTACATCGAACCGCTGCTGCGGCTCGCCAAAAAGAGCCCCGACAGCCGTATCCACACCTCCTTTCTGCAGACCGGTACCGCGACGGGCCGGCTCAGCTCCAAAAATCCCAATCTGCAGAATATCCCGGTCAAGAGCGAGATCGGCCGCCGTATCCGGGAGGGCTTCGTCGCCAGAGAGGGGTTTCGGCTGATCGGCATCGACTACTCCCAGATCGAGCTGCGGCTGCTGGCGCACTTCAGCGAGGATCAGGCACTCATGCAAGCTTTCGTCGAGGGCAAGGATATCCACGCCGAGACCGCCGCCAGAATCTTCGGCCCCCAAAACGCGCAGCAGATGCGCCGCATCGCCAAGAGTATCAACTTCGGGCTCCTCTACGGGATGGGCAGCCGCAAACTGGCACAGACGATTCATGTCAGCCAGTCGGAGGCGAAAGCGTTCATCGAGAAGTATTTCGCCTCCTTTCCGACGGTGCGGGAGTATCTGGAGTCTATCAAATCCTTCGCGAAAGAGCATGGTTATGTCGAGACACTGCTGGGCAGACGGCGATACTTCGACTATGCCAACGCCAACGCCTTCGCCAAAGCGGGCTTCGAGCGCGAAAGCGTCAACAGCGTCTTTCAGGGCTCTGCCGCCGATATCATCAAGCTGGCGATGAACCGGCTCCAGCAGGAGAAAATCGACAGAGAGGAGCGCTTCATGCTGCTGCAGATCCACGATGAGCTCATCTTTGAAGCGCACGCACCGATCGCCGACAGTTTCGCACGGGAAGCGCAGGAGATCATGGAGCATATCTACACCCTCAAGGTACCGCTGCAGTGTTCGGTGGCGATCGGGGAGAACTGGGGAGAGCTCAAATGAAGTTCACGATTGAGGGAAATGCATTCGATCTCGATCAGGTGGCACGACTCTATCCGGCTGCGATGGTGCGCACCGGTGTCGGCGACGAATTGACCCAGATCAGTCTGGAGTGGGTCGATACCCTCGCGACGGAGGAGGTCGATATCGCGAAATATGCGATCTTTATCCACACCACCGACAATGCCGTCAGCTCCTTTTTCTACGCAGACCGCGCCGCCCTCGAAGCCGCCTTAGAAGCGATCTCCGCACAGCTCGCATGAGGGACAAATCCGGTAAAAATCGTCGAAAGTATAAAGTTATTTTCATTTTAAACGATATCACTTACAGAACAGAAGTTTATAGAACCCTCTGAATAATCTGTTTTATCGAACAACCTCTGCAGCGGAAGGGTCGGAATTTTGCAGAAATTCCGGGGCCCCACCGTGAAGCCGTTTGAGATAGAACAGATTGTCAGA
>CAYLLC010000099.1:0-7453 GCA_964384355.1 uncultured Sulfurospirillum sp. | reverse complement strand
AGGATTCTTATGCGTTTGATAACGATAGCTTTATTTTGGCTGGCGCTATGGGGCTCAGCAGCGGCTGCAGCGAGTTTCGAGTATCGGGGTGTCGATGTCTCGATGCGGGAAGGCAATACGACCCGTCACTATCAGGTCAGACGCGAGCGCCCCGAAAAGTGCAAAAAAGTCTCCGGCAATGCGATGCTCTGGGGCGGGAGCTACGCCGCTGCAGCGGTACCCGAGGAGTGCAAGGGGAGCTATGTCGAGACCTTCGGCACGATCTCGCCGATCAGGATGGATGATGAGATCGAGACTTACGGCGAGCTGGAGACGCTCTCTTTCCTCAAAGAGATGCAGAAGGACCCCTCCAAAGTGCTGATCGATACGCGCAAAGAGGCGTGGTTTCGGTACCGGACGATTCCCGGTGCGGTCAATATGCCCTACTACTATTTCCGTGACAGAGCGCACTACGAAGATGAGTTCGCCTATGCGATGCGCTATCTGGGAGGCAAGCTCGATGAAGAGGGGGACTATGCATTCGAAAATCCAAAGACGATTCTCGTATTTTGCAACGGTCCCTGGTGCGGGCTCTCCAGACAGTTTGTCGATGCCATCACCGAAGAGGGGTTTCCGCATGATCATATCAAATGGTTTCGCGGAGGCATGCAGGCATGGCTGATCGGAGGCTTCACCTCCACGCGCCCCAAGAGACAAGGAAAATAGATGTCCCGCAGTACGATCGTCATCAACTTCACCAATCTGATGCAGTATTTCGCTATCACGGTCGTCTTTCTGGTCATCACCGTGGTGTTGGCGAGTTTCGGCAACATCTACGGTACCATCTTTCACTACTTCGGAGATTTCGCCTTTTTTCTGCTCTTTCTCTATCTGGGCTATCGCCTGACCGGCAAAATCTGTCTGCTGAGCCAGAGCGGCCACAAGGTGCGGGCATGGCTCTGGACCGCACTCTATTTCTTCATGGCGTTCGTCATCTTTTCGGACGGGCATGGCAGCGTACCGCACTCCGAAGATCTCTGGGAGAAGCTGCTGCTGATACCGGTGACGACCGTCTACTTTCTCAAGAGTATCTTTCTGCCGCTGGTTTTCATGGGGGTGGCACTGCTGCACAATATCCTCATGTATCTGATCTGCCAGCCGTGCCGGCAGGATCTCTACTAGAAGCGTAAGCCCCTTTTAACAGATATATTATTATAATTACTTATATGTTGTAAAAAGGGGCAAACTTATGAAAACAGCAATTTCACTTATCGCAGGCGTGTTGCTTGCGACGACACTGACGGCAGCGGGCAAAAGCGGCACATTTCAGAAGACATACGGTAGTAAAGAGGATGATGTCGCCAAGGCGGTGATCAAGACGGATCGAGGCTTTCTGATCGTGGGCGAGACCCGTGCCGATCGGGACCGACGCACGGATCTCTATGTGATTCACATCGACAAAAAGGGCAACAAACTCTGGAGCAAAGCGATCGGCGGACGCGACGACGACAAGGGAAGTGCCGCTATCAGGACCGATGACGGTTTTGTCGTCGTGGGCACGACGGAGAGCTTCGGCAGTGACCGATCGAGCATCTATACCGTCAAACTCGACAAAAAGGGCGATGGGCAGTGGCAGAGAGCCTACTTCAGCAACGACGAGAGCTACTACTACGGTACGGGTATCGCCAGAACCTCCGACGGCTTCAAAGTGGTGGGATGGGAGAACAAGCTCGAATTTTTCGACTCGGAAGTCTACGGATATGTCGTGGACATCGACAAAGAGGGAGAGCGCAGGAGACTCCGACGCTACGGCGGCAAAGATGACGACATGCTCTATGCCGTCTGCAAAACCGACGGCGGATATATCCTCGCCGGTGCGACCGAGAGCCTGCGCGATGACGATTACGGCTTCGACGCCTATGTGCTGAAAGTGGATGAGAAGGGCAAAGTACTCTGGCAGCATGCCTACGGATGGGGATACGACGAGAGCGCCTACGCGATCGCACCGGCCAAAGACGGCGGCTTCATGATCACCGGCATCACCAAAAGCAACCGTGACAAACGGGATGAAGTCTATGTGCTGCGTATCGACAAAAACGGCAAAAAAGTGTGGCAGAACACCTACGGCGGCCGATACGACGAAGATGCCTATGCGATCGTCGCGGATGACGACGGCTATGTCATCGCAGGATATACCGAGACCGATACGCATGGCAGGGAAGATGTCTATCTGCTCAAGATCGACGATCACGGCAAAGTGCTCTGGCAGAAGAATTACGGCGGCAGGGATGAGGACATCGCCTACGGCATCGTCCGGACCGATGACGGATACCTCGTCGTGGGTGAGACGGAGAGCTACGGAAACGGCCGCAAGGATGCCTATATCCTCAAGGTGGACAAAGAGGGGAATCTGTAAAGATCTCTCTGGTATAATCGCGGCAAAAAAGCGAAAGGGTAGCATAATGGGAAGAGCGTTTGAGTACCGACGGGCAGCGAAAGAGAAGCGCTGGGACAAGATGTCCAAAGTCTTTCCGAGACTGGCGAAATCGATCACGATGGCGGCCAAAGAGGGCGGTCCCGATCCCGATATGAACCCCAAACTCCGTCTGGCGATTCAGCATGCCAAAGCCGAAAATATGCCCAAGGACAACATCGAAAAAGCGATCCAGCGTGCCGTGGGCAAAGATGCCGACCAGATCCAGGAGGTCCACTACGAGGGCAAAGGGCCGCACGGATCGCTGATCATCGTCGAGTGTGCGACCGACAACAACACCCGCACCGTCGCCAATATCAAATCCTATTTCAACAAACTCGGCGGAGAGCCGCTCAACAAAGGCGCGCTCGATTTTATGTTCACACGCAAAACGGTGATCGAATTTCCGGCGCGCGACGATATGGATCTCGAAGAGATCGAGCTGGAGCTGATCGATGCGGGGCTCGAAGAGATGGAGGTGGAAGAGGGCACCGTGACACTCTATGCGCCGCTGACCAGTTTCGGTGCGTTGAGCAAAGCGGTGGAAGATCTGGGGATCGAAATCTCCAAAGCCTCGCTCAAATATATTCCCAATACGACGATCGAGCTGAGTGAAGCGCAGATGGAAGAGGTCGACAAGCTGATCGACCGTATCGAAGAGGACGATGACGTCCAGGCGGTCTATACCAATATCGGCTGACGCCTCCCGTCAGAACCGATTCAGTGTGACCAGCAGCTCCGAGAAGACGCGTGCGCGGCTCTTGTCGCTGCGGAGCATGCTCTCTGCGATTTCGCGAAGCGGCTCGGGGAGGGTATCTTTGACGCTGACGCTTTTTTGGGAAGGATCCGGCACGAAATCGTCTACCAGTTTGTAGGGGCTCTCTCCGTAGATTGTGCGGTAGATCTTCTCTCCGAAGTCAAAAATCTCGAACGCTTCATACCCTCTGGTTTTGGGCTCTTTGCTGAGTGTCAGTTTACAGGTTTCGATGCCATGTCGTTTTGACACCCAATAGTTCCACGAGATCAGAAAAGCCAGCGCCCCGAAGGAGTAGCGCGTGAGCAGCCGGTCATAGAAGTGCTCGAAGGTCTCGTTGGGGGTTTTGAGCAGTTGATACTGTTCGATCAGCTGCTCCAGAAATTCGCCTGCAAATTCGAGCGGTATCGCCTTGAGCACCGTTTTGGCTTCGGCACTCTCGTTCAGCATCTTTCCGCCCAGCATGATATCGACGCCTTCGACCGCTTTGCCGTCGATTTTCGCTTTGCATCCCAGCAGTCCGATGTCACCCAGCTCATGAAGACCGCACCCCTTGACGCATGCCGACCAGTAGATACGCACTTTGCCGTCGGGCAGATCGAATTTTTCGCTCAGATAGGCGCTGACGCGGAGAGCGTCCGATTTGCCCTTGATGACGCCGAAGGAGCATGTCTCGCTCCCCGCACATGAGATGAGGTGGTTGAAGAAGGGGGTGTTGATGTTTTTGTACCGGTCGAAGAGTTCCCAGTCGAGCACTTTGGGGATATCCTCCTGTGCGATGCCGGTGATGTAGAGATTCTGATCGACGCTCAGGCGTACGCCGCTGCCGTAGATTTCGGCGATTTCGCCCGCCTGTTTCATCGCATCGCCGTCGAAGATACCCGCCGGGACGATGCAGTGCAGGGCGAAGCTGCCGTCCTTTTGCTGGATGCGTCCATGGACCGCTTCGTGGTGATCGAGCTGCACCAGCGTCTCGCCCGCCGTGAGAAAATCGATGCCGCTCTGCTCCCGGATCGCATCGACCAGCGTCTCCATCCCGACCGCTTCGATGAAGAAGTGGAGGCGGTTTTTGTTGCGGTTGTCCCGGAAACCGTAGGCTTTGAAGATCGTGATCAGCGCCTCAAAGAAAGCGACCGCTTCGGCTTCATTCTGCAGGAAAACATCCGCCTTTTCTGCCAGCATGCCCACACGGCCGCCCAGATAGACATTGTAGCCGTAGATACCCTCCCTCTGCGCCAGCACGAAGCAGCAGTCATGCGCGAAGACATTACAGCGGTTGGCGTAGCTGCCGGAGATAGCGGTGTTGAATTTGCGCGGCAGGGTACCGATCCATGACTCCTTTTTGAGGAAGATCTCCTGCATCTTCAGCAGGGTGGGGTAGCTCTCGATCACCTGATCGTGGCTGAGTCCGTCGAGGGGATCGGTGACGATGTTGCGCAGGTTGTCGATACCGGTCTGGTAGGTGGTGATCCCCACGCTCTCCAGCTCCTCCAGCACGGTGGGGAGATCCTCGATTTTCAGATAGCGCAGCTCGATCTGCATGCGTGTCGTGATATCGATGTAGTCGTTGCCGTAGGCTTTGGCGACTTCTCCTACCTTCTTCGCCTGTTCGGGGCTCATCTGTCCGCCGGGGATACGCACGCGCAGCATGAAGTGGTTTTTGCCGTTGGGCTTCTCTTTGTCGAAGATGCCGAAATATTTCAGAAAGACCGCTTTATCCTCTTTGGGGATGGCGTCGTAGCCTGCCTCGGCGAACGATTTGAGCCGCTCGAAGGCCTCTTTTGGGCTATGCAGCGCTTTGGTCTTTTCGACTTTGTTGATTTTGCTGTTGCGCGTCTCGCTGACGCTTTTGATCTTCTCTATGGCACTCATGCGTTCTTCTCTCTCTTTTCGGTTTTTCGGATTTGCTCTTCGCTCCCGGTTTCGGCCATCTCGTAGGCGAGTTCGCCTGCGATCTCCTGCTCTTCGATGACGATACCTTCGGGTACTTGTTCGCTCATGATCTGTACGGCGCACTGTTTGAAATTCGGCTCGAAGGAGTAGGGGTCGAATTCGTCGATCGTCAGACGGTTGATCAGCTTCTCCCCGAAGTGAAACGGTACGAAGCAGTTGCCCTCGCGGACCGTCTCGGTCACTTTGACCAGCAGTTCGACCACTTCGCCTCTCGCGGAGCCGATCTTGATACGATCGCCGCTCTCGACTTTCAGTTTTGCGGCATCTTTGGGGTTGATTTCACACCAGCTCTCGGGCGCGAGGTCGTTGAGGATTTTGATGCTCTTGGTTTTGGTGCGGGTGTGCCACTGCTCGACGGTGCGCCCCGTGTTGAGCGTGAGGGGAAAGTCCCGATTGCAGCTCTCACTGAGCGGCACCCAGTCGACAGGCAGTAGCTTCGCTTTGCCGTCGGCCGTGGGGAAGTCGAACTCCTCGGTGTAGAGCCGCTTTTTCCCTTCGGGGTACTGTTCGTTGCAGGGCCACTGGATACCGCCCAGCGTTTCGATCAGCTCGTAGCTCATGCCGCTGTAGTCGCAGAGCCGTCCTTTGCTCACCTCTTTGATCTCTTCGAAGATATCGCGGGAGGATTTGAAATCTTTGAAGAGCATCGCATGCACCCCGTCGAAATATTTGGAGAATTCGATGACGATATTGGCGTCGCTCATCGTTTCGGCGTAGGGCTTGAGCGCCTGTTTGGCGTAGTTGCAGCGGCGCTCCGAGTTGGTGTAGACCCCCTCTTTTTCACTCCATGTCGCAGCGGAGAAGAGCACATCCGCCACCTCCGCCGTCTCACTCATGAAAGCATCCTGGACGACCAGAATCTCCAGCTTTTTGAGCGTTTCTCGCAGTTTCTCCTGATTGGGGTAGCTGACCAGCGGATTGGTCGCGGTGACCCAGAGCGCTTTGATCTCGCCGCGGTCGATCGCTTCGATGATCTGG
This sequence comes from uncultured Sulfurospirillum sp., assembly GCA_964384355.1. Lineage (GTDB taxonomy): Bacteria > Campylobacterota > Campylobacteria > Campylobacterales > QNZT01 > QNZT01. Next base: position 1,316 of record CAYLLC010000099.1, on the reverse strand, counting down.
GGATAGGAGTAGCCCCGCTCGGTGGGGATCATCTCTTCGGGCACATCCCAGAGCTCTGCCAGTTCCCTGCGGTGGGCGGGATTTTTGAAGTCGCGGTAGCCCGGCATCGAAGAGGTGAATCCAAATTCTCTGGTACCCATCGCGTTGCACTGTCCGGTGATGGAGAAGGGGGCCGCACCCGGCTTGCCGATATTGCCCGTGATGAGGGCGAGGTTGTTGATCGCCGAGACGGTATCGGTACCGATGGAGCTCTGGTTGACGCCCATCGTCCAGGCACTCAGCGCTTTGTCGGCACCGGCGTAGACGCGGGCGATCTCGTAGAGCGTCTTGACATCGATACCGGTGATGTTGGCCACCTCCTGCGGCGGATATTTCTCCATGATATGCTTCTTGAATTCACGGTATCCGCTGGTGCGCGCTTTGATGAAGGCTTCATCTTCCCACCCCTGCTCGAAGATGATGTAACACAGACCGTTGATAAAGGCCAGATCGGACCGCGGTTTGAGCGGTACGAAGATATCGGCCATATTGGCGGTCTTGGAGTGGCGCGGATCGACGACGATGATGGTCGGTTTCTTGCCGGTGGTCTTCTTGTTTTTGGCGATGTGTAGCTTGAGAATCGGGTGGTTGTCGGCGATATTGGCACCGATGAGCATGATCACATCCGCATGCGAAAAATCCTCGTAACTCGCCGGCGGCCCGTCGCTGCCGAAGCTGTGCTTGTAGCCCATCACCGCGCTTGCCATGCAGAGCGTGGTGTTGCCGCAGTAGTTGTTGGTACCCAGTCCCAGCTGCACAAATTTTCCCAGCGTATAGAAATCCTCGGTCAGAAACTGTCCGGTGGAGATGACGCCGATCGCTTTCTTGCCGTACTTTTGCTGGATCTCTTTGAATTTGTCGCTGGTGTGTCGGAAGGCCTCCTCCCATGTGACAGGCGTGAGTGTGCCGTTTTTGCGTATCATCGGAGATGCGAGGCGGTTGGGCGAGTGGACCATCTCATGCTCGCTGAGCCCTTTGGGGCAGAGCGTGCCGATATTGACCGGATGCCTGGGATCGCCCTTGACATAGACCGGCTCGTCATCCTTCACCCCGATGTAGAGCCCGCACCCCACGCCGCAGTAGCCGCATGTGGAGCGCACCCATTTGTCGGGTTTCTTCGCCTTGGCGACCTTGCCGAAGATCTCGTCGTCCACGAGGGCATATTTGTCGTTTTTGATATCGAATCCGAGAAAATTTTTGAGTTTGTCTATCATCATCGCGCCTTTATGACTTTGAATAGTGATATCATACCATATTTGTATGATTTATATGTCAGG
>CAYLLC010000098.1:0-7502 GCA_964384355.1 uncultured Sulfurospirillum sp. | reverse complement strand
TGAGGTTGTGCAGCCCCATCAGGAAGATGATCGTATCGTCGCTTCTGTAGTTCTCCCACGGAATCTGCGAGCGCGCTTTGTTGGGGGCTTCGTGCCCCGTCACGACGCGAAAGGAGACCGTCACGCCGCGGTGGGTGACGGGAATACCCGCATATTCGGGGACGGCGATGGCGGAGGTGATCCCCGGAATCAGCTCAAACGCGATCCCCCGCTCCCTGAGATAGATCCCCTCTTCGCCGCCGCGTCCGAAGACGAAGGGATCGCCCCCTTTCAGACGCACCACGACATCATGTCTGAGCGCATTTTGGTAGATCACTTCGTTGATCTCCTCCTGCGGCAGGGTGTGGTGGCTGTCCGCTTTGCCGACATAGACGAATTCGCACCCATCCTTCGCCTCTTTGAGGATCTCGGGATTGGCGAGGCGATCGTAGATGATCACATCCGCCTGCCGGATCACGCGCAGCGCCTTGATCGTCAGCAGATCGATATCGCCCGGACCGGCACCCGTGAGGTAGACCTTGCCCATACCTACTTCGCCTCGTAGGTGTAGATAAAGATCCCCGAGGGGTGCGTCACCTGAAAGATATCGCGCTCCAGCTCCCAGTTTCGCGTATCGATGACGCTGATCTGATTGGCATCGTTGACCGAGACATAGAGATCGGGATAGAGGCTCGACCATCGCACATGCAGCACTTTGCCCGGGAAGTGGAAGGTCTTGATAATCTTCAGCGTGTCGGTATCGACGATCTGGATCGTCGGAAAATCTTTGCCGCTGAAGGTGACGGCGAGGTACTTCTTGTCGGGGCTGAGGGAGGTGAAGACCGGCAATCCCTGCATCTTGATCGCTTTGATGAAACGAAATCCTTTGTCGTAGACCAGCACTTTGTTGTCGCCGACGGCGGGGATGAAGGTTTTGTCCTTGCTGAGGCTCCAGAATCCGAAGTGCGGCACTTTCAGCACCGGTTTGTTCCCTTCGGCGGTCACTTTGATCTGGCGGTACTTCATCTTGTCCAGATCGACCACGCCGAACCCTTTGGTCAGGAAAAAGCCTACGATATAGGTGTCTCCCTCGATCATCGCATCGAAGGGCATTTTGCCCACTTTGAACGCTTTGTATACGGTGAAGTGCGGCTTCGCCTTGCCTGCGTTTTCGTCTTTGAGGACGGTCACTTTGTCGTTGTCCATCTGTGCGAAAATCAGGTAGTTTTTGTAGATCTTGATGCCGACATTTTTGGAGCCGGTTTTGATCTTCTGGATCGGTTTGAGATCGCGCGTGAGGATGTCGACCGATTTGTCGTCGTAGTTGGCGACGGCGACGTAGTTTTTGCCGATCACGAAGCCGATAGCCGATTTGCTCGTCTTGTATTCGCCTTCGCGTTTTTCGGTCAACGGATCGAACTTCATGACATAGCCGTCACGGCTGATCAGGTAGGCGTCATGATCTTCGAATTTAAGCACGCCGTGGTTCATGTTGTGCATCTTCTCCATATGGCGTCGTGTCAGGCCATCTTCGATCACCGCCAGCGAGCTGCTCTCACGCTCGACGACGAAGACCTTCTCTTTCATCACTTTGGGTGCCGTGCTGTTTCGCTCCGCCGTCGTCGCGCCAAAGAGCGCTGCCGCCAATGCCAGAAGCATCCAGATCTGTTTCATACTTTTTCCCCTTTGATTTCGTTTTCGCTCAGATAGCATGAGGGATCCTCCGCCCACATATCCCCGTAGATCGCGTAGGCACGGCTCCTGCTGCCGCCGTTGCAGATCGCTATCTGATCACAGTCGGCGCATTTACCGCTGATTTTGCGGGGATGTTCGCGGAGCTTCTGCAGCAGCTCGACCGGCGCATCCGTCCAGATGTCGCTGAACTCCTGTCGGAGAATATTGCCGATATATTCCGGGAAGAAGGGATCGGGTTTGACATTGCCTTCGCTGTCGATATTGAGCAGTTTGCGCCCTGCGCTGTTGCCGCCCCATGCGATCAGACGCTGCCGCATCTCCCCCTCCAGCTCAGGATAGCGCTGTGCAAAACGCTCCAGAAAGAGGATCGCATCCTGCTCCATATTGCCGGTGACGATCTCGATATCGCGGCCGCTCTCGTAGTATTCAAACGCTTTGTCGAGGATATATTCCACCGCTTCGCGACGCTGCGCTTTGGTCAGATCCATCGCGAGATTGTCCAGCCCTCTGCCGCTGTAGACGAGGTGGGAGATATAGATTTTGGGTATATTCTCCCGTTCCGCCAGCGCGAAGATAAACTGCAGATCGTCGTAGGTCTCTTTGGTGATCGTGAAGCGGATGCCGACTTTGGATGAACGGTAGCTGTTGAGCAGACGCACCGCATCCATCGACATGCGAAACGACCCCTCCAGCCCGCGGAAACGGTCATGCGTCGCTTCGCTCCCGTCGATGCTGATACCGACATAGTTGAAGGTATCGAGGATCTTCTGTGCGTTTTTGTGCCCGACATAGAGGCCGTTGGTGGAGAGATAGGTGACGATTCCCAGATCTCTGCATGCCTCGGCGATCTCGTAGAGGTCTCTGCGCGTCAGCGGCTCTCCGCCCGAAAAGATGATGAACTTCACACCGTTGGCTTTGAGCTTCGGGAGTGTCTGCATGATAGCTTCCGTGGTGAGCGTATCGGTCGATTCGAGATCGGCTCTGGAGTAGCAGTGCATGCAGGAGAGATTGCAACGGTTGGTGAAGTTCCAGATGGCGATAGCGCCGTCGAGCACCCTCGCCTCTTTGCCTTCGACGACCGATTTGAGCAGATTGGAGAGCCGAAACATCACTTCGCTCCCGTCGGTTTGAAGGAGAGGATATAGTCGGTGATCGCCTCCAGTTCTTCAGGCTTGAGATCGAGTCTGGGCATGGCGTTTCGTCTGTAGCCCAGGAGTTTCGAAACATGCTCGGGATCGGTGATCATCGCACGGATTTCATCTGCGCTGCGTTTGGCCGCGATCTGCGAAAAGGGCGGTCCGAATGCGACGGCCGTCTGGTGGTGGCAGCCCCAGCAGTAGGTCTCGAAGACCCCTTTGCCGTCCGCCTCCGCCGTCGCGGAGATCGCCCAAAAAAGCACGAGTGTCATCCATACAATACGCATATACCGCCCCTCTCTGTTGATACCCGTATCGTACCATATCTTTCAAAATAAGCTGTTGATGCATATCATCTGCGCGGCGCTTCATTCGCCGACTGTGTAGTTTACGCTTTTGATCAGGCTCGGTGTCGTCAGCAGGCTGTTTTTGAGGGTGATCGCATCTGCACATGCGCTTTTGGCCAGCTGCACCCAGAGGCCGACCTCTATCTCATCGCCTTTGTGTACTTCGGGAATACGGTAGCGGATCAGGAGCTGCGATTTGGCATCGAGATTGTGTACGCGCCCCTCCGTCGCAGTGGCGGGGATGGTGATTGGTTTGCCATTGCGGCTGAAGCTGTAGCCGAAATAGCCCTGCCGATCCTCCTCCGGTCTCTTGCGATAATTTTGCCACAGAGGCTGCCCGTCGCGTATGAGCGTCACCTTCAGAAATTTGGCACGCGCGGGCTGGATGATCAGAGGGTGTGCCATCCTGTTTCTGAGGCCGATCTGCAGCACCTCTCCCGCTGCCGAGATATTGATGTCGACACCCCGCCTGCGAAAATCGGCATCATGAATACCCAAAAAGCGATGGCTGGCATGATGGCCGCGGGTCCGTTTGTCCATCTTCTCCGCGCCGCCTTCGGTTTCGGGCATATGGCACTCGATACACTCGAGGCTATCCTGATCGTCGGCCATCGCCCGAAAAATCGTCACATTGTTGTCGTTCAGTTTGTGCGCATGGCACCCCAGACAGACATTTTTGGCATAGAGGGGGTTTGCGACGCTGGAGTGTTTGTCACTGCTGTCGGGATTGTCGAGCCGGCCGTAGAAGGTGGGCTTGTACCCCTCCGCCTGTCTCGATTTGATGTTGATATTGTAGCGGTGTGCCTTTTTGACATAGGCGAGCGTATGGCAGAAGTAGCATGAGACACCGTCTGTGTGGGTGGGGTTGTTTCTGTCCGGGCGTGCTTTGCCGCTGAGGAGATCCGGCATATTGTCGGCCGAGGGCATATGGCAAGGGGCACATCCATATTTCGACCGGTCCGCTGCATCGGCGATCTTGCGGTGTAGTTCGTCGGTGAAGTAGCTTTTGGCATGCTGGGAACGGCTATACTCTTCGTAGATCTTTTCGTGGCACTCTTTGCATGATTCGTTGGTGAGATAGTCGCCATAGAGTGCCCAGGCGAGGAGCATCACAAAGCCAAGATATCTCATAGCATGTCCGTAAAGCGATCTTTTTCAACCACGCATGCAATCGAGTGGCTGAAAAAGATCGCCCCTCCCGAAGGAGAGGTCGATCGAACGGTTATGCACCGGGGATATGTTGTCTGTGTTCGACAGAGTAGGTGAAGGTCGGTGTCGTCAGATTGTAGATATACTTGACGAACTTACCTGTTTCGGATTCATAGATACCGATACGACCCGTCGTCCACTCGGAGATCATCGTCCACTTGCCATGGTTGGCAGGCTCGGCATGCAGCAGTCTGGGCTGTACGGGATTTTTGACTTTCGGTCCCTTTTTGCCGTGTGGATAAGGCAGAATGGTCTCGTTGCTCAGTTTGGAGTGCGCTTCGTTCATCGGCACTTTTTCGTACTGTGTCGCATCCCATGTCTGGAGCACTTTTCCGGTTTTGGCATCGATCAGCTTGCCTTTGGTCTTGCCGACTTCGATGATTCTATCGGTCTGAAGTGTCTGCTTGTTGATCAGATAGACTTTGTTGTAGTTGGCCGGCTTGCCAAGCACGCAGTCGGACCAGATCCATGGCGTATCTTCACCCGTACCGACGAAGAGTCCGCCGCCTGCGGTTTTGACTTTTTTGACCACTTTCCAGCCCGGAGAGTCCCAGATGACCACAGAGCCGAAGTTCATGGAGTTGGTCGCATTGAGCTGTTTTTTCAGCTTTTTGTTGTACCAGCTCGAACCTTGTCCGGGGTGTGGTTTCGATTTTTTGCCGGTGTAGACTTTCGCAGCCAGTTTTTTGGTTTTGAAGTCCACGATACCCATCAGATCGGATCCCTGTGAAGCGATCTGGAAGTATCTTCCGTAATCTTTGCCTTTGTTTTCGTTCTCGAAACAGTCATGCAGCACTTTTCCGATATTTGGCACATCGCCTACGATCGGGAAGTTTGGCTTGCTGTAGTCGATGATATAGACATGTCCCGCATCTTTGAGTGCCATCGCGAAGTATGGTCCATACGGTGTATCGGCGATACCCGCGACCCGGGATGGTCCGATCTGTCCGTCAGGATCGATGACACGACTGGTATCGAACGCTTTGAGCGGCTCGAGTGTATGCGCGTCACAGAGTACGGCACCGCCCGGATTGTAGTTTCCTGCCAGTACATATTTGCCGTCCGGAGAGACAGCCAGACCGCGGGACTCCTGTCCTACCTGCACGCTCGCTACCGCCGGCTGACCCGGAGCACCGATATCGAACATCGTCAATCTGCCCGAACGGGAGATCGAGTAGGCGTAGCGCGGGTTGGCTTTGTTGGTGACGGTGACATGCACCGCAAATCCCGCTTTGTGTCGGGAGAGCACATCGCCCGTCGTCGAATCGATGAAATCGACCAGAGAAGCGTCTCTTTCGGTCGCGAAGGTGATATCTTTGACGTTTTTGACGTCGCCTTTGTATTTGAGCGTACCGTCTTTGCCGACGGGATACTTTTTGGCCAGCGCTTCACGATCGGCGAGTCTGGTCCATGTCTGCTTGACCTTGTCGAGGTCGAGTTTGAGTTCGACGGTGTTTTTCCAATCCATCAGCCAATCGACCATCCCTACCGCGTCATCGCGCGTGAATTTCACGCCGGCACCCTCTTTGCCCCATGCCGGCATCGCGGTGTTTTCACGACCGTTCATAATGGTTTCGGCCAGAAACTCTCTGTTTTTCTTTTTGAGCGCTTTGGGGCGCAGATCGGCACCGACACCACCCTGGTGAATCGGTCCGTGACACCCCTGACACTCTTTCTCGTAGACTTTGGCGAAATCCATCTTGGATGTGCCCGCCTGCAGACCTACCGTAGCGATACCCACCGCTGCAACATAGCTTAAAACTTTTCCTAACTTCATATGTCCTCCTTTAAAGTTATTAAACAGCCTTGTCCCCTCGCCTCAAATTATATCACTTTTCGGTTTACTTTTTATTCAATTTTTTCTTCTCGTCAAAATAGATCCAAATCATTGGAAGTATGATGATAGTATGCAGAAAAATCGTCAATGTCAACGGTCCCTGATTGAGCGTACCGAAAAAGCTCGGAACCACATCGGTAAATTGATCGATCATTGTTTTCTCCTTCGTTTTCAGATTTTGGTGCGGGAGCGATCACCGCTCCCGCAAAGCCGTTATACCGCAGCCTGCTCTTCGGCCGCCTCTTTGGGGCCGATCGTCAGCAGATCCCAGACCAGCAGCACGAATCCGACGAAGGTGACGACACCCATCGCCAGTCTCCAGCCCTGTGCCTGGGTATACCAGTGCAGATTCTGCGCAGTGAAGTAGGCTTCCCATGTGCCGCCCAGCTCCGCTCTCTCGACCAGTACCTGCTCATAGCCGGCGATCGTCAGCGCGACCGTCATACCCAGCAATCCGAGTACGATCAACACGATCGCCCATTTGGAGAGTGCCGTCGCTTTGAGGTGTCTGATACCGTAAGCACCCTGGATACCGATATACATCATACCGATCAGGATCGTCGCATAGGCACCGAAAAATGCCAGGTGGCCATGCGCGGAGGTAAACTGCGTACCATGCGTATAGATATTGACCTGCGGAAGCGTATGGAAGAATCCCCAGATACCGGCTCCGAGGAAGTTGCCGAACGCATTGGTCGCGATCCACGCCATCGCCGGACCGTTGTTGATCGCATGTGCTCCGCCTTCGGACTCGACTTTGCCCTGCTCTTTGCCCCAGTCATAGAGGACATGGACAAACATCGCTACCAGCGGTACAGGCTCGAGTGCGGAGAAGAGTGCACCGATCTCCCACCAGTACTCGGGCGTACCGATCCAGAAGTAGTGGTGTCCCAGTCCGAGAATACCGGATCCAAAGAGCATCAGCACTTCGATCCAGAGCCACATCTCGACAATCTCTCTTTTGGCACCGATGATCTTCACAAGCCCGTAAGCGGCAAGCGCGCCAACAAAGACTTCCCATGTCGCCTCGACCCAGAGGTGAATGACCCACCACCACCAGTACTGATCGATGGAGATATTGTCAGTGAAGAACATACCGCAGAGATAGAGACCTGCAAGTGCAAACAGATCAGCTACCATCACCGTCATGATACCGGTTCTTCGTCCTTTCATATATGTCGCGAAGACATTGAAGTAGAAGATCAAGACCACTACGACAATGCCGATATCGGCCCAGCGCGGTGCTTCGAGATATTCACGCCCTTCGTTGATGAACCAGATCGTACTCTCTTTGCCCGG
>CAYLLC010000097.1:0-7517 GCA_964384355.1 uncultured Sulfurospirillum sp. | reverse complement strand
CCTTGGTCGGCTGCCTATGTCGCACCGTCCCGCCGTCCGACGGATGGCAGATACGGCGAAAACCCCAACCGCCTGGGGGCCTACTATCAGTTTCAGGTGATCATCCAGCCCAGCCCCGACAACATTCAGGAGCTCTATCTCAAGAGCCTCGAAGCGCTGGGGCTCGATCTGAAGGACCATGATATCCGATTTGTCGAAGACAACTGGGAATCGCCGACGCTGGGTGCATGGGGGCTTGGATGGGAAGTATGGCTCGATGGTATGGAAGTAACGCAGTTTACCTACTTTCAACAGGTGGGAGGATTTGCTTGTGAACCTGTGGCGGTGGAGATCACCTATGGTACAGAGCGACTGGCGATGTATCTGCAAAATGTAGATAGCGTCTATGATATCGTCTGGAGTGAAAACGAACATGGCATCACCACCTATGGCGATGTCCACAAAAGAAGCGAATATGAGTTCAGTAAATACAACTTCGAGATAGCCGATACCGATATGCTCTTCCGACACTTCGACGACTACGCTGCCGAGTGCAAACGATGCCTCGAAGCCAACCTCCCGCTGCCGGCATACGACTACTGCCTGCTCGCATCCCACACTTTCAACACCCTCGATGCCAGAAAAGCGATCTCCGTCACCGAACGCCAGAACTACATCCTCAAAGTGAGAGAACTCGCCAAAGGGTGTGCCGAGGTCTATCGCGAAAGTCTGAGCGAGACTACGACAGACTCTCCAGAAAAGCCAGCAATCCCCGCATGATCGCTTCGGGTGTCGGAGGGCATCCGGGAATGTGCCAGGCGATCGGCAAGTGCGCTTCCGCCGGGCCTTCGATCGCGAAACTCTTCTCGAAGGGCGCCTGCATCGCCGGACAATCTCCGAGCGTGATGACCCATTTGGGGGCGGGCATCTGCGCGTAGGCGTCGAGCACATGCGGGAGCATGTTGAATGTCATCACTCCGCTGAGGAGCATGACATCGGCATGTCTGGGGCTGGCGACGAAATAGATGCCGAGCCGTTCGAGGTCGTAGTAGGGGTTGGAGAGGGCGTTGCACTCCGCTTCGCATGCGTTGCAGCTGCCGCTGTCGACCATACGGATCGCGAGGCTCCCCGCGAATTTTTCCGCGACGCTGTTTCTGAGGGATTTGGCGATTCTCGCCATCTCTGCATCGAGTTCGGGCAGTTCCGTCACGATACCCTCCCGGGCTCTCTTTTTCCAAAATCGTATCATAGGTCGTTTCCTGCATAGCTGAGGTCACAGCTTTTGTTGATCAAGGGGAAGTCGGGGATGATATTGCCCGGCATCATCAGGTGGAGGGCCTGCCAGTTGATAAAACTGGGGTCTCTGGCGAAAAAGCGTGCGATCACACCCTCCCGAATCTCCATATAGCAGAAGAGTTCGCCGATGGAGCTCTCCGTGCGGGTCATATATTCGCCATCCGCAATCGGCGCCGAAATCGCCGCGACCGGTTCGAGCAGCCGGGCGAAGCGTTCGATCAGGGCGATCGATTGCCCTACCTCCTGAATCCGCAGGCGAAAACGCGCCGCGACATCTCCGCTCGATTCGAGTGCCGTCTCAAAACCGTGCGCCCGGTAAAAAGGATCTTCGCTGCGGACATCGACGGCGATACCGCATGCTTTGGCGACGACACCCACGCATGCATATCTGCGGGCGTTTTCGGCCGTGAGCCTGCCCGTCGTATCGAAGCGGTCCCAGAGCGAGGGAATATCGCCGATCCACTGATCGAAACGCTCGAGCTCCTCTTTCAGACGGGTGAAAAATCCCAGATCGATACGGGGTGCCGTCCCGTCCAGAGTGACCGCACCGAATCCGAAGCGGTGGCCGCTCATCTGCGCCAGTGTTCTGCGTGTCTCTTCCGCGAGGCGGGAGGCGTACGCCAGCGCGGCTGCGAAGCCTGCGTCGTTGGGGATGAATCCCAGATCGGTCAGATGGTGGATGATACGCTCCGTCTCCAGCAGGATCGCATGCCATGCGCGCATGGGCTCCGGGATCGGTGTCTGCATCGCATCGGAGAGGATCTGCGCCCATGCGATCTGGTAGGCGATGCTCTCGTTGCCGCTGATGCGCTCGATGATCGGTTTGGCTTCGCGGGGGCTTTTGCCTTCGAGCATCTTCTCGATACCGCGGTATTTGTAGAAGTGGCGCACCTCCTGATGGAGCATCGCTTCCCCCGCCTGGGAGAAGTGAAAATGTCCCGGTTCGATGATCCCGGCATGGATCGGCCCTACCGACACTTCGAAGACGCCGTCGCCGCCGATCGTCTCATATTTGTAGGGGCGGTAGGGAGCGGGGGCGATGGCGGTCTGCGTGAAGGATTTGCGCATGGCGGCCAGCCCCTGCGGGAAGCGCTCGTGGTGCAGCAGCGGGCGGGTATCGAAGCTCTTGTCGAATCGGATACCGTAATCGTCATGCATCTTGCGCTCGAACCAGACGGCACTGTGGTGTTCGGTGGCGATGGAGTCGGTCTGCGGGTGCGCTTTGTCGAGCCGGCGCCGCTCGGTACGGGTATCGAAACGGGTGATGATCTCGATATGGTCGGAGGTCTCTCTGGCAAAGTGTGCGATCAGTCTCATGCGATACTCCTCAGATAGTGCATCGTCGCAGGCAGCAGCAGTACCACCAGCGCGGCGGTGAAGATGAGCAGCGCGAAAAGCTCGCTTTTGTAGACGCTTTTGAGCTCCTCTTTGCCCTCGTACTTCATCGACTGGTAGATCTGTGTAAAGCGGTAGAAGATCACCGACAGCAGCAGCAACAGCAGGAAGATCGCGCCGATCATCGCCAGCATGTGGTCACTCTGCTTGGCAAAATCGATCATCGCGGCGAATCCGTAGAGCTCCGAGAAAAACATCGGGCTCGGCGGGAGGGAGATGATAGCCAGCAGCAGCAGGCTGACGATGAACCAGAAGAGCGTGCCGCGCTTGCCCCGGTATCCGCGCAGGGCACCGGCGATGTGGTATTTGCCGTGTGATTCGAGGATACCGGTGGAGAGGAAGAGCGCCGGCTTCAAAAAGGCATGCGCCCCGAAATGCAGCAGCGCCGCGAAAGTACCGCCGCTGACCCAGAAGAGGGCGATCAGCGCCATATGCTCGATCCCGCTGAGGCTGAAGAGGCGGATGAAATCTTTGGCACGATAGATCAGAAACGAGACGATGAAAATCGTCAGCATCGTATAGATAAAGACAAATCCGAAGAGATGCGTATAGTTGACCTCCATAGCGATTTTGCTGAAACGGAAAAATCCGATGATCACGGCACTCTCGAGGATCCCGCTGAAGAGCGCGGCGACGGGATAGAAGGCCGCGCGTTCGATATTGGCGAGCCAGAGATTCATCGGGAAAAATCCCATCTTGACGAAAAGCCCCAGCGTCGTGATGGCGAATCCCAGTTCGAAGAGAAAAGGGGAGGGGATATCGTGCGCATGCTGCAACAGCGCGGAGAAGTCCATCGCCGCCTCTCCCAGAATCGGTTTGGCGCTGGCATAGATGAGGATGATTCCGAAGAGCACCAGCGAGATAGCGATCGCGCCGACGATCATGTAGTTCCATGCCTCTTTGTGTGCGAAGGCGGTGTGGTTGGTCTTGATCATGTAGACCGTGCTGAGGGTGGCGAGTTCCAGCCCGATCCAGTAGATACCCATATGGTTGGCGAGGATCGAGAAGATCAGGCCGATCCAGAAGGTAGCGAAAAAACGGTAAAAACGGAAATAGGCGCTGTGGGAGACCCGGACCCGTTTGCGCAGTGTGCGCAGCGAGAGCGTCACCCCGATACCGACGATCGAAGAGACCAGCAGGATATAGCTGCCCAGCTTGTCCGCGACGAGATAGTCTCCCCAGAGATGGTAGGGGAGCGGCTGCAAAAAGAGCCGCACGATCGGCAGCAGAATCAGAAAGGAGACGACAGGCAGCAGCATGCGGCTCAGATCGTTTTTGCGGAAGCTGAGGGCGAACATGATCAGCGGCGGGAGTAGCAGAGTCAGGAGCATCACTCTTCCACCTCCTCTTTGTCAAAGAGCAGATTCACGACGACGATCGCCATCAGCAGATCGAAGAAGATACCCAGCTCCACGAGCATCGGCATCCCGCCGGTAGCCGTCGTACCCAGCAGGAAGAGGGCGTTTTCCATCGTCAGAAATCCGATGATCTTCGGGGCGACATTGCGATGCTCCATCATCAGCAGCAGAGCCAGAAAGAGCGACGAGATACTGATGGCGACATAGTTGGCGTTGCCGCCGACCATATGGCTGATCGGTTCGGCGAGATAGAAGGTAAAGACCAGAATGGCAGGCACCAGAATGATGGCGTAGTGGACTTTGATATCGGGTGTGATCTGGCGCACGAGATGAAAGTGCTGGCTGATGTTTTTGAGGATGAAGGGGATCGCGATGCCTTTGAGGAGGATCGTGATGATACCGCTAGCGAGCATCGCATCGTCATGATAGGTGCGGGAGAGTATCAGGGCCAGCAGCCCGAGCGTCAGAGAGTTGAGCGAATACCACATCAGCAGGCGATAGAGGCGCGTCGTGAAGAGTGCCGTGATGAGTGTCGCCAGAAAGAGTCCTATGAGAAAATCTACCATAATTCAGGCTCCGAGTACATAAAAAGTGATCAGTGACAAAAAGGCAAAGACGATTGCGATGCCAAGCAGGTTGGGGACTTTGAAGAGGCGCAGTTTGGCGATATTGACCTCCAGAAATGCGATGACGATTGCGACGGCGAAAATCTTGAGGAGAAACAGCGCCAGTGCCAGCGGCGCGCTCAGCGTCAGGCCGAAAGGGAGAAAGAGCGATGCGAAGAGCGAGGCGAAGATGACGAACTTGACGGCGGCTGCACTCTCGATCAGTGCGAGATAGAATCCGCCGATATCGAGGATCATCGCTTCATGCACCATCGTCAGTTCGAGGTGGGTTTCGGGATTGTCGATCGGTATGCGGCCGTTTTCGGCGATCAGCAGGATAAAGAAGCTGATACCGGCGAAGAGGAAGCTGGCCATGTGTGTTTTGGGGAAGTGGGTGGCGAGATTGACGCCCGCTTTGCCCACGCCCAGATCGCCCGCCATCATGGAGACGCTGAAGAGGGTCAGTACCATCGCCGGCTCCACCAGCGAAGCGATGAAGGCTTCACGGCTGCTGCCCATACCGCCGAAGCTGCTCGCACTGTCAAGCCCCAGCAGCATGAGGAAAAAGGTCGAAAGCGAAAAGAGCCCCGTGATGGTGAAGGCATCGACAAAACTGACATAGTAGGCGCCCGAGACGACCGGCGGCAGGAAAAAGAGCGTCACCAGCAGCGGCGAGAGCACCAGAAACGGTGCGATACGGGTGATCTCGCTCGCCTCTTCGCTGATGAGCGTCTCTTTTCGGAGCAGTTTGGTGAAGTTGCGGTAGCCCTGCAGGAGCGAGACGGGGCGCTTGAAGAGCAGGAACATCTTGAGACTCTTGATGGTGCCCAGCAGCAGCGGAGCGATCGACAGCAGCAGGATCATCGTGACGATATACCAGATCATTTTCGCTCTCCTATGATCAGGATTTTGACGGAGACGAGCATGGCGACCGCTTCGAGGGCGAATGTCGCCCAGCTGAAGGCATGCGCGACGATCCGATAACTGAAGAGCACCAGCAGGATCAGATTGAAAATCATCGCGGCGTAGCGCGTCTGCTCGAAGTGTGCGAGCCGATAGATCCAGTAGCTGAACCAGTTGGCGACTCTCGAGGCGTTGTCGTAGAGGGCCGTCTCAAACAGCGGTTTGACATGCAGATCGAAAAAGGCGGTATCGAATCGGGTCGTATGCCCGGCGACGGTCTCTTTGCGAATCTCTTCATGCGGGCGATAGAGCCAGCTGTAGAAGCGTCGGATCGGACCCGCAAATCCCGTAGCCGAATACTGCGTGCGCGCCGAGGTGCGGTAGCCGCATGCCCATGTACGATGCACGCGCTCCCGTACACCCGAGAGCCGATAGGCGTAGTAGAGGGCCGCCGTCACCGCAATCAGGGCTGCCAGCAGGATGAGCGGAGAGACGATGCCGCCATTGTGCGAGAGGGAGTGCATGTGCAGCGGCCCGTCGGGGAAGATCGAGAGATAGACGGCGGTGCGGCCCAGATCGCTCAGCGCGACATCGAAGGCATGGATATAGGCAGGGGCGAAGAGCATCAGCGAGAGCACTACCAGCGCCATCGCGACCATACCGATCTGCATCGGGCGGTTGACTTCGTGCGCGTGTCCGGCATTGCTGCTGCGGTGCAGTCCCAGAAAGGTGATGCCGTACGCCTTGACGAAGCATGCGATCGCCAGACCGCCGGTCAGTGCGAGTGCGAAGATCGCGAAGGGAATCGCCAGCTTCAGAGACATGTCGGTGATCGTAGCGGAGCCGAGCATCGATTGAAAGATCATCCACTCACTCAGAAATCCGTTGGTCGGCGGGAGTGCGGAGATAGAGATCGCAGCGAGCAGAAAGGTGAAGGCCGTCACGGGCATCCTCTTGATCAGACCACCGTATTTTTCGATATTTCGGGTATGCGTCTGATGGAGTACGCTGCCCGCACCCATGAAGAGGAGGGATTTGAAACTCATATGGTTGAAGGTGTGAAAGAGTGCGGCGATAAAGGCGAAGCTGCTCAATCGCTCCAGCTGGAGGGAGTCGAAGATCATACCCATCCCGAAACCGATCAGGATGATACCGATGTTTTCGATGGAGTGGTTGGCGAGGAGGGCTTTGATGTCGTGCTCGCTGAGGGCGTAGAGCACACCGACGAGACTGCTGATCGCACCGAGTACGAGAATGAGGATCCCCCACTCCAGCGGCCAGGGATAGAGCACATCCAGCAGAAAGCGAAACATACCGTAAATCGCGATCTTGAGCATGACCGCACTCATCAGCGCCGAGACGGGAGAGGGGGCCGCCGGATGGGCGTAGGGGAGCCAGACATGCAGCGGTACGACACCCGCTTTGCTCAGGAATCCGAACAGCAGCATGAAAAAGAGGAGGGTAGGATAGGCGAATGCGGCGACGATGCCATGCATCCTGGCAAACCCCAGCTCCAGATCTCCGTCGGTGACGATCAGGAAGAAGAGCAGCAGAAAGAGAAAGCCGAAATGGGTCATGAAAAAGTAGAAACGGGCGGCATCGAGCCGCTCTCGGGTCGCCTCTTCGGTCAGAATCAGCTGCCACGATGTCAGACTCATCAACTCCCAGAAAAAGAGAAAAAGCAGTGCATTCCCCGCCGTCACGACACCCACCATCGAGAGCAAAAAGGCGAAATAGTGGATCAGAAAGTGGCCCTTGCGGCGAATATGCGGGAGATAGCCGAAAGTATAGAAGAGATTGGGCACCGCACCCAGCAGGATCAGGGCGACAAAAAGCAAAGAGAGCGTATCAAAAGAGAATAACATCGCAAGGCTCCGAAACGAAATAATCGTTCGGCGGGAAAACCGTCGGACAATGGTAGAGATTTGGAAATTGGGGCGATTTTACATCTGTGTTGCTTAAGGTTGGTTGGTGTAGGCAG
>CAYLLC010000096.1:0-7531 GCA_964384355.1 uncultured Sulfurospirillum sp. | reverse complement strand
TCCAGACGAAAAAGAACCAGTATCGTCTGCTGAAAGAAGTTGTCGTTGTCGTCGCTGACCATCAGATAGCGCCCCTGCCCCAGAGGAGTGAGCCCTTCGAAGTTGTCCAGTGCCCACCCCTCGCGGGTCGAGGCGTGCAAGCGCACGCGGCTTTTGCAGATACCGCCGCTGCGCTGCGAGAGGTCGATCTCCAGCAGCTGCAGCGTGATGCGCAGATGCTTCCCCAGCATGACACCCCGCTGCAGCGCCAGCACGCTGTCGCGGTCCATCATCTCCAGCTCCGTGATCGCCAGATCCTTGCCATGCGGGCGGACATAGCAGAGCCGGCCTTTGCGGGTGTAGATGCCATGCAGCCCGGCGCGGCTGTGTCGGAGAGGATACTCGGGCGCGGTGAGCATGCCGTACTTTTCGGAGTAGGCGACCGATTCGAGCATCTTGTTGCCGCTGCGGTATTCCCGCTTGCGGCGCAGGATTTCGGGCAGCTGCGTCATCCGCATGCGCCGGCGCAGATCGGCGACGCGCTTGTAGACCTTCTCGCCCACCGCACGCCCCTTCAGGTCAAACGCCACGACCCGGGGATCATGCTCGAAGGAGATCAGCAGCACTTTGCGATTGCCCGCTTTGACCAGCGTCATCCCCTCCGAATCGCTCTTTTTGAGAAAATATTTGTGCCCGTAGCGATCTCTGAGCCGTCTGCCCCAGAGGGGTCTGAGGCTTTTGATTTTGCCATCTTCGATCCCGAGCGCAAAAGCAAAAAGCCGGCTGCGGTCGCTCAGCATGTAGAGGATCCCCGTATCGGCATCGTACGCCAATGCGGAGATTCCGAAAAACTTCTCCCCGCCGATACGGTCAAAAGAGAGAATTTTGCTGTCTTCGAGGTGAAATCCCGGGAAGCTATCCGATCGGTACGACGCGGGCGGCATCTGGATCGGGCTCATCCCCGCCGCCAGCCATACCGGCAACAGCCAGAAGAGCAGCCCCGCTATTCGAGACATGCGATCTTCCGTATCGCCGCCGAGCAGAGCGTCAGCCCAAACGCCCCCGTCACCCCGACAAAAGAGCCCAGATCGCTGCACAGCGGCGGCTCGGGAGAGAACGCCACCTGAAAATCCCCGCCAAAGCCGCTCTTTTTGAGCTCGTAGCGAAACTTTCTGGCCAGCGGATCACCGTGGGTCTGCCAGATCGAGGCGAGCTCGATGCGGGTGGGATCGACCTTCTTCGCACCGCCGGTAGAGCTGATCAGCTTCTCGGATACCCGGTGCGCCACGGCCACTTTGGCGCGCATGTCGTCGATCGCGTCGATCACCAGATCGTACGGCCCGAAATCGAACCCTTTCACCCATGCCGCCGTCACTTTCGCCTCGATCGGCGTGACGGAGGGGTAGAGGGTATGCAGATGCGCGACCTTCACCGCCCCGACATTTTCGCTGCCGATCTGGCGGTTTTGGTTGCTCTCCTCGAAGCGGTCGTAATCGACGATCGTGATATCGCGCACCCCCGTACGCACCAGGCAGTCGAGGCAGAATCCACCGACCCCGCCTACACCCAGCAGCAGAATCTTCGCATCGGGGAGCTTCCCGTACGATGCCCCCAGCAGTGCGCGGACTCTGGCGTGTCTCAAATCCACGCCTCCAGTGCAGCGATATCCTCATAGGAGGTCATATCCAGATGTATCGGCGTGATCGAGACATACCCCGCATGTACCGCTTCGAGATCGCTCATATGCACATCGCCGCGCTTCTGCCACTCGAACGCCGGCAAGCCGATCCACCAGTACTCCTCCCCTCTGGGATTGCGGTGCAGATGGGCACTGTTGGCGTAGACGCGGATACCGGCATTGGTCACTCTGTAGCCTCTGCACTCCGATTTGTGAATCGGCGGGATATTGACATTGAGCAGTTTGCGATCCCCCAGCGGATAGCGCCCTTCCAGCACCTTTTTCGCCAGATCATGCGCCACCTCAGCCGCCAGATCGTAGCCGAAATCGAAGATATTCTGGCACTTGTCCTTGCAGACCTGCGATATCGCGATCGAAGGCACACCCTGCAGCACCCCCTCCATCGCGCCGCCGACCGTGCCGCTGTAGGTGATATCTTCGCCCATATTGGAGCCGCGGTTGATACCGCTGACGATCAGATCGGGCTTCTCTCCCTCCGCGAAGTGGGCGTTGAGCGCCAGGAATACACAATCGGTCGGCGTACCGTCGTCGAGCTTGTAGAAGTCGTCGTCGATCTCGATGAAACGCAGCGGGCGCGAGAGCGTCATGCTGTGGGCACAGGCCGATTTTTCGTTGGTGGGAGCGGTGACGATGACCCGCCCCAGCGGACGCAGCGCTTCGGCGAGCGCATGCAGCCCCGGGCTCTCGAAGCCGTCGTCGTTGGTAATCAGAATGGTTTTTTGTTTTTCACTGTTCATGATTTTATTATATCACAAGAGGATTGCAGTTCGATTACCTCGCTTTTGTGACTATGAAATTCAATATTTTTATCGTCATCATTCATGCTATTTTAAGCCGTTGTTAAGTATAATCAACTATTATCATAACAATCAATGCAACAGGGGGAATCAGACGATGAAAAGAGTAGAGTTTGTCATCAAAGGCACCCCTCTGCATGCCGAAGATTTTCACAGCGCCATCACGGCGTTCGCCCGGCAGCACGACATGCAGCCGCAGCTGCGCGAGAGAGGCGAGCGCTTCATCCTCACCGCAGAAGCGGATGCCGCCCGTCTCAAAAGCTTCGAAACCGCACTCCTCGTCTGGCTCGGCACCCACTTCGATCTCGAATCCTATACCAAAAGAGCCGCTCCCAAAAAGCCAAAATCCGCCAAAACCACCGTGGAGGAGGATCCGATCAAAAAGATCGTCGCACGCCTCAAAAGTGCGAAAGTGATCGCCGTACGGGAGAAGAACGGCTACCATATCATCACGCATGCCGCCAAGATCCCCGCCGTCAAAAGCCTCCGATCGATCATCGGCTGCGAGCGCAAACCGCTGAGACTGATGTTTCGCACGATCATCGCCGCAGAGCGGCTGCTGCTCCTCTCCCAAAAAGAGAAGGCGCTGCTAAGCCGTGAAGATGCCCCGACGCTGCTGGTGCGACAGCGCAGACTCCACCGCCTCGAGCGGGCGAAACTCCGATACCACTTCAGCGCCAACATGATCAATCCGCTGAACGAAAGAGTCGCCGCCAGCCTCCCCTCCGGCCCCTTCTACAAAGCGCTCTTCAAAGAGGCCGACTTTCCGATCGTCTCGATCGATGCCCGCACACCCGACGGCGCGATGATCACCGACGAAGCGGAGCTTGTGAAGCACTACGGAGAGCAGTTCGCCTGGATCTACACGCCCGATATCCCCCTCGATCAGGAGCCCGCACCCCGCCCCCTCCGGCAGACCGTCTACGGAGAAGCCCGGGCGATCGATCCGGCATGCAGCGATACCCTCGCAGAGGGTGCAGCGGGGATCTTCGCCCTCCAAAGAGCACAGAGCGATTTCGCCGGATACCGTCTCGCACCGCGCAAAATCCTGCTCGATCCCGACGGCAACCGCCAACCCGCCTATACCGCACTCTCGCTCCTCTTCGAAAAATTGCCGCTGGAGGAGATCGCGGCACTCGACCTCCCCTTCACCCCGGCAGAGCTGGACACCCTCTGCAGCCGCTGGAAAAGCGAAGCGGGTATCGTCACATCCGACTCCCTGATCGATCTCTTCGATGCCGTCGCGGCACTGAGCGGCCTGATCACGCAGAAGCGCTTTGAGACGGAGTCGCTGATCATGGCGGAGGCGTGGTTCGAAGTGTGCGAAGAGGATCTCTTCGACTATGAAATCACCGACAAGAGGATTGCGATCGATATCGTCTCCGACTATCTCGTCGATCCGCGCCCCAAACACCTCTTCAGCACCCTGACCAACACCCTCAGCACCATCATCACCGACATCGCAGCCGCAGAAGGCGCCGATGCCACCCTCTGCGGCAGAATCTTCGGCTACCGCGACCTGACCGAGCTGACGATCGAAAAGCTGCAGGATGCGAATATCGGCGTCCGCTACTGAATCACCCTATATTTATCCCAATTTTTTGGTATAATCTCTTTCAATACCAAGGGCATGAGG
Source organism: uncultured Sulfurospirillum sp. (assembly GCA_964384355.1). Lineage (GTDB taxonomy): Bacteria > Campylobacterota > Campylobacteria > Campylobacterales > QNZT01 > QNZT01. The sequence goes on along the minus strand of CAYLLC010000096.1, from coordinate 3,420 downwards.
GAGCCGCATGACAAAAGATATCCACACCGACTTTCAAAACGCACAGGGCCGATCGATCCTCTTTCTGGGGCGGTACACTTCGCTGAGCGAGGAGGAGATCAGGCTCTTTCTCGAGAGGTTCGGCATCCGCTACACCGATACGCTCGATGACGATGTCGCGATGGTCGTCGAGAGCACGATCGTCTCACCCCTCGAAGAGGCGCTCGCCACCGAAGCCTACGCCAGAGGCCTGCACCTCTACAGCACCGACCAGTTCGATCGCCTCTACGCACAGGAGCTCAACTCCGACTCGATCCTCATGAGCCTCAAACTCTCCAACAACCAGGAGCGCCTCTCACGCCTGCTGCACAACCGATACCTCAGCGACGCGCTCTTCATCCGGCTCTTCGCGATGTACGACTGGGGAGGCGAGGGGATGTTCGACAACAGTGAAAATATGAAGATCGCCACCCTCTTCGCCAAGCGCTTCTTCACCAAGAGCCGCTTCGACGCCGCCACCTACCACTCTCCCATCTCCGTCTTCGAAGTCGCCGCCCTGACGGAAAATCCCGACCTGCTCGCAGTGATGTTCGACCTGCCCGAAATCGAAATCAAACAGAGCCGCAGCGGCCCCAGAAAGCCGATCCGTCTCAAAGAGGCGATCGCCGCCAATCCCCATACGCCCGAAGCGACCCTGACCCGGCTCTTCAGACGAAACGACCCCGCCATCGACTACTTTCTGGCACAAAACCCCGCCACCCCGCATGCGATGCAGGAGCGTATCTATGACCGTTCGGACGAAGCGACCGCCGCAGCCCTCTGCAAAAACCCTTCCCTCTCACCCGCGCTCTTCGCCAGGCTGACCGATCACGACATCCTCTGGGAGTATCAGCCGATCAGCCGATCCCAGCTGGCACTGCGCGAAGATCTGCCCGCATGCATCGGAGACAACGAACAGCTCTCCCCCGACGCCGTAGCCGAGCTGATCGCAGATGCCGGTCTGCCGATCCTCGAAAATCTCGCGATGAATCCGATCCTCACCGCCGAGCAGCTCCGTACACTCTACGCACGCGGCGACACGGCGCTCTACTCCGCCATCGCAGCCAATCCCAACACCCCCACGGAGATACTCGAAGCGCTCTTTGCGATGCAGATGCCCGAGGTCGACCGGCACCTCGCGCTCAACAGCGCCACACCGCAGGAGATTCTGCAGAAGCTCTTCGCACGCGACGACTTCGAGATCAACTGCTCCCTCGCACTCAACGAGGCGCTGCCGATCGCATGGCTCCAGCAGCTGCAGATCGATACCCGACTGCTCCCCTACCTCAAAAACAACAGCACCTTCACCGAAAACATACTACACAATCTGGGAATATAGACTATGAAAGCAAGCCAAATCTACGACGCACTCACCCACTTCACGCAGGAGAAGCTCCCCGCATTCATCTGGGGGCCGCCGGGCATCGGCAAATCCTCGATCGTCAAGCAGATCGCCGCCGATCATGCCTACGACTTCATCGATCTGCGCCTCTCGCTGCTCGATCCGACCGATCTGAAGGGGATCCCTTTCTTCGACAAAGCGCGGCACGAAGCGGTCTGGGCGACCCCCGACTTCCTCCCCAAAGATCCCGACTCGCGGGGGATCCTCTTTCTCGACGAGATCAACACCGCCGCCCCTTCGGTACAGGCGGCGGCCTACCAGCTCGTCCTCGACCGCAAAGTGGGTGATTATACCCTTCCCGAGGGGTGGAGCATCATCGCCGCGGGCAACCGCGAAAACGACCGCGGCGTCACCTACCGCATGCCCCCGCCGCTGGCCAATCGCTTCGTCCATCTGGAGATGGTCGTCGATTTCGAGGATTGGAAAGCATGGGCGATGCAGCACGGCATCGATCCCGCCGTCGTCGGATACCTCACCTACGCCCCCGACCGGCTCTTCGACTTCGATCCGGCTCGCAACGAACGCTCTTTTCCGACACCCAGATCGTGGGAGTATGTCGACAGGATTCTCCGCTCGGGACTCGACGAGGGATTGCTGCATGAGGCGGTCACCGGAGCGATCGGCAGGGAGAACAGTGTCGATTTTCTCGCCTTTCGCAAGGTGATGCACCGCATGCCCGATATCGATGCGATCATGCGCGGAGAGCTCACCGGGATCGAAGAGGAGGACAACCGCGTCCTCTTCGCCCTCTGCGCCGGCATCGTCAACCGTCTCATCCGAGAGCCCGACAAAGCGCGCATCGGCCGCATCCTCGCCTTTTCGATGACGCTGCCGCCCGAATTTGCCGTCATGCTGGTCAAAGATATGCAAAAAAACGGCATCAACCCTGAAAATGCACCCCACTGGGAAGATTGGGTGCGCAAGTTCAGTTATCTGCTGGCATGAAGCGCGTCGAAGAGAAGCTGCACAAAGCCCGCGTCAAGCTGATGCTGGAGCACCCCTACTTCGGCTCGATCGCCTCCGCACTGCAGATGCAGCCCGACGACGATATCGAAGCCTTCGAGAGCGACGGCACGCAGTTTCGCTACAACGACGACTTTCTGGAGAACTGCAGCGTCGATGAGGTGGAGTTCGCCCTCGCCAACGCCGCGATGCACTACGCACTGGCGCATCAGAGCCGCAGCGGCGGACGCGAAGGGTGGCTCTGGCAGCTGGCGACCGACTACGCCATCAACGCCATGCTGATCAAAAACAACCTCCATCCGCCCGACCGTATCCACTACCAGAGCCGATTCGACGGGATGTACGCCGAAGAGATCTATGCCCTGCTCGAGAGTGAAATCGACGAAAAAGAGTATGTCGAGGAGGCGCAGAAGAGTGAAAAGATCGTCCATGACGAGCGCGAAGATGCCGAACTGCTCGAGCAGCTGCTCCAGAAGGCGATCGCACAGGATGAGCTCCCGAAGGATCTGGAGCGCTTCTTCCCGCAGATCGCCCGGAGCAAAATCGACTGGCGCAGCGCCCTCCATCAGTATCTGCACCGGCACGCCAAAGCCGACTACCGGTTCTCTCCGCCGAACAAACGCTTCATCCATCAGGGCTTCGCCCTCCCTTCCCTGCAGAGCGAGCTGCTGCGCATCGTCGTAGCCATCGACACATCAGGATCGATCGACGAGACGCTTCTGGGCGCATTCATCGCGGAGTTCGAAGCGATCATGCAGAGCTTCCCCAGCTACGAAATCGATCTGCTCACCTGCGACAGCAAAATACACTCCCACCGCAGATTCTACCCCGGAGACCCTCTGCTCTACGAGATCAGAGGGGGCGGCGGCACCGACTTTCGCCCCGTCTTTCACTTCATCGAATCGCGCATCGACCACCCCACACTGCTGCTCTACTTCACCGATGCGGAGGGAAGATTTCCCGAAATTGCGCCGGCTTTCGATACGCTATGGGTACTGCCGCATGATGCGGAGGTGCCGTTTGGGGAGAAATTGATT
>CAYLLC010000095.1:0-7564 GCA_964384355.1 uncultured Sulfurospirillum sp. | reverse complement strand
AGAAGCGACTACTTCATCGAGAGCCGGATTGTCTACTATCTTGGGGCTTTTGATGGCTCGCTTGCATATCAGCACACCTTCATGCAAGATATCGGTACCCGTGACAGCGACCGTCTCACGCTCAGCGTCGGCTATCTGCCCGGCGAGCATCTCTACACCGCCCTCTCATATACGACTCAGAGATCGATCTACCGGGATGAAAAGAGTCTGCAAAGCGCCGCTCTCTATATCGGTTACGCCATCGGCAGAGAGTGGTCGCTCTCCGCCGATCTCTCCAAAGGGCTGAGTGAGAGTGCGAGCGATCTCTCCTATGGCATGCGTCTGGGGTACTATTTTTGAAGCCTGTGATTCTCCTGCTCGAAGATGATCGTCAGCTCAGCGATACCGTCAGACAGTTTCTGCTCTACAAAGGGTACGATGTGCTCTGCGCTTTCGACGGTGACGAAGCGGAGGAGATCTTTTACGAGAAGCATATCGATCTGATGCTGCTGGATGTGAAGGTACCGCATCAGAGCGGGTTTGCGTTTTTGAAGCGGGTGCGCGGGCAAGGGTGCGGGGTGCCGGTCATCTTCATCACTTCGCTCAACAGCGTCGAAGATGTGGAGGAGGGATTCGCGGCGGGGTGTGATGACTATGTCCGCAAACCGTTCGCGCTCAAAGAGCTGCTGGTACGGGTGGAGTCGCTGTTGCGCCGATCCTACGGAGTGCAGGAGGAGCGGGTGTCGTTCGGTGAGGATCTGGTGTTTGATTTCAAAGCGCTGCGACTCTACAGAGCGGACGAACCCGTAGCGCTCAAGACCAAGGAGTGCAAGCTTCTTGCGCTCTTTTTGCGTCATCGCGGAGAGCTACTCCCTCATGAGAAGATCTACGAAGCTCTCTGGGAGTATGATGAGGAGCCCAGCAGCGGTGCACTGCGGACCTATATCAAAAATCTGCGCTCAATCATAGGCCGGGACTGCATCGAGACGGTCAAAAACGGAGGATATCGTTTTGTTGAGTAGTGAGAAGCGAAGTCTCGTTCGCTTTCTGCTCATCTATCTCACTTCGACCTTCTTGCTCTTTGCCCTTTCGTCGTGGATATTTTACGACTCTGCGAGACGACAGTTGCTCAATCAGCAGGAGGAGCGGCTCAAATATGAAGCGGACAAGATCGTCTCCCGCCTGCGACAACTCCACCAGAGCGATGCCCGGACACTCCTCTACCCCCGTGAAAGTGGTGTGGACTCAGCCATCTACGATCTCGACAAACGCTACATTATCGGTACTTTTTCGCAGCCGCCCGTATTTGAACATCCGCAGCACAAGGGGAGGTTGCTCTATATCCGAAAGATCGAGCCATACTATCTCGGTGCAGCCTATCTGCTGGTCGAAAGAGCCATAGACGAGAGCCCTGTCGATGCACTCAAGATGCGGATATTGCTCTTTATGCTCGGCGGCGGGGTGCTCTTTGCGATAGTGGGCTATTTTCTGGGGCGGCTCTTTATCGCACCGATGCGGGAGTCGATCGCGCAGATGAACCGCTTCATACAGGATACCACCCATGAGCTCAATACCCCTATCAGCACCATACTGACCAATATCGAGATGATCGAGACACTCGGTAAGTGTGCCGATGCGGATGAAGAGCTTCGCCGCATCGCGATCGCTTCGCAGACGCTTAGCCGCATCTACGACGATCTGACCTACCTCAATCTCAACCACGACTACCACCGGGAGATCGTCGCTCTGGATATGAGCAGGCTCGTTCGGGAGCGGATCGACTACTTTGGTGCGATGGCGGAGGCGAAGGCACTGCAAGTGCACAGCCGCATCACAGAGGGGGTGATCCTGCAGATCGATCGAAACGACGCATTGCGACTCATAGACAATCTCCTCTCCAACGCTATCAAGTACAACAGACAGGGAGGCAGCCTCACCGTCACCCTCGATGATGAGAGCCTGCGGGTCAAAGACAGCGGCAAAGGGATAGAGAAGCGGCATATGTGCCATATCACAGAGCGCTTCAGACGCGCAGACAAGAGTGAAGGGGGCTTTGGGATAGGGCTGGATATCATCCGTCATGTGGTCGAAAACTACGGTTACAGATGGCAGATCGAATCGATACCCAAAGAGGGAACGGAGGTGATAATCAGATGGCAAAGATAGCGATGATGATACTGATGGCGGCAATAGGACTGTATGCGGACACACTGGAACGAAACTGCCTCGTATGCCACCAAAAAAGCCAGATTCCAAGCCAACTCATCTACAAACGCTACCTGCTCAAATACTCCACTCCGGAGCGCATGCAACAGGTGATCTACCGCTACCTCAAAGCCCCGGATAAAAAGAATTCCATCATGCCGCCGCAGTTTTTTCTGAAGTTTGCCATGAAGCCCGAAACCGATCTGAACGACACACAGCTGCATGAGAATATCCGGCTCTTTTTAGAGAAGTTCGATCTGAAAAAGAGACTGGTGGTGGAGTAGATTTATAGCTGAATCCTCTGAACAACATAGAGATTCACACACAGTTCATGCACCCTCGTTACAATATCCCTTTTATCCAACAGGGAGTGTTTCATGAAGATATTGTTTTTGATGTCGGTATTGGCTTTTTCTCTCTTTGCCCAATCTCTTGATGAGGTGATCGATTATGCCCTAAAGCATAGTACGGTGGTTCGTCAGAGTGTGGCACAGAGGGATTTGGCGGATTTGTCGCACCAAAAGAGCAGGGCAGAGCGGTTTGGTGAGCTGGATGTGGTGGGCTCTTATACCCACTACAACCTTCCCCGTACACTGGCTCCTTTGACCCCTTCGGCTATCCAAAGCGGTGTACCTGTGACGACGACGAAGGATCTTTACAGTGCAGGTTTGGCGTACAGTGTGCCGCTTTTTACAGGTTTTGCCCAGACTCGCAGCGTGGAGATGGAACAGCTGGCAAAGGAGATGGCAGATGCGAAGCTAAAGCTCACCAAAGAGCAGCTGATCTACAATATTCGCTCTTTGTATCTGACGATTTTGGCACTTGAGGAGAGGCTCGATGCACAACGAGCCTATACCAAAGCACTTGAACAGCTTTCACACCAGATCGCGTATGAGGTAGAGCTTGGCAAAAAGGCGAAGGTCGATCTGCTCAAGTCCGATGCTTCTTTGCAGGGGTCTCGTACACAGGAAGAGATGATTGTGGCAAATATCGAGATTATGAGAGCTTCTCTTTCTGCACTGACAGGGATGCAGATCAAGAGGCTCTCTCCTGTTTCGATCAGTATGAAAGCTTCTGTTCCCTCTCTGCAGGAGCTTGTCGGACAGATGCCGGATCTCAAAAAACTTCAAGTTGAGAGGCTCGCACAGCACAAAGCCCAAAAGATGGTCTCCAAAAGCAAAGCTGCTTACTACCCTCAGATCGCACTCTCTGCCTATCTAGGCAAAAATTACGGTGAAGATCTCAGGCTAAACGACTGGGATGACGAAGTGCTCTGGCAGGCGGGGCTGAATCTCAAATATGATCTGCTCGATTTCGGCAAGCGGAGTATCGCTGTCCAAAAAGCCAAAATCGCGAAGTTTCAGAGCGCTTTGCACAAGGAGCAGACAGAGCTTCAGATGAAAAAAGAGTTCGCCGAAGCGTTGGCGAAGATCCGTCAGAACCGTGCACTCTACCACGGCAATCTTGCTACGAAACGACTGAGTGAGCAGAGTGAAAAGATCGAACAGGCACGCTACGATCATGGTGCTTCGACGCTCAATGATCTGCTTTTGGCAAAGAGCAAAAGAGAGCAAGCCGTCGCACAGGTGATCGAGAGCCGATACAACTACCAAAAAAGCTTATACTATTTAGACTATCTACTCGAGAGGGGATTGAAACATGAAGATCAATAAAAAGATGATTGTCACCGCAGTGGCACTGGCAGGTGTCGTACTGCTTGGGATCAAGGGTAAAGGATTGCTTGAGGAGCGAAAAAAAGAGGTGGCAAATGCCGCACTGCCGCAGGTGGAGCGTATCAGTGTGCCTGTCGTGCATGCCGTGCAGGGTGATCTGCAAAAGAGAGCTACCTATCTGGCGACACTCCTTTCGGATCGCAGTGTCAAGCTCTCGACCAAACTGGCGGGCTATATAGAGAAGGTGTTTGTACAAGAAGCACAGACGGTGCGAAAAGGTACACCTCTGGTCAAGATAGACGAGACGGAGATTCGCTCTTCCATCGAAGCACTCAGGGCAACCATCGCCGCACAGCAAAACGATCTTGCCGTAGCACGGAGTGTTTACAAGCGAAACCAAAAGCTCTATGAAGTGGGCGGGCTTGCAAAAGAGAAGCTCGACCTTTCCCGTGCTGCACTGCATGCCAAAGCTTCACAGCTGGAAAACAGCCGTCAAAAACTCGCACAGCTGAAACATCAGCTCTCTTATCTGAAAATCGTCGCACCTTTCGATGCTACGGTCGATGCGATCTTCCTTCATGAGGGTGATCTGGCAGCGACGGGCAAACCGATCCTCTCTCTGAGCAGCGGAGAGCAGAAACTGCTCTTCTCTTTTGCGAGTGAATTGGCGGAGAGTATCCGAGCGGGGCAGAGGGTATTTGTCGATGGTGAGGAGATGGGCAAGATCAAGAGCATCTACAATATCACCAAAAACGGGCTTGCTACAGCAGAAGTGGCACTGCAAAAGCGGATCGCACTTCCTGTAGGCAGCAATCTGAACATTAAGGTCGAGACGGCTCAGATGCAAGGGTGCAGTGTGCCTTCGGATACGCTTTTGCACAAAAAAGAGGGGGTGTTTGTCATGCTCTATGCCGATGGCAGATTCAGACCGCAAAAAGTCTCTCTTATGCTCGAAGATGCCGGCAAAGCGATCATCTCCCCTTGTCCAGGAGAGCCTCTGGCACAGGCGAGTGAAGTGAAGCTTGCCGCACTGCCTGCATACGATCATGTCATAGTGACGGGAGTGGAGCATGAGTAGCAAATCTTCACCGACATGGGTTGAGAGGATACTCAAAAAGCCCCATATCATCATCTCGTTTCTGGCTCTTTTCATCCTCGCGGGTATGACAGGCTATGGTAAGATACACCGAAATCTCTTTCCAAACTCCAACTACCCCGAAGTAGCGCTGGTGATCGTGGAGCCCGGAGCCTCCGCCAAAGCTATGGCGAGCAATATCGCCGTACCCGTCGAAGAGGAGCTCTATGCACTCGATGAGATTCGCCGTGCCTATTCGACCACGATCGACGAGGTGACGGTGATCCGTGCGGAGTTTGAGTACTCCAAAAATATCGACACAGCCGTCAACGATGTCACCAACGCCCTCTCCAAAATCCGTGCCAAACTGCCACAGGATATCAGAGAACCGCAGATCATCAAGATCACCGAAGCCACCGCACCGGTGCTGGTAGTGGCGATGTCTCCGAAAGAGGGCACCCCACTGAGCCTGGAGGATATTCGGGATATCGCAAGCGGTGAGATCAAACACAAACTTCTCAAGACCAAAGGTGTCGCCAATGTCGATATATTTGGCGGATACCAGAAAGAGCTTCAGATCATCATCGACAAACGAAAACTCGACAGTTACCATCTCTCACTCGCACAGGTGGTCGCTACCATCAGCAAAAACGACAACGAATATGCCGTAGGTTTCATCACCAACGAAGCACACCGCTATCTCCTCAAATCGCAGGGAAAAAGGGAGTCGATCGAACGCCTCAGGCAGATGCAGATCACACCCGGTGTGAAGCTGAAGGACGTGGCAGAGATCTATTTCGGGCACTATGAAAACTCCGCTGCATATTTTGGAAACGGCAAACCCGCCATCGCACTCTCTATCCAGAGATCGGTTACGGCGGATGTGATACAGACCATCGACAAAGTCGAAAAAGAGTTGCAGAAGTTTCGTGCAGAGTATCCAAACATCGACTTTAGTATCGCAGATACCCAAAAAGAGACGATCGAACAGAGCACGACCAACATGTTCGAGTCGCTCAGAGATGCGATCATGATGTCCACGATTGTGGTATTTCTCTTTCTGGCGAGTTTCAGACAGATACTGGTGGTGATGGTGACGATACCGCTGGTCTATGCCTCGACCATCGCTCTGATGTGGCTGGTCGGGATCGATTTCAATGTCGTCACGCTTACGGCGATTATACTCGCTCTGGGGCTGTTGCTCGATGATACCGTCGTCGTGATGGAAAATATAGAACGACACTACCGTGAACTGGGCAAAGAGATTCATGCTGCAGTATTTGACGGTACCAAAGAGATCATGTTCGCCGATCTGAGCGGTACGATCACTACCATGATCGCTCTGGCTCCGATGCTCTTTGTCGGAGGCTATCCGCAGACGGTATTTGCACCGCTGGTGGGTACGCTGCTTTTGGCACTGGTGGCTTCGTATGTCATCTCCATCATCGCCGTTCCGCTTCTCTCACTGCATATACTGGCGATCCAAAACCCTGTACTGTTGAGAGTAGAGGGGTGGTTTCATGCGGTGATCTCCAGAGCCAACGACATGATACAGGAATTTTTCGCGACGATTGTACGGGCGATCACAGGCTCTAAAATTCTTGGTTTTGTCTCCATTGTGGTATTGTTGGCACTCTTTGTCACATCGGTCAGGCTTGTGATGCCTGTAGTAGGGCAGGAACTGATGCCGCCGATGGATACCGGAGCGGTCAATGTCAAGATCACCACCGATGCCAATCTCCCGATCCAAAAGAGTGAAGAGATCATGAAAAAGGTGAGTAAAATCCTAAAAGAGGAGAACAGACTGCTGAGAGTCTCTGCGAGTATCGGCAGTGAAGCGGGTGTGCTGAGTATAGGAAGCGGTAGCGGTATCGACCATATATCGGTCGTGGCGACTTATGTGGATCGCTACAAACGAAAAGAGGATATCTGGCAGATCGCCCGATCACTCAGAGAGAAGATCGCAGGTATCGCACATGTGAAGTATCTGGAGGTGACGCCATACGGTGCGACCGCACTGGCGAGTATCCGTGCCAATGTCGATGCCAAGCTCAGCAGTGCCGATATCTCCAGGCTTCAGGCTGCTGGAGCAGAGGTGGAAAAAGCACTCTCAAAAACAAAAGGTGTCGTCTCCGTCGCCAAAACATGGGATATGGACAAGGTGGTCTATAATCTCAAAATCGACGAAGCACAGGCACTCCAATACGGACTCACAAGAGAAGCGATCACGACACAGCTGAAACTGGCTCTCAGAGGTGCACCGGTGGCGACCTTCCCCAAAGCAAACAGTATGGACTACACCGTGCGAGTCTGGCTCTCCGCACGGGAGATAGATCGCAAGGAGGCGGTACTGGGGATGTTGCTCGATACGCCAAAAGGGAAGATACCGCTGGAGAAGATCGCGACTGTCACCTCCGCCAAAGAGCCGAGCCTCATCACGAGAGAGGGGCTTGAATATACCCTCGAAGTCTATGGCAATCGTGAAAAAGCGGCTATTTCACACATCATGAGCAGTTTCGAAGAGCAGCTCGAATCGGTCAAACTCCCCAAAGGGGTAGAGCTGGAGCAGATCGGAGATATTAAACAGTTCAAAGCCTCTGCCGAGCGGATGATCGGGGTGATTATCACGGCG
>CAYLLC010000094.1:0-7730 GCA_964384355.1 uncultured Sulfurospirillum sp. | reverse complement strand
TACAGCAACGCTATCTCCTGATCCCAGATCGTATCGTCTATCGTCTCCAGTACCAGCGGTATATCGTCCATCCTCGGATCGTTCATGATGAATCTGAAGGCATCCAGGCCGATCTTCCCTTTGCCCAGGCTGTGGTGACGGTCTACCCGCGATCCCAGATCGGGTTTGGAGTCGTTGATGTGCATCCCCTTGAGATATTCAAATCCCACGATTTCGTCGAACTCCTGCCATGTTTTGTCGTACGCTTCGCGGGTGCGGATATCGTATCCGGCGGTAAACATATGGCATGTATCGATACAGACACCCACGCGGCTCTTGTCGATTGAGCGATCGATCAGATAGGCCAGATGCTCGAATTTGTAGCCGAGATTGCTCCCCTGGCCGGCGGTATTTTCGATCACCAGCGTCACACCCTGCGTCTCTTCGAGCGTCTTGTTCATCGATTCGGCGATGCGGTCCAGACACGCCTCTTCGCTGATCTTTTTGAGGTGGCTTCCGGGGTGGAAATTGAGCCGGTCCAGCCCCAGCTGCTCGCACCGCTGCACCTCGTCGATAAAGGCATCGAGCGATTTCTGCCGCTTCTCCTCCTCCGGATGTCCCAGATTGATCAGATAGCTGTCATGCGGCAGGATATGCTGCGGCAGGATTCCCGCCTCTTCCAGATTGGCTTTGAACCGATCGATCGCCTCTGCATCGAGCGGTTTGGCTTTCCACTGGCGCTGGTTTTTGGTAAAGAGCGCGAACGCCTTCGCACCGATATTTTTCGCGTTTTCGGGGGCGTTGTAGACCCCGCCGCTGGCGCTTACATGCGCTCCGACAAATTTACTCATTTGGGCAGTTTCCTTAGTTTGATGATGATCCCGTTTTTCACATCCTTGAAGTAGATGTTTCCGGGCCACACTTTGTATTTGATGACATACGATTTCGAGGCGATCTTCTGCATGAAGCCTTTGGTCATCTTTTTGAGATTTTTTCCTCCGAAAATCGGCTTGCTCTGCAGGACATTTTCGATCAGGGTATCGGGATACGCCCCGCTGAGAAAGGTCTGATTGAAGCCATGCTTGGTGTTGCAGAGTTTGCCCGTGCAGATCTCGTCATCGTCGAGCCGGACGACCAGATCGAGCGTCAGCTCTCCCATCGTGAAGACCTGTACATTGATCAGATTGTCGTAGCGGTTCAGAAATCCGGCATCCGAAAAGGCGAACTTCTTCGTCTTCATCGTCACTTTGTAGGGCGATGAGAGAATCAGCTTCGATCTCGGAAAGCGGGGTTTGGCGACCTCCTCTTCGACCGTCTCCTCTTCCGCGGTGGTATCGGTCTCCGCAGAGGCCTCTTTCGCCGCCGTCTCTGCCGCTGCGGTCGCGTTCTGCTCCGCTTCGATCTCCGGCATGCTGACCTTCGGTTTTGGCAGAGGTTTGGGCTCTTGCGTCATCTCCGGAGTCGCCTGCTCGACCTGTGCACTGCTTACATGTCCGGGGGCGATTCTGGCGGCACATCCGCCCAGCAACAGCAGCGCTGCCAAAGTAGCTGATAACATTCGCATTTTGTACTCCTGAAGGGGTTCTGAAATGGCGTATACTAACATACAATTATTTACATAAAAGCATTTTTTGGGTATTATCACCGATTATCTATAAATTTACAGAGGGACATGAATGAACTTGAAAACAGAAAAAACCGACACCGCCAACGCAAAGGTCGAGGCAACTATCTCCAAAGGGGAGATCGAAGAGAAAGAGACGGCGCTCGCGCGTGAAGCGGCCAAAGATATGCAGATCGCAGGATTCAGAAAAGGAAAGGTGCCTGCGCATGTCGTCAAAGCACGATACGGAGAGAAGCTGAGAGAGGATGCCAAAAACGAAGCGCTCAGAAATGTCTACGAAAAGGGACTCGAAGAGCTGAAGATCGCGCAGACAGAAATCATCGGAGAGCCGAGTGTGACGAAATTCGAAGAGCTCGAAAACGGCGACATCGCCGTAGAGATCGCGATCGCGACCAAACCGGAGATGAAGATCGAGGGGTACAAAGAGCTGATCCCCGATTTCGAGGTGCCGGAAGTGACCGATGAAGAGGTCGAAGAGAGACTCAACGAGATGCTCAAATCGGCAGCACCGATCGAAAAGATCAAAGAGGATCGTCCGCTCAAAGAGGGAGATTTCGCCCTAATCGATTTCGAGGGATTCATCGACGGTGAGCCTTTCGAAGGCGGCAGTGCCAAAGCCTATACACTCGAGATCGGCAGCGGAAACTTCATCCCCGGTTTCGAAGATCAGATGATCGGCATGAAAGAGGGAGAGAGCAGAGAGATCGTCGTGAAGTTCCCCGAAGACTACCATGCCAAAGAGTTCGCAGGCAAAGAAGCGACCTTCAAAGTCGACCTGCTTGAGATTCAAGAAAAGGCGATTCCTGCCGATATAGATGAAGAGACTTTGAAGAAGTTTCTGCCAAACGAAGAAGCCCCGACAAAAGAGCTTCTCAAAGAGAGAGTGAAAGAGCAGATCGAAGCGGAAAAACTCTCCAAAGTCTATCAGGAAGAGGTCAAACCGAAATTTGTCGAAGCGGTCGTGGAGAAGTATCAGATCGACCTTCCCGAAAGCATCGTAGAGCAGGAGATCGATATGGCGTTTCGTAATGCGCTCCCTGCGATGGAAGAGGATGAGATCAAAAAATATACCACCGATGTCGAAGCGGCGAAAGAGAAGCGCGAAGAGTACAGACAGGATGCGATCGACAGCGTCAAGCTGACATTCATCGTCGACGAGCTGGCGAAGAAAGAGGAAGTCTCCGTAGATGATCAGGAAGTGATGCAGACACTCTATTTCGAAGCGCTGCAGAGCGGACAGGATCCACAGCAGCTGATCAAACAGTACGAAGATCAGGGCCTGTTGCCGGCAGTCAAGATGGCGATCGTCGAAGACAGACTCTTTACCAAACTCTTCAACGAGAAAAAAGAACAGAAATAAAAATAAAGATTTAGGAAAAAATATGAGTTATGTACCGATAGTAGTCGAAAAAACGGGTCGCGGAGAGAGAAGTTACGACATCTTCTCCCGACTGCTCAAAGATAGAATCATCATGCTAAGCGGCGAAGTGAACGATGCCGTAGCATCTACTGTTGTTGCACAACTGCTCTTCCTCGAAGCGGAAGATCCCGACAAAGATATCTACCTCTACATCAACTCTCCGGGCGGTGTCATCACCAGCGGTATGAGTATGTTCGACACGATGAACTATATCAAACCCGATGTCTGCACCATCTGTATCGGTCAGGCTGCATCGATGGGAGCCTTTCTGCTCTCTTCCGGTGCGCCGGGCAAACGCTACGCCCTCCCGCATGCCAGAGTGATGATTCACCAGCCGCTCGGCGGCGCACAGGGACAGGCGACCGACATCCAGATCCAGGCCAAAGAGATCCTGCGCATGAAAAGCGAGCTCAACCAGATCCTCGCCGGACAGACGGGACAGCCTCTGGACAAGCTCGAAGCGGACACCGAGAGGGACTTCTTCATGAGTGCACAGGAAGCCAAAGAGTACGGCCTGATCGACAAAGTATTAGAGAAGAGTTTCAAGTAGGAGTATCGGATGCTCTATAGCATAGACAAGGAAGGCAGTGTGATTGCGAAAAACAACAGAGAGAAATCTGTACAGAACAGCAGAACGATATCGCTCACCAAAAACGACAATGTCATCAAGCAGGTAAGCACATTTTCCAGACAGGTGATCGACCAGCTCGCCAAAGAGAATATCCCTGCCACGCCCGAAAACTATGCTATCTATTTCGAAAAACTGCTCGAGGAGAAGCCCGCCAGACAGCGCGACGCGATCCAGAAGGTGGTCTCGGCCCAGCATGTCGAACAGCACAACTATGTCGCCGAGGTGGAAAACAACATCAAAGAGAGTTTCCGACAGATCAAAGTGATCCTCGAAACCGTCTCCGGCATGTACAACAAAATCAACCGCCTCACGACGCTCACCAGACAGAAGCAGGAAGAGATCGCCAACGGCGCAGGCAAAGTCGCACTGATCTCCTACGAAGAGTCGCTGCAGGAGACATCCGAGATCCTGCAGAAGCAGCAGAAGAAGATCAAGGAGCACTACAGCGAAATTGCCGAAAAGATCAAATTCTTTCATGCCAATACGATCTTCGACCCCAAATACAATGTCTACAACAGGAACTATCTCTTCAGAGTCATCGAGAGCGAAAAGAAAAATATCGCGACATTCGGGCATGAGAGCTGCCTGCTCGCCTTCAAGGTCAATCCGGCGGCACTCGCGGCGATTCGCCTGCAGCGCGACAGAGAGCTCGTCACCAAAAATATCGCTACGATGATCCTGCGACGCTCCCGCAGAAGCGATATCGTCGCACATCTGGGCAACGATATCTTCATCATACTGCTCAAGCACACCACCCTGCCGCAGGCAGAGCGCGTCATCGACAGTATCGACCAGATGATCGGATATACCAACTTCATCATCGAATCTCAGAATATCGAGATCTCGCTGGAGTACGCCTCCGCCAGAATCGTCACACACCGCACCAGAGAGCAGATGCTCTCAGAGTTGATCAATCAGCTCCATTAGGAGAAACCGCATGGTCCGTGAAATCATCACCTACCCCAACAAGCTTCTCAAGCAGCGCTCCAGAGATGTCACAGCCTTCGATCAGGAGCTGCACACGCTGCTGGACGACATGTACGAGACGATGATGGCCAAAAACGGCATCGGACTGGCCGCCATACAGGTCGCCGTACCGCTCAACGCCCTCATCATCAACCTCCCCAACGAAGAGGATAAACAGGTCCGCGACGATCTCGTCGAAGTGATCAATCCGAAAATCCTGGAGATGGACGGCTCCACCGTCTATACCGAAGGGTGCCTGAGTGTCCCTGAGTACTACGAAGATGTCCAGAGAGCCGAGCGCATCAAAGTCTCCTTTCATGATCGTCACGGCAACGAAATCATCAAAGAGTACGACGGTCTGATGGCGATCGCCTTTCAGCATGAGTGCGACCACCTCAAAGGGGAGCTCTTCATCGAAAAGCTCTCTTTCCTGAAGCGCAAAAAATTTGAAAAAGAGTGGAAGAAGAAACTAAAAGGCAAAAAGTAGCCGATGAAACGCATGCAGTGCGCCACGCTGGAGGGCTTCGAAGCCCGGGTGGTCGATGTCGAAGTCGCCTTTGTGCGTGCACTGCCCGGTTTTTCGATCGTCGGACTCGCACAGACATCGATTCAGGAGTCGCGTGAACGGATCAAATCGGCACTCAGCGCGATCGAATTCAAATTTCCTCCCCAGAAAATCACCGTCAACCTCTCTCCCTCCGATCTGCGCAAAGAGGGCAGCCATTTCGATCTCCCCATCGCCCTGCTGATCGCGCTGCAGAAGAGCGAGATCGATTTCGGTGATTTCATGGCGTTTGGCGAGCTGGGGCTCGACGGCACGCTCAAAGATACCGCTTCACTCTTCGCCATCCTACTCTCACTGGCCAAGGAGAAACGCGTAACGCATGTCGTCATCCCCGAAGCCTCCGTCGAAAAGATCGGCAAGATCCCGGGCCTCACACTCTATCCGGCAGCGACCCTGCACGATGCGATCGAGATTTTTACGATGCCTCAGAAGCGGCAGAAAATCACCTCCTCCGCCTCCCTCCCCTATCCGCATATCACGATCGGAGAGACACCCTACTACTACGACGAACGCTATGATGTCGATTTTGGCGATATCAAAGGGCAGGAGCACGCCAAACGCGCGGCACTCATCGCCGCATGCGGTATGCACAATATCCTCTTCGAAGGGAGTCCCGGATGCGGCAAGAGCATGAGCGCCAAACGCCTCCCTGCAATCCTGCCTCCGATGAGTATGGATGAGATTCTCGAAAAGGCCAAACTCGATGCGCTCGAGGGCAAAGAGCCGGAGTTTCTGCCGCGCCGGCCCTTCCGCGCACCGCACCATACCGCGACGCGGGCGAGTATCTTCGGCGGCGGCAGCGCCAACGCCCGCATCGGCGAAGTCTCACTGGCCAACAACGGCCTGCTCTTCTTCGATGAGATTCCCCACTTTCCCAAGACGATACTCGAAAGCCTCAGAGAGCCGCTGGAGGATCACCATCTGCTCATCTCACGGGTCAATACCAAGATCCGCTACCGGACCAAATTCCTCTTCGTCGCGGCGATGAATCCCTGCCCCTGCGGGAATCTCCTCAGCGCTACCAGAGAGTGCCGCTGCAACGAGCTCGAGATCGCCCGCTACAAAAAGCGCCTCTCCGCACCGCTGCTCGATCGCATCGACCTCTATGTCCAGATGTCGGAGATCTCGCCACAGGATCGCCCTTCGGTCAGCTCATCGGAGATGTTCGAGACGGTGCTGCGGGTCTTTCGCATACAGAAGGAGCGCGGTCAGGAGGAGCTCAACGGCAAGCTGAGCGACCGGGAGATCCAGCGACTCTGCATCCTCGATGACGAGAGCCGAGCGATACTCGACCAGGCCGTCACGCGCTTCGATCTCAGCCAGCGTGCCATCAACAAAACCCTCAAAATCGCCAGAACGATCGCCGATATCGATGCCGGCGACGCGATCCGCAAGCCCCACCTCATCGAGGCGCTGCAGTACCGCTTCCGCTAAACGAGAAAGATCAGACTCACCGCCGCCGTCACGATATAGATTCCCACCGGCACGCGGTGGAGCATATCGACGATATTTTTGCTGAAAATCTTCGCCAGACGGGAGCTTTTGAGCGTCGGCTTCAGACTCCGCAGGAAGCCCTTCTCTCCCAGCTTCGCCAGCCGTTTGATCCCCGGTTTGCCGTAGGTCGTCGCCAGCAGAAAGCTCTTTTTGCTGCTTTTGTCTTTGAGCAAGCGATAGTAGAGAGGCGCATCGTCTCCCAGCACCTTCAGCACCGCACCGCTCTCTTTGCCGAAGGTTTTCGCGAACCCGATCGAGCTGCGAAACGCCTTGAGATTGGGTGATCTCTCCAGCAGACGCATCATCGTATTGAACCCGCTCGCCCGGGTGACATGATAGATATCTTCGAAGAGCACTCTGACCGACTTCACATCTCCCGTTTTCTTGACCTGCTTTGCGGAGCGGATGATATATTTTTGCATCCACGGCGGCATTTTTCCGCTTTTGCGGACCAGCTTCAGCGCACTGACGCCGCCCT
Organism: uncultured Sulfurospirillum sp.; assembly: GCA_964384355.1. Lineage (GTDB taxonomy): Bacteria > Campylobacterota > Campylobacteria > Campylobacterales > QNZT01 > QNZT01. The sequence goes on along the minus strand of CAYLLC010000094.1, from coordinate 573 downwards.
TGACCCCTGCGGTGCTGCCGCCGCTGAACATCGTCATGCCCGTCACCACCACACCGATCGTCGAGAGCCCCACCAGTACCTTGTCGACGGCATCCCCTCTGATATAGTGATACCCCTCGATCGAGAGATCCCGCAGATCACCCCACAAAAAGAGATCGCTCACACCTGCCGACACTTTGCCGATCGTCTCGTCGCTGCGCCCCTTCAGCACCCCCTCGAGCACCTTTTCGCTCCGGTATCCCATCGAGTTGCGTTTGGTCTGCAGCGCTTCGTAGAGCTCCACGGCTTTGGGATTGTCACGCACATAGTCATACTGCATGAAAAAGCCCAGATACTCCGCAGCATCGGCATAGCGCTCTTTTTCGATCATATCGAGCGTTTCGGGGATCGGATCGATGCGCGTCAGTACCTCATGGCGGCTCTTTTGCATCAGCGTATAGTTGTCGTAGATCATAAAGAGCGAGAAGAGCAGCACCGAGAGTGCGATCGATTTTAGCAATAGTCTCATGCGCCCCATTATACCACAAACGCTGAGCACCCTGTAAGAGAAGCTATGCTAAAGTAGACGACATG
>CAYLLC010000093.1:0-7788 GCA_964384355.1 uncultured Sulfurospirillum sp. | reverse complement strand
ATCTGGCGTCTGGTCTTGATCAGAATCTTTTTGACGGTGTGCATCAGGGCAGCGGTACCGCCTCGATCACTTTGTCGATGATCTCGTCGCTGGTGATCCCTTCGGCTTCGGCTTCGTAGCTGAGGATCACGCGGTGGCGGAGGACATCTTTGGCCATCGCGGCGATATCGACCGGTGTGACGAACTCCTTGCCCCGCAGGAAGGCATGCGCCTGTGCTCCTTTGTAGAGGTTGATCGAAGCTCTGGGGCTGGCGCCGTACTGGATATACTCCCTGATGTCTTCGAGTCCGAACTGCTGCGGCTCCCGCGTGGCGAAGACGAGATCGACGATGTAGCCTTTGAGCTCTTCGTCGATGTGGATTTTGCGCATCTCCTCTTTGAGGGTTTCGAGATCTTCGGGGGAGGCGACACGCTCGACGCGCTCCTCTCTCCCCTCCGCGATGCGGGTGACGATCTCGATCTCTTCGGCTTTGGTGTTGTAGCCGACGACCACCTTGAGCATGAATCGGTCGAGCTGCGCTTCGGGGAGCGAGTAGGCGCCCTCCTGCTCGATCGGATTCTGGGTGGCGAGGGTCAGGAAGGGGTAGTCGAGCGGAAAGGTCTCGTCGGCGATCGTCACCTGCCGCTCCTGCATCGCTTCGAGCAGTGCGGACTGGACCTTTGCCGGGGCACGGTTGATCTCGTCGGCGAGGAGGAGGTTGGTGAAGATCGGCCCTTTTTTGATTTTGAAGCTGTTTTGCTGCGGGTCGTAGATCTCGGTGCCGATGATGTCGCTGGGGAGCAGGTCGGGGGTGAACTGGACCCGTTTGAACTTCAGGCCGAGTGTCCTGGCGAGGGTGTTGACGGTCGTGGTCTTGGCGAGTCCGGGGACGCCCTCGAGGAGGATGTGGCCGTCGCAGAGCAGCCCGATCAGCAGGGCGTCGATCATCTCGTCCTGTCCGACGATCACCTTCTGGATCTCATGTTTGATAGCGGATAGTTTTTCGTTCATAGTGGCTCCGAAAAGATTGGAATATACCTGCGTACACATCTGCCCGCTGCAGCGGGTGCACGATCGCGCAGATGTGTGCGCAGGTCTGACAACGCTATTGTAGCAAGTGCGGATAAAATTACTCCTAAATCTGCAGTGCGTCACGATACAAACTGAAATAAAGATTATTTATATTTTCAGGTTGCTGTGCTAAACTAATCGAAAAGATATAGGAGTTTTTTATGTTCAGAGGTGCGCTGTTGCTTGTCGTGCTGCTATGCATGCAGCCGCTCGTCGCTTCCGATCCGGTGCTGGAGGGGCGTCGGCACGGTGTGGAGTTCAACTTCGCGCGGCTGCTGCTCGTGACGAGTGCGGTCAAGAGTGCCAGCGGGACATTTTCGTGGTTTGACCATGCCGGTCGTGTCGAGATCGCGATGCCGTGGACGATCGATCTGGTGACCGATGACTATATGGACGGACGCAAGGAGCACCGGGACGAGTATGATCTCGATCTGCACTATCGGAAGTTTCTGGGTGCGTCGCTGGGCGGCTTCTATCTGAGCGGATTCGTGCGTACGACGCTGCTCAACGGCCTCCGAAAAGGGGGCGACGGATACAAAAAGACATGGAAAACGGGTGCCGGCGTGGGGATCGGGTATCGCTACTTTCCCACGCATGCGCGATACTACTGGGGTATGGGCCTGATCGTGGGGCGATATCTGATCGGAAAGAACAATATCTACGATGAGGGTGGTCCGCTCTTCAACGACGCGCCGGAGATCATCGATCTGGAGCTTTTGAAGTTTGGCTATGCATTTTAAGAAGGAGGTTGGAGGATGAGAGTCTGGATAGCGGCAGTGGCGGCGGTAGCGGTGGCATTTGGCATGAGCGGATGCGACTACAAGACGCCGAAATCGCACTGCAAAAAGGCGGTCTACATCACGAAAAAAGAGCTGCGGGAGAGTTACCCGAAGGTGGTCGCACCGCGCGAAATCGAAAAGGCGGCGAAGATCTACAACTACCGCGACGGCGATATTCTGCTGATCAACGAAGAGAACAAGGGGATCCATGTCATCGACAACCGAGTGCGTGAGACTCCGAAAAATGTCGCTTTTATCGAGATTCCGGGCAATATCGATATGGCGGTGAAAAACGACTATCTCTATGTCGACAGCTTCACCGATCTGCTGGTGCTCGATATCTCCGACATCGGAAATATCCGTCTGGTCCATCGCAAAAAGGATCTCTTCCCCTACGACATGTATCAGGCCGAGAGGCACAACGGCTTCGACAAGAGCGGCGACCAATGCTACGACTACGACTATACGAAACAAGATGCTTTCGTCATCGGCTACGAATAGGAGGATGGATATGAGACGATTTTATCTGGCAGTGGTGACATGCGCGGTGATTCTGGCAGGCTGCGGCGAAGGCGGCGGCAGCGGCGGCAGCAGCCAGAGCGGTTCGACTGCGAACAAAGGCGGCACGGGTGTGGGCGGATCGATGGCACGGTTCACGATCAGCGGGGACAAGCTCTATACGCTCAACAACCGCACGATCAATGTTTTCGATATCGCGATACCCGATCAGCCGCTGTTCGAGATCAGCCAGCCGGTGCCGTACGATGTGGAGACGCTGCATGCCTACGGCGACTATCTCTATGTGGGCGCCTCTTCGGGTGTCTATATCTATGACCACAACCTCGATCGGGTAGGGCGATTTACCCATCTGCGCAGCTGCGATCCGGTGGTGATCGAGGATGGTATCGCCTATGTGACGCTCAGCAGCGGCGGCTTCTGCCGCGTCGACGGCGGTGAAAATTCGCTCGAATTTCTCGATGTCTCCGATCCGATCCATCCGCGCTATATCGGCAAGAAAAATATGGTCCATCCCACGGGCATCGCAGTGGACGGGGACAAGCTCTTCGTCTGTGACGGCCCCGGAGGGCTGAAGCTCTTCGATCTCAATGTCACGCGACCGGCAGAGAACAACGAGAGCAACGCTTCGGATAGCAACAGCTCCGCACTGCCGCAGGTGGCGCTGACCTTCGACCGTGCCGGCTCACAGGCCGATATCGACTGCTACGACCTGATCGCCCACAAAAACCTGCTCGTCGTCAGCAACGGCGACGATGTGCGGCAGTTTGACTACTCCCATCTGCCGATGGCACCGCTGGGCGATATCAAATAGCTATCTCCCCAGCAGCATGCCGAGGTTGAGCGTGATGAGGTATTCGTTTTTGTAGTGTTTGGATTGCGATTTGCGAAACTTCGGGATCACTTCGGCGAAATACCACTTGTCGAAGCGGTGAAAATAGCCGGTGCTGAAGGCGAAACTATCCTGTCTGAACCGCGTCTGCTTCTCGTAGGATGTCGTGAGGGCGGCTTTGTAGATCATGCGGTTGTTGAGATCGAAGATGTGGTAGAAGAGGAGCGTATTGGTCAGAAAGAGACGCTCGTCACCCTTCCAGTAGAGCCTGTTACCCTGCCCGATCCAGTAGATGTTGTTGAGCGGCTTGAAGAGGGAGAGGGCGGTCGAGGCGGAGGTCCGGCCGCCGTTGATATAGTAGTAGAGGGCATTCTCCCAGGTCGTCTCCCAGAAATTTTCACTGACATGGCTTTTCTGCGTCCCCAGCTTCAGATAGGGGCCAAAGGGCGGTGCGAGGCGGAGATTGAGCTTGGCGTAGGCGCTGCTTCTGCGCTCGCGCCAGAAGTAGTATCGCAGCCCGACATGCAGCTTTTTGTCGCGGACGACATCGTCATGCTGTGAGACGGCGCGCTGGTTGTCGAGCTCCTGTCTGTCATCCTGGCTGAAGAGGAGATCGACGCGGTTTTTGGTACGGGGGAGGGTGATCTTGCCCCGGAGGTGGAGATTGAAGCGGGTATTGTCCCGCAGCGAAGCGACGATCAGCAGGCGGCTTTTGCGGATGGTGCGGTAGCTGCTGGCGTTGAGGTCGTCGTGGTCGCTGAGGTAGCTGTCGATACCGTAGAGAAAGCGGTGGTACCGGTAGGTCGCCCGCTTGTGAAATGTGTGACTCCCCTCTCTGATCGTGTCGGTCATGCGGCAGAGGGTGGTGTTGAGATCGGCGAAGAGGTAGAGCGGCAGCAGCAAGAGGAGCAGGAGCGTCTTTTTCATCGGTTCTCTGTATCGGTTTCTATTGGGTTGCAGATATGAGTATAGCATAAGCCGCTTGAGATTGGCTTCATGCATTATGGCTATAAAAGATTGACTTATTGTAATCTTTAGATAAATATTTTATATCTATGTTTAGAGGCTTTGTACTATAATCATAAAAACCGACCAGGAGAAGAGCATGGTAAAAGTATTGATGGTGATCACGATCGCGGTGGTGGCGTTTCTGTTCGCGATTATCTTCCGCGAGATAGACAAGGCGGAGACGGAGACGCAGGAAGAGCAGCATGTCATGACACCGGCGCAACCGCAGGATAGCGTGACGGACAATCGCACCGTCACGGCCGAAGCGGCGCAGCACGCAGCACCGGATGCGCATGCTATGCAGCAGCCGGCACCACAGGCCGCTCCCGCCCCTGAAGCCACGCAAAGCGGCGGCGACAAGGCAGTGGCGCGCATCGCACCGGCGGCGTTTGGCTATATGGAACAGGGTGCACGGGTGCAGGTCGTAGGTGTGATGTCCGACCTGGACAAAAACGGCACGCTGATGCGCTACATCGATACCCTCTGCAAGGAGCGTGCATGCGAGGTGGATGTCGGCTATCAGAAGGATATCATCGAGGCGCCCTGGCAAAAAGATATCGAAGCGCTGCTGAAGATGTTCGAGAGCGGTGCGGTCACAGACGGTGCGCTCTTCGTCGAGGCCGATACGGTCAAGATCGAGGGAGCGCTGAAGGGTGGCGACAACGAAGCGGCGCTGAAGAAGATCATCGCCGGATTGTCGGCACACGGGCTCAAGGTCCAGAACCGCATCGCCGTCTCGGATACCGCAGCTGCCGCAGCGGTCGAGGAGCACAACGAGACATCGGTCACGCAAGCCGCACAGCCGGCGCCGAAAAAGGCGGAGCAGAAAGCAAAAACAGAGCAAGAGGTGTCTCAGAAGGCGGCGGCAGAGCTTCCCCCAAAGCAGCCTGCAGCAAAGGAGTCCAATATCACGAAACCGATCGTGACAAAAACCCCGAAAGCCGTCGAAGCGCCCAAAGCGGCGAAGCATGCCGTGCATGCGGCAAAAGCGGCCAGCCCGAAACCCAAAGCGAAAAAGCGTAAAAAGCCGGTACGAAAACACCATGTCGTCAAAAAAGCGCCCAAAGCGCCGGTCAAGGATATCATCGCGCCCTCCTATATGGAGACGACGGAGGATCTGCCGCACAGCATCGGGACGAAGCGTACCTATCACGCGCAACCGGTGCATCAGCCGTCAAAGGGTGACGACATCGTCGCAGAGCCGAAAATGGAGATTTTGCACTAATCCCGACGGCAGGCTCCGGCGTAGTCGTCGGGGGTGTTGAGATTGGTGAAGATCGCTTCGTCGGGGAAGGTGAGATAGCGCACCCTGATCTGCTCGAAGAGGTGTGCGAAGCGGTATTGCCGCGCGGCGGCCAGCGTTTTGAGATGCGGCAGGATCGTGCGCTTGTAGATCGCGCAGAGCGGTTGCGTGCCGCGGGGGCTGCGGGCTACGATCGCGTCGCTGTCGTCGGTGTCGTGCGCGAGGAGCGACTGGAAGTGCTCCACCCCGAAAAAGGGGGTATCGACGCTGAGTGCGCAGACCGTCTGTGCATCGATCTGCTCGAAAACGGAGATGAGCCCGATGTGGGGAGCGGCGTCGCTGTAGCGGGGGAGGTCTTCGATGAATTCGGCTTCAAAATCGAATTTGTTTCTGCTTTTGCATGAGATGTAGATCGCATCGCATGCGGGGCGAAACCGTGCGATCTGGTACTGGGTGAGGGTGGGGTAGCCGCCAAAGGGCAGCAGCGCTTTGTCGCGCCCCATCCGCGAGCTCTTGCCACCGGCGAAGATGACGAGCGGATGGGGGATCGGCATCTACAGATCTCTCGGGTCGGTGATCTTTCCGGTGATGGCGGAGGCCGCCGCGACGGCGGAGTTGGCGAGGTAGATCTCGCTGCTTCTGGCGCCCATGCGTCCGACGAAGTTGCGGTTGGTGGTGGAGATGCAGCGCTCGTTGTCGCCGAGGATGCCCATGTAGCCGCCCAGACATGCGCCGCATGTCGGGTTGCTCACGACTGCGCCCGCATCGATCAGGATGTCGATGAGCCCCTCTTTTTCCGCCTGTTTGAGGATCTTTTGGGTGGCGGGGGTGACGATCATGCGGGTGCGTCTGGCGACCTTTTTGCCCTTGACGATTTCGGCCGCGATGCGCAGATCGCCGAGGCGTCCGTTGGTGCAGCTGCCGATGAAGACCTGATCGACCGTCAGATCGTCCTTGACCGCCTGTGTGATCGGTTTGCCGTTGGAAGGCAGGTGCGGATAGGCGATGACGGGATCGAGCTTGCTCACATCGATCTCGAGCGTGCGGACATAGTGCGCGTCGGGATCGGAGTAGTGGTATTTGGGTGCATCGCGCAGTGCTTTGTCCGCGAGGAAGGCTTTGGTCACATCGTCTACTGCGACGATACCGCTCTTGGCACCCGCTTCGATCGCCATGTTGCAGAGGCTGAAGCGGTCGTCCATATCCAGATGCGCGATCGTATCTCCGGTGAACTCCAGCGTCTGGTAGAGCGCGCCGTCCACGCCGATCTGGCGGATGATCTCCAGAATCAGATCTTTGCCGTAGATGTGCTGGCCCGGTTTGCCGGTGAAGACCACCTTGATCGATTCGGGGACTCTGAACCAGTTGCCGCCCGTGATCATCGCGAAGGCCAGATCGGTGGAGCCCATCCCGGTCGAGAAGGCCCCGAGCGCACCGTGCGTGCAGGTGTGGCTGTCGGCGCCGATGATCACATCGCCGGGGATCACGAGCCCCTTCTCGGGCAGGAGTGCATGCTCGATGCCCATATCCTTCTCGTCGAAGAAGAGCTTGAGGTCGTGTTTGTAGGCGAAATCGCGGCTGATTTTGGCCTGGTTGGCCGATGCGATATCCTTGGCGGGGATGAAGTGGTCCATCACGATCGCGAAGTTGTCCGGCTTGGCGAGCGCCTTGGCGCCGCTCTCCTCGAAGGCGCGGATCGAGATCGGGGTGGTGATGTCGTTTCCGATGATCATGTCGATGTCGCAGCGGACGATCTCACCCGCCCGCACCTCGCGCCCGACATGCTCGCTGAAAATCTTTTCGGTAATAGTTTGTGGCATAAGGTTTCCTCATATCTGTACTTAAAAGTTGTGGTATAATAGCAAAAGATTGATAAAGGAGAGAGAATGGCCAACGCTCTGATAAAGGATGAGTATATCCCAAGGTACAGCTACTCGGATTATAAAGAGTGGGAAGGGAAGTGGGAGCTGATCAACGGCATCGCCTACGCGATGAGCCCTGCGCCTGTGATCCGGCATCAGGAAGTCTCATTTAATATTGCCGTTGAGTTGAAGCAGAAAGCCAAAGCATGCAAGCTGTGCAAGTCTCTGCAGGCGGTGGACTGGAAGATCGACACGAAGACGGTCGTCTGCCCGGACAATCTGCTGGTATGCGGTGAAGAGATCGGCGAGCAGTATCTGAACAAAACACCGGAAATCATCTTTGAAATTCTCTCACCGGCCACCGCGTTCAAAGATCGCAATGTCAAATATCTGCTCTACGAAAATATGGGTGTGAGGCACTATATCCTCGTCGATACCAAAGCGATGGTGGCAGAAGTGTTTGAATGGATCGACGGCAGATATCAGAAACGCTGCAA
>CAYLLC010000092.1:0-7842 GCA_964384355.1 uncultured Sulfurospirillum sp. | reverse complement strand
CGCATGCCCGAACTGTACGCCCGAGCTGAAGTGCTTCGCGATCGTACCGATACACCATGCGATGACGGGCTTGGTGATCTTGCCGGACTTGACCGCTTCGATCACTTTGTACTCTTCGGTACCGCCCACTTCGCCGAGCAGGATCATATACTTGACATCGGGGTTCTTCTCCATGCGCAGCATGTTGTCGATAAAGACCGAACCGACGAATCTGTCACCACCGATCGCCACACCCTCTGCGATACCGTCCGCATTGATCGCGATGATGTTACAGAGCTCGTTGAAGAGACCTCCGGAGCGTGTCACGAGACCCGCACTGCCGGCTCTGTGGAGCTTGGAGTTGATGATGTTTTCGATCGTACCGCCGATGTTGGCGATCTTGAACGCACCCGGAGCGATCGCACCGACCGTCGCAGGCCCGATGACCGTCACACCCGCATCACGCGCAGCCTGATTCATCGTGCGCGCCAGCCTCTCGGGGATACCCTCCGCCGTCACCATGATCACTCTGAACTGATTGGGGATATTGAGCGCTTCCATCGTCACATCGTACGCAGTTCTGAAAGAGGCGAAGTTGAGCAGTACATCCGCGTTGGGATGCTCTTTGGCTGCTTCTATCGTATTTTTGTAGAGTGGCACCATGATCTCGTCGCCGCCCCAGAAAAACTTCTCGAACTTGTTGTTGCTCGTAGGCGCTACGATCGCGGCGACGGAAGGAGTCTCTCTGCCGATTACATAGTCGTAATCCAGCATTCTCTGGATCGCACTCTTGTTGTTATTCCAAAAAATCGCCTGGGTATCTCTTGTAAACAGTCTTTCCATTACTTCTCTCCTTCTAGTGCCATTCTTACAATATCGGTGACATGCGTCTCAGGGCCGTATACCTCGATATCGAGGCCGAGTCTGTCCGCCGCTTCTTTGATGTCTTTGAGACCCTTTTCGTAGTTTGGTCCGCCGCGTCTGACATAGATCTTCGTCTTATGCTCTTTGAGTTTGTCCGCCCACTTCTCCAGTGCGTTGATGATACCGGTAAAGGTCTTCGCCACATCGGTAAAGTTCGCGATCGCACCGCCGATGATGAGGATTTTGCCTCTCGGATCGGGATAGCGTGTCATCAGATCGAAAATCGTCTCGGCATAAAACTCCGTCTCACCCGTAGTCGGTCCGCCGCTGTACTCGCCGTAATTGGCCAGATCCTCGACACCCGCCATATCGGCGATCGTATCGGCATAGACGACCGAAGCACCGCCGCCGGCAACCATCGTCCAGATTCTGCCCTGAGGGTTGAGAATCGTCAGCTTCAGCGAAGCGCCCGATTTGCTGTCCGCTTCTGCGATCGCCTTCTCTTCGGGAGACTGATCCTCCATACCGAACGCCGTAGGGAATTCGACATCGCCCCACTTGTCTTTCATCATGAAGCCCGCCGTATCGTCGAGTCTGGCGACCAGATCGAGAATCGCCATCTCACCGTTGTCGAGCATGACGATCGGGTTGATCTCCAGATAGGCGAAGTTCATATCTCTGTAAAACTTGAAGAACTGAATCGCGAAAGAGGCGAACGCTTCTCTGTTTTCTGCCGGAATATCCGCCGGAATGTGTGCGCGGATCGCCTTCTCCATGTCTGCGTCACCCATCGTGATGGGGATATGGACTTCGTTGACCTTCTCGTCCCAGCCCTCTTCTACCTCCATACCGCCTTCGGCAGACATATAGAGCACATCGTCTTCACCGACCGTCGTCGCGGAGATGTAGTACTCCTGCTCCTGCGTATGCGGCGTGAACGGCTCAACGATAAAGTGTGTCAGATGCCCTTTCTGACCGGAGAGGAGTGTCACTTCATGCGACTGTTTCTCATCGATCCATCTGGCAGCGTCTTCGAGGGTCACATCTCCCGGTTTGTCGACTTTGAAGAGAACCAGATCGTTTTTGCCGCGCTTACCGAAAAGCATATCCGGTTTCGCGACCAGAGGCTCCTGGTTCAGCCACTCAAAACCATGCTCTTTGGCCTTCTCTCTCAGCTCGTCACCGCTTGTGACCAGCACAGATTTGAATGGATAGTGAAACCCATCGAAGTACTCATTCCAGTGTTTGGAAAAGATCGCTTTTCCGTCATATTCGCGTATAGCTCGTTGAGCCATTGTCTCTCCTTTAAAAAATTTGCTACATTCTATCAGTTGGGCGATGAAATGGTGCTAAAATGTTTTTTTAAGCAATCGCTTGCCCTTTTAATTGTTTACTTTCGAAACATAGAAGCTTTTTATCGGCTTATTTATGTAACGAATCGTAACTATTTCCTCCGCATCCGCGACAGGTCTGCTGCCGACGATCACCGCCTTCGATACGCCGATCCCGTAGAATCGCAGACGCTTCTGCATGCGCGGATCGGTCGATACCGCATCGATACCCATCTCCCGGAGTGCGGCGGCCAGCTCTTTGGCGATATTGTTTTTGTAGGCGAAGTGGTGGCTCGGCTTGTCGGTCAGGAGATAGAGATATTTGTAGGCGTAGGTGACGACGAAATTGACCAGCAGCATCGAAAAGACCACGACGAAAAGCGCTTTGTGCCCCCGCCGCAGCTCGGGCAGGCGCACCCGGTAGCTGGTCATAAACATCCTCACCATCAGCGGCACGCTCACCACCACATAGGGCGCGAAGTCGTCGATGCGTATCCGCTGCCGATAGGAGATCAGGATCGAAAAAACGAGCGCGATGAACGAGATGAACCAGAGGATGTTTTTCTCCTCTTTCATCAGTATCCGATAGAGCGTGTAGAAGAAGTAGAGAAAAACGAGCGGCGAAAAGATCATACTGTAGGAGATCAGCGTATCGAGGATATAGCCCTTGGGCTTGCCCTCCATCGGAAAGCCGTAGATCCCCAGTGCTACCAGAAAGAGCGTCGCCGCATAGATCGCCAGCATGCGGTCGCGGCGATAGACGGCATAGGTAAATACCCCCAGATAGAGCACCATAAAGGAGTTGTCCACGGGGAGCATGCATGCCAGCAGCACCAGATACCAGACCCTGCAGTGATGGAAATAGAGCAGCAGAAAGAGCAGCGTCAGAAAGATCGCCACCGCCGAGCTGTTGACCAGCAGCGCCGACCCGACGATACCGGGCAGCAGCATGAAGGTGACGACGGAGAGCATCTGATCCTCGGGGCGCGGCAGCAGGATTCTGCTCAGTTCGTACATCAGGACGATACTCCCGGCATGAAAGAGCATGAAAGGCAGACGCAGTGCGATGTCGTTTTGGCCGAAGAGTGCGGTGGAGAGGTGCGTCAGCGCATGCAGAAAACCGGTCGAGTCGTAGAAGATCGTCGCCTCTTTGTAACTGATCGAGAGCGTCGAAGCGCCGTAGAGCAGCAGCAGAAAATCGGCGACGATCAGCAGCGCCAGAATCAGCCGGGGATTCATATCTTCAGAAAGTTGTCGATCATCTCATGCCCGAACTCGCTCATGATCGATTCGGGATGAAACTGGATACCGTAGATCTCGTATCCCTCGATCTCCAGCGCCATGATCTCATGATCATCCTTGCTGTAGGCGGTAGGCTTGACGATCTCGGGGAGATTCTCCTGATTGACGACCAGCGAGTGGTAGCGCGTCGCGGTGAACTCCTGCGGCAATGCTCTGAATACGGTCGTAGGCTGCGTCACTTCGATACGGGAGGTCTTGCCATGCATCAGATGTTTCGCACGCACAATCTCGGCACCGAAGCTCTGCGCGATGCTCTGATGCCCCAGACAGATACCGAGGATCGGCTTTTTGCCTTTGAAGTAGTCGATCGCCTCCAGACTCACCCCTGCCTCGTCCGGCGTCGCGGGGCCGGGAGAGATGATGATCTTCTCCGGATCGAGCCGATCGATCGCGCGGACATCCATCTCGTCGTTTCGGATCACCTTCAGATCGGCACCCAGCTCCAGGCAGTACTGGACGATATTGTAGGTAAAGGAGTCGTAGTTGTCTATCATTAATATCATGCGGCTATTTTACAGAGAATTTGATTAATAACTCCCCTTGCGCATCATGACGATCGCTGCGGTCTTGACCAAAATCATGATATCGAGCTCCAGCGACCAGTTGCGCACATACCAGACATCGAGCCGCACCCGCTCATCGTAGGAGATGTCGTTGCGTCCGCTCACCTGCCAGAGCCCCGTGATACCCGGCTTGACCGCTTTGAAGTAGTCGAAGTAGTCACCGTATTTGGGTACTTCATCCTCGATGATCGGGCGCGGCCCTACCAGCGACATCTTGCCCTGAAAGACATTGAAGAGCTGCGGCAGCTCATCCAGCGAAGTACGGCGCAGGAACTTGCCGATGCGGGTGATCCGCGGGTCGTCCTTGAGCTTGAACTCCTTCTCCCACTCCGCTTTGCGTACGGGGTCGTTTTCGAGGATCTCTTCGAGCATCCTGTCGGCATCGGTGCGCATCGTGCGGAATTTGTAGATGTGAAAAGTCCTGCCGTCTTTGCCCACCCGCTTCTGCTTGTAGATCGGATCGCCCTTCGAGGAGAGATAGACGACCAGATAGAGCAGTACCAGCAGCGGCAGGAAGAGGAGAAAGAGCGTGATCGAGAGCACCTTGTCGAAGAGCCCTTTGATCGAGCGCTCCCCCTCATGGAGCAGCTTGTTTTTGACATAGAGCGCCATCCCTTTGTGATTGATCGAGCTGAAAAATTCGGAGTTGATCAGCGGGAGGCTGGAGATTTTGGGCAGGACATAGACCCGGCTGACATGATGGAGCACATAGTTGACCATGCCGAACGCCTCATCCGTCTCACGCTCCGCCAGCGAGACGATCACCGCATAGTGCGGATGCATCGCCAGCAGATTGCGGATACGCATCTCGATCTCCTCCTGCGCCAAGCCATCCACGACGATTCTGCTCGCCACATCGAAGCCGAAAGAGTTGTCTTTGACGAACCAGTTGTCGACGGCCTCCTCCCCTGCCCTGTCACAGATGATCATGATATCCTCGCGAAACGGCGCATACCGCATGAAGTAGCGCTTGAGCATATAGACCCCGACAGGCATGAGGACGACATTGAAGAGGAAAAAGAGCAGCACCACACTCCGCGAGTAGGCTTCGGAGGAGCGCGACGCGAAGATGATCAGCGCGATGACGATCAGCGCGAGGAAGTTGGCCTTTTCGATATACATAAACTCCATCGACATCACCATGCGCTTGGTCATGAGACGATAGTAGCCGTAGAGCATCAGATAGACCGGCACCATCCAGAGATATTTGGTCAGATAGTGACTCTGCGGCGCTTCGATGAACTGATACGCGACCAGCAGTGCGGCGATCAGATTGAGCACCAGCAGCGCAGTGAAGATGGAGAGTTTGAGTATCGGATATCGCACTGTTTGTCCAGAAAATGAAAATATTTGCAGCAACTATAGCAAAAAGGGGCTTTTGGGAGATTTAGGCGTGAAAATTGCGATGCAGGCTGAAGCGCCGCACGAGCGATCGGGGAAGCTGCTCGTAGCGATAGCCCAGCTTAAACGCGCTGTATTTGGTCAGAGAGAAGAGAAGCGACCGGGGGAGGGAAAGCGGTGCATGCCGCAGCAGATATGCCAGCTCCCGCTTCGCCTGCGCCGCTCCGGTCGATTCGGTCGAGGTGTAGCGGTTTACCTCCTGCATGATCCAGGCGTTGGTCCTGAAAAATATCCCGATATCGAAGTAGCGCCGGAAGATATCCCCCGCCCCATACACATGCGAGTGCCACACCTTCGCCCCCGCCGCATAGGCCACCTTTTGACCCGACAGAATCGCACGGGCGGCATACTCCATGTCTTCGTTCATGATCAGTCCCTCCGTGAATCCGCCGACCTCACGGAAGTAGTCTCCCCGATAGATCGCGCATGAGTTGGAGCAGAAGAAGGTTTTGATCCCCAGCTCTGCGAGGCTCTCAGCGGATTTGACGACGGATCTGGCCGGATAGTTGGTCTCTCTGGCAAACCGCTCGATCGCATCGGCATCTTCGCGCGGCAGCTGACGGGCATACGCCGCGACGACATCCGAGTCCGAGAAGGGCTCGAGAAGAGCGGCGATCAACATACCATCCACAGGCAGCGCATCCTGCGTCATGAAGAGATAGAAATCGGCTTCATATCGCAATGTGATATTTCGTGTCGTCGCATGGTTGAACGCACTTCGCTCGATCTGCTCCACTTCACAGCCGAACGATTCGGCGATACCGACCGTATCATCCTCCGAAGCGGAATCGATGACCAGAATATCGGTCCGGATCGTCTGCGATCGGAGCATCTGCAGGAGATCGGGCAGATCGGCAGCGGCATTGAGCGTGGGGATGAGGGTGAGGATTTTACGCTTTTTCATGATCAAATCTCAGTACAAAAACCCGAACAACCAAAGCGGTATCTTGTTGCCACTTCCAATCTCAATATCATCGGCCACTACGAAAGAGTCCGGCATGTCTTTGATCTGATTGAAGCTTTTGTTTTTGCCACCGATTTCGAATGTATATTGACTATCGATTAAAAAGTCTCCTTTTTTAGGAATTTCAATAGTGTGATGCACTCTTAACATACTTGCAAAAAAGAGTTCACGCACTGTGCCTGTGCTGTGATTGCTACAATAAGCATGGTGCAGGTTCGTATTGTTTAGATAGATTTTATCCGGCTTAGTAAAGATATTGTCGCCCTTTGTTTTGGACCGGATGATCTGCAAAATTTTGGCTCTGTTGAGATATTCCAAAAATCTATACAAACCTTTGTAATTATCTTTCATAGCCATCTTTTGCATCAACTCTTTCATGTTTGGTGTATAAGGATGTGATGCACAAATAAGTCTTATGAGTTTTTTTAGATTTTGGATACTATCATATTCGATTGGGAAAATCGATGGGATATCAACCTCTATAACCGTATTTATCGTGTCATTGAGCTTGATAAGATAGTCCTCCTTATCCTCAAAATAAAAGGGATAATATCCACTTTTTAT
Organism: uncultured Sulfurospirillum sp.; assembly: GCA_964384355.1. Lineage (GTDB taxonomy): Bacteria > Campylobacterota > Campylobacteria > Campylobacterales > QNZT01 > QNZT01. The sequence continues at coordinate 874 of CAYLLC010000092.1, read as the reverse complement.
ATACTCTCTAAAAAACAAGGTAAGGTTAAACTTTTCAAGCAGTTCATAGGCAATATCTTCGTGGTTTTTTAGCAACTCTTCGAACTTAAAGGTAGGTAGTTTGATGCCTTTGCTCATCTCTATAAACTCTCGAAAGCTAAGCCCCTCTACCTCATAAACTATGGCTCTTCGGCTCAAATCTGCCTTCGCGTGATCAAGCTTCAGAGCTGAGCTTCCGCTAAAGATAACCTCCAAATCCAAAATATCATAGATCTTTTTTAACTCAATCTCAAAATCTCTATATTTGTGTATCTCATCGATGACAAGTATCTCACCCTCTTCCTTTGCAAAAGCTTCTGCTACTTCATAGAGTGAAGGTACTGTAACTATATCTGCACTAATATAGAGCTTTTTGCTAAATGGCAGTGGATGCTCTTTTAGATACTGCAACAGAAAAGTTGTTTTGCCTACACCCCTTGCTCCAACGATTCCAACAAGCTTTTTATCTAAATTTAAATCATAAAAATATCGTTTATAAGATAAGTCAGTTTTGTTAAAAAACTTTCTTTGATACTCTTTTAATTCATTTAACACTTCACACCTTGTTTTTGACAATTATAGCAAAATTGGACTCATAAACCTAATTTTATAATAAATTATTGGTATCAAAAGTCTAATTTTCTATATTTATTATCTCGCCTTTGTACCGACCCCTCCAAATCTGCACACCACACCCGCAAAAACAAGCCGAGATTTCTTAAAATCTCTTGTTTGAAAAAGCAATATTTTGTCAATGTATAATTTTTAGCTCCTTCCAAGCTCCAGCTTGGAAGGATATTTGAAAACCAAACATAGTGATAGAAGAGTGGGTAGAGCGTTCTTTCCCTTATGTTCC
>CAYLLC010000091.1:0-7869 GCA_964384355.1 uncultured Sulfurospirillum sp. | reverse complement strand
GATATAATACACGAATAAAAACTATAATATAGGGGAATAAATGATAACAAGAGAAGCAGTAGAAGAGAAACTCAAAGAGGTCATGTACCCGGGATTTACGAAGAGTATCGTAGATTTCGGTTTTGTCAAGGATATCGATGTCAGCGACGAGCATGTCTATGTGGAGGTCGACATCTCCTCATCCGCTCCCGAAGTGGAGCAGCAGCTGCGTGACGACATCACCGGGAAGCTGCAGCTGCTCGGTGCGAACAAGATCGATATCGTCATCACCAAGCCGAAGATGCCCAGAGAGTCCAGCTCCAAAGGCAAAAACATCGCGCCGCAGGTGAAGAACTTCGTGATGGTCAGCTCCGGAAAGGGCGGTGTCGGCAAATCGACCACCACGACCAACCTGGCGATCGCGCTGGCGATGCAGGGCAAGAAAGTGGGATTGCTGGATGCCGATATCTACGGTCCCAATATCCCGCGCATGATGGGTATCGAAGGGCAGCAGCCCGAGATCGTGGGCAACAAAGTCAAGCCGATACTCAGCCATGGCGTCGAAGTGATGTCGATGGGATCGCTGATGGAAGAGGGGCAGTCGCTGATCTGGAGAGGCGCGATGATCATGAAGGCGATCCAGCAGCTGCTGCAGGATATCCTCTGGAGCGAGCTCGATGTACTCGTGATCGATATGCCTCCGGGAACGGGTGATGCGCAGCTGACACTGGCGCAGAGCGTACCGGTGACGGCGGGTGTCTGTGTCACGACACCGCAGAAAGTCGCACTCGACGATACGACCAGAAGTCTCGATATGTTCGAGAAGCTCCATATCCCGATCGCCGGTATCGTGGAGAACATGAGCGGCTTCATCTGCCCCGACAGCGGCACGGAGTACGATATCTTCGGCAAGGGCACGACACAGCCGCTTGCGGAGCAGTTTCATACGCAGGTGCTGAGTGAAGTGCCGATCGAGCCGGCAGTGCGCGAAGGCGGCGATACCGGCAAACCGGTCGTCTTCCATCAGCCGGACTCCGAGACGGCCAAGCGCTACCATCAGGCGGCGACGAAACTCTGGCATGAGATCGAGAAGATCAACGAAGAGGGCGGTGTGGACAACGAAGCGATTCAGCCTACGACACCTCCGGGCGTGAGTGCATGCTCGACAGGCGGCGGTCAGGGCGGCGGCGAGTCACAGGGCGGCGGAAGCTGCGGCTGCAGCTAACGGCGCGCTGCGACGCTTTCGAAGAGGTGGTTGCCTCTTCGCATCTCCATGAATTTCAGGCAATAAAAAAGGGGCGACCGGCAGAAACCGGATCGCCCCTTTTGGGTTTGAGAGGAGTGTCGTTACGCTTCGGCAGGAACGACGGAGACTTTGTTTCTTCTCTTGTCTTTGACCTGGAATTTGACATGTCCGTCTACGAGTGCGTAGATCGTATGGTCTTTTCCGATACCGACATTCTCACCGGGATGCACTTTGGTGCCTCTCTGTCTGATGATGATGTTGCCGGCTCTGACGAATTCACCGCCGAACTTTTTCACACCGAGTCTGCGTCCTGCGGAATCTCTGTTGTTCTGGGTACTACCTTGCCCTTTCTTATGTGCCATTGTCTGTCCTTACATGATGAGATTTGAAAATAATTTTGTGCGTGATTATAGCAGCTTTTACTTAAAAAATCATTACAAATCTCAGACAAAGCGCTTGGTCCGTTTGCAAGTGCCAAAGTGTTATAATGGCACAAATTTCTCAAGGAGTGGATATATGGAAGCATTTTTGCAGAGGGCGAAAGCGGCTGCATCGGTCATCAACGGACTCCAGCCCGGTGAAAAGAACCGTCTGCTGCTCGAGATGGCCGATGCCCTCGAAACCTTTACGGCGAGAATCATCGCGGAGAACGAGAAGGATATGGATTACGCGAAGGCGAACAATCTCTCCGGTGCGATGATCGACCGTCTCGTGCTGGACAAAAACAGAATCGCCGCGATGGCCGATTCGATCCGTGAAATCGCAGCGCTCAAAGAGCCGGTCGGGCGTGTGCTGGAGGGGTGGCGCGTCGAGAACGGCCTGCAGATCCAGAAGGTCTCCATCCCGATCGGCGTGATCGGAATCATCTACGAGTCACGGCCCAATGTCACCTCCGATACGGCCGCCCTCTGCTTCAAGAGCTCCAATGTCTGCGTCCTCAAAGGGGGCAAAGAGGCGGAGCACTCCAACCGTGTCATCGCCGATATCCTGCAGGAGGTGCTGGAGATGCACCATCTCCCCAGAGAGATCATTGCGCTGCTGCCCGATGCGAGCCGCGAGGGGGTCGCGAAGCTGATCAAAATGGATCGCTATGTCGATCTGATCATACCGCGCGGCGGCGAAGGGTTGATCCGCTATGTGAGTGAAAACGCCACCGTCCCCGTCGTCAAACATGACAAAGGGCTCTGCCATGTCTATATCGACGAAGATGCCGACCTCGACAAAGCACGCAACATCGTGCTCAACGCCAAATGCCGCCGCACCGGTATCTGCAATGCGATGGAGACGCTCCTGGTGGATGCCGCCGTCGCACCGCTGGTGCTGCCTGAGTATCTGGAGGCTTTCGCGGCGTACGGTACCGAGCTGCGCGGCTGTGCACGCACACGCGCCTACATCGATATCGCAGAAGCGACGGAGGAGGATTTCGATACCGAATATCTCGACAATATCCTCTCGATCCGCGTCGTGGAGGGGGTGGATGAGGCGATCGCGCACATCGCACGCTACGGCTCCGGCCACTCCGAATCGATCGTCACCGAAAACTACACCACCGCAGAGCGCTTCATGAACGGCATCGATGCGGCATGCGTCTATCTCAACGCTTCGACACAGTTCACCGACGGCGGTGAGTTCGGATTCGGTGCGGAGGTCGGCATCAGCACCAACAAGCTGCATGCCAGAGGCCCGATGGGCATCAACGATCTGACCACCTACAAATACAAGATCTACGGCAACGGCCAGACGCGCGCCTGATGGCAGAGACGGTACTGCAGATAGCGGATCTGACCTTCTGGTACGATCCTGCGCGCGTGCTCTACCGGGACTTTTCACTGACGCTGCACAAGGGGGAGGTGATCACGATCGTCGGGGAGAGCGGCAGCGGCAAGAGTACGCTCTTCGAGCTGATCAGCGGGGAGCTTGCACCCGTTTCGGGCACGATCGAGGCATCGAAATTCGCCCAGATCTTTCAGGATCCCTACAGCTCCTTTCACCCTACCTACGATATTCGCTCACAGATCGCGGAGGTCGCCTCTCTGGAGGGGCTGGAAGATTATCTGCAGATCCTCGATCTCGATGCTTCGCTGCTGCGACAGAAACCGCACCGCCTCAGCGGCGGGCAGCTGCAGCGCTGCTCGATCCTGCGCGCACTGCTGCAGAGGCCCGATCTGATTCTCGCAGACGAGCCCACCTCCGCGCTCGACAATGTGGTGCAGCTCGATGTCATGAAGCTCCTGATGCGCTTTCTCGATCGTGTCGGTATCCTCATGATCACGCATGATGAAGATCTCGCGAAGTGGGCGAGTGATCAGATTATCCGTATCGGTGCCGTGTAGCGGCTTTTACGCCTTTTGCGTTTCGGGCGCGGTGCATTGCCGGAGCGTACGAATCTCCGCCGCCGGCTCTCCCAGATGAAACCCCTGCGAAAAGTCGGCACCGAGTGCGATCACCTTGCGATAGACCGCTTCGTTGTGGACATATTCGACGACGGTCTGCGAGCCCATCTTTTTCGAAAATGCGATGATCGCCTCGGTGACGATCGCCGCTTCGGAGCTGCTGTCGATCTCTTTGATCAGTGATCCGTCGATCTTGATGAAGTCGGGTTTGAGATTGACGATATGGTCGAAGTTGGCGTAGCCGCTGCCGAAGTCGTCGATGGCGATGCGGATACCGCAGGCGCTCACCTCTCTGGTAAAACGGTAGACGGTGGTGTAGTCGTCGATACTCTCCGACTCGGTGATCTCGAAGATCAGATGGTTCGGGTGTTCGCACTTTTTGACGACCTGCATGATATAGGCGCGGATCTCTTCATCCTGAATATCCTCTACCGTCAGATTGACGGAGTAGTCGAACTGCGGGAACCGGCGCAGCATGGCAGCGGTTTTTTCGAGCATGATCTTCGTGATGCTGGTGTAGAGCTTCGCCTTCTTGGCGATATCGAGGAAGAAGTAGGGCGAGATCGCTTTGCCCTCTCTGTCGATCAGCCGCACCAGCGCTTCATATTTGGTGACGGTGCCGTTGCGGTTGTCGATGATCGGCTGGAAGTAGGGGACGATCCTGTCGTCACGGATCGCTTCGCGGATCTTCGCGATCCACTCGATGTTGTGCTTGTAGTCACCCTCGCGATTCATATCGCGCTTGTAGAGGAGAAACTTTTTGTGCTGCTTTTTCGCCTCTCTCGCCGCGACCATCGCCAGTGAGAGGAGTGCTTCATGCTGCGCGCTCTGCAGGTAGTGTGCGATGCCGCCTCTGAGCGTGATCGAGATACAGCTCTGGCCGTCGCAGTCGATACTCTGCTGCTCGATATGGTCGAGTATACGCTGCATGTAGCGCTCGCATGCGGCGGGATCGACCGTATCGGCATCGAAGAGGAGAAAAAATTCGTCGTTGTGGTATTTGTAGATATGCTCATGGTGTGCGGGAAACATCTCCCGCAGCAGATCGGCGACATAGATCAGCAGCCGGTCGGCGATCCTGATGCCGTAGAAGTCGTTGATGCTCGAAAAGTCGTTGATGTTGAGATAGAAGAGCACCGGTTTGGCGGCTCGGTGCAGCTCTTCGATCAGCTGATTCTGGGTATAGAGCCCCGTGGCCATGTCGATCTTCTGCTTTCGGATCTCCTCTTTGCTGCGTTCGAGTTCGGTGATGTCATGCCGTATGCCGACATATTCGACGATTTCGCCGCTGCTGTCGAGTACGGGGATGATCGTCGCATCGACGATATAGCTGCCGCCGTCTTTGCGCCGGTTGGTGATGACCCCTTTCCAGACCTTTTTATCGGTGATCGTCTCCCAGAGCTCGCGGAATCTCTCTTTGGGCATGTCGGGATGGCGGACGATGTTGTGCGGCATGCCGATCAGCTCCTCTCGGCTGTATCCGGAGATTTCGCAGAACTTCCGATTGACATAGGTGATGACCCCTTTGGGATTGGTCTTGGAGACGATACTGCTGACATCGATCGCCATCTTGTATCCGTCGAGAAAGGAGAGCGTCTTGCCCAGCTTGCGGCTCATGTGGTTGAAGGAGAGGATCGCGTTGCCGATCTCGTCACGGGTATCGGCCTGGAGACGGATATCGGTTTTGCCCGATGCGATCATTTCGGAGGCATGCTGGAGCTTTTTCAGGCTCGCTGCGATCGAGTGGTAGAAGGCGCCCAGCAGATAGAGTGCGCCGGCGAGAATCGCTACGAACCCAAGCAGTGCCCACAGGAGCTCGGAAGTGACGCTGCTGCGCTTTTTCTCGATCAGCATGCGATAGCTCCGGGCAAGGGTACGGTAGAGGGAAGCCTCTGCATCGATCGCTTCCGTCGCGATTTTGAAGAAGCGGGTACTCTCGATACGGGGTCGCTCGGAGAGGATGAGCTGCGCGTAGACGATGCCGAGCATGCGGTCGAGTCGGTAGGTCGCAAGGGTGGTCTGCTCCTCTATCGTCAGAAAATGCTTCGTCTTGTCGAGGATTTTGTTGTCGAGCAGGTTGTTTTCGAGGGCTTTGATCAGGGTATAGCGGGAGAGGATCTCTTCACGCGCCTTGTCGCTGATCGATCCCCGTGAGAAGAGCCCCACGGCCATACCGCGCAGTTGACCGCTCTTCTCCTGAAGCAGCAGTAACTTCTCCTGGAGCAGCCCTGCGATATAGTTGATCTGCAGGCTGTTGCCGGCGGCGAAGCCGCTCTGCTTGGCGATGTGACGGATCGTCTCTATCAGATCGTCGATGATACGGCTGTGCAGTGCAAACAGCGCTTCGGCAGAACCCGAGGCCGACTGACGGGAAAGCGTGACGAGTGCAAAGCGGCTGATCGCGTCGACGAAACTGCCATCGCTTTTGAGCAGATCGAGACGGTTGCGATCGAAGGCGACCAGATCGGTAAAAGCACTTTTGATGCTGCGCTCGGCCGCCAGAATCTCGTTTTTGTAGTTTCGGTTGCCGTTGGCGTAAGCGTTGCTCAGGCCGCGGTGGAGCTGGATATCCTGTATCAGACGGTGGATACGCGTGATATAGGTCAGCCCCGTCAACTGCGCATCGGTCGTCTCGATCTGCCGGATATAGTTGAGAAAAGTCGCACGCGAGGGCATGATCAGCAGCGCAAAGAGGATGGAGACGGAGAGGAGGATTTTCATTTTGAAGGAGAGCCGGTTCATCAGAGATACGGCTGGCATGATCAGGCTACGAAACATCCGGCAGACTCCTCGGGGATTGCTTGCTAAAAGCAGCTCTGAGAAATATCGGCCAAACGACTAAAATGTTGAGTCTGATGCGCGGTGGGGAGCGAAAGCGCCGTCTACTCCCTGAGCCGTGCGATCTTCGCGCCCAGTTTCTGCAGTTTCTCTTCGAGTCTGACATAGCCGCGGTCGAGGTGGTAGATGCGGTGGACGCGGGTGGTACCGTCGGCGATGAGTCCGGCGAGTACGAGGGCGGAGCTGGCGCGCAGGTCGGTCGCCATCACATCGGCACCGTAGAGATCGGCATCGCCCTCGACGGTGGCGATATGGTTGTTGAGGGTGATATCGGCGCCCATACGGTTGAGCTCGCTCACATGCATGAAGCGGTTCTCGAAGAGGCGCTCTTCGATCGTGCTGGTCCCCTCCGCGATCAGCGAGAGCGCCATGAACTGCGCCTGCATGTCGGTGGGAAAGCCCGGATATTCGGTGGTGGAGATGCGTACCGCACGGATGCGGGATGCGGGCTTGATCGTGATGCGCTCCTTCTCGATCTCGAAGTCATAGCCCATCTCCTGCAGTTTGAGGATGACCGAGACGAGGTGGGCGTGGTTGACCTTCTCGAGGGTGATGGCGGAGTTGGTGATCGCACCGGCACAGAGGTAGGTGCCCGCTTCGATACGGTCGGGGATGACGGTGATGTGTCGGATATCGATCAGCTCTCCGCCGCTGCCGTGGATCACCAGCTCGTCGCTGCCGATCCCCTCGATTTCGATTCCCGCATCGTAGAGGATTTCGCACAGCTGCACCACTTCGGGCTCTTTGGCAGCGTTGACGATCGTGGTCGTACCGTGTGCGAGGGCTGCCGCCATGACGATATTTTCGGTACCGGTGACGGTGATTTTGTCGAAGACGATCGTCGCGCCCTGCAGGCCTTTCGGCGCTCTGGCGATCACATATCCCTGCTTGATCTCGATCCGGGCACCCATCATCTCGAGTGCTTTCAGATGCAGGTCGATCGGCCGCTGTCCGATGGCGCATCCGCCCGGCAGGCTCACTTCACAGATACCGAAGCGCGCCAGCAGCGGCCCGAGGGTGAGTATCGAAGCGCGCATCTTCCGGACGATGTCGTAGATGGCGGTGGTGCTGGTGATGGTCGTCGCGTCGACGGTGGCGCTGCGATCTTCGTAGCGATAGGTCGCACCCAGATTTTCGAGCAGCCGCAGCATGGTATAGATATCGTTGACCGGCGGGAGGTTGTCGATCGTGACGGGATTGCGTGAGAGAATCGTCGAAGCGAGGAGGGGGAGGGCGGCGTTTTTGGCTCCGTCGATGGTGACGCTGCCGTGCAGTTTCGCACCGCCTTCGATCTCAAGATAGTCCAATGTCGTTCCTTCTACAGTTTGATGTATGAGCCCTTTGCATATACAACCCGATGCAGAGGTTGTTCGATCGGGTTGTATATGCAAAGGGTCCGATGGATTATAACGA
>CAYLLC010000090.1:4771-7908 GCA_964384355.1 uncultured Sulfurospirillum sp. | reverse complement strand
CCTCTGTCATCCAACGAACAGTACAAACAGAGATATCCGGCTATAATATGCAGATATCAACAAGGAGTCTTCCGGATGTCCAGACATGCAAAAAAACCCTACAAAATGCCGCTGAAGCATAAAATAGCCCTCTTTTTCGTCTATCTCGTACTCTTTCTGGCGATATTCGGGATGATCGACTACTACGCGTACGATATCCTCAATCCATGGATCTTCATGCTCGCCTCTCTGATCGCGGCACTCTGGGCGACGGCGCTGCATGTCCGCAGGCATCAGCGCACCAAAGCGGACGAGATCGCCCGAGAGATCGAAGAGATACTCTAAGGCTGCGATATGAGACTCACGGAGCGCGTCCGGGCCGATATCGCCAGAAACCGCGAGCGTATCAGGGGACTGGGGCCCGGTCTCATCACCGGCGGCGCAGGGGATGATCCGGCGGGAATCGTCACCTACACGCTGGTGGGTGCGACGACCGGATTCACGCTGCTGTGGGCGCTGCTGCTCTCGACACCGATGATGATCGCCATCCAAAGCAGCGTCGCGAGAATCGCGATCGTCACCGGCAAGAGCCTCCCCGAAATCACGACGGCATTTTACGGCAAAAAGGTCACGCTTCTGATGATCACGGTGCTCGCACTGGCCAATATCCTCACGATCGCCGCCGATCTCGAAGCGCTGGCCGTGATCTTTGAGATCATCTCGGGCTACAGGGCGATCTACTTTCTCATCCCTATCACCGCGCTGATCGGCTATCTGGTCACATTCGGGCAGTACCGCACCGTCAAAAAGGTGCTGATCTCACTGACGGTCGTACTCGCGGTCTACATCGTCTCCGCCATCATGGCCAAACCCGACCTCATCCAGCTCATAAAATCGACCTTCATCCCTACGCTCTCCTTCGATGCCGCATGGATCGTCGCGGCGCTCGGTATGCTGGGTACGACGATCTCACCCTACCTGCTCTTCTGGCAGGCAGCGGAGGAGAAAGAGGAGAAAAAGAGTATCGTCCAGGCGGATGAAGTGGGGTTCGATACGGTGGTGGGTATGGTCTACTCCAACCTCCTCGCCTATGCCATGATCGTCTCCGGCGCAGTGATGCTCTACGGCCACGCCGACAAGATCCAGGAGATCTCCCAGCTCGCCCTCGCGCTCAAACCCGCCGCAGGAGCGTACGCTTTCGCCCTCTTCAGTATCGGTATCGTCGTCTCCGGACTGCTTGCGATTCCCGTGCTCGCCGGATCGACGGCGTATGCGGTATCCGACGCTTTCGGCTGGCGTGAGGGGATGGATTACAAAGTGAGCGATGCCAAGGGATTCTATATCGTCTTTATCGGAGCGCTGATTCTGGGTGATCTGATCAATATCTCTCCCATCTCCGTCACCGATGCGCTCTACTACTCGCAGGTGCTCGACGGGGTATTGCTGCCGATTCTGATCGTGATCATCATGCTGCTCGCCAACAATCCGGCGATTATGGGAGAATATCGCAATACCCGATTCAACAATATCTTCTCCATCCTCGCGTTTGTCGTCACTGTGGCGCTGAGTGCGGTGATGTTCTATCAGGTGCTGAAGGGGTAGCGTATGAGTTACGAATCGGTCATCCTCATACTCTTCGTCATCGCGTCGATCGTCGCCGTCGTCACCAGACGGCTCAATCTCCCCTACACGATCGCGCTGATGGCGGTCGGTCTGATACTCGGCTCGCTCCATCTGCTCAACCCGCCCCATCTGACGCAGGAGCTGCTCTATGCGGTCTTTCTGCCGCCGCTGATCTTCGAGGCCGCCATCCATCTCAAAGCCTCCGATATGCAAAAGGATATCCTCCCCATCACGACGCTGGTGATCCCCGGAGTGGTACTCTCCACCCTCGTCACCGCCGCGGTCATGATACCGGTCAGTATCCACTTCACCCAGATCCATACGATCACCTGGCCGCTGGGGATTCTCTTCGGTGCGGCCGTCGCAGCGACCGATCCGGTAGCAGTCGTCGCGATCTTCAGGCAGCTGGGTGTCCCCCGACGGCTTCGGGTGCTGGTCGAGAGCGAGAGCCTGCTCAACGACGGCACTTCGATCGTCGTCTTTATTCTGGCGCTCCATTTTCTGCAGGGGGATCTGGGCACGCCGCAGGCAGCGCTGATCGATTTTGCCAGGATCGTCGGATTCGGGCTGATCACCGGTACGGCGGTGGGGCTGCTGAGTGCGGCGCTGATGCGTCATCTGGACGATACGATGGTGACGATCACGATCTCCACCGTCGCGGCTTACGGCTCCTTCCTCATCGCGGAGCAGCTCGGTGTCTCGGGTGTCATGAGTACCGTCGCCGCCGGTCTGATCGTAGGCAACAGAGGCTTTTCCGAGACGCTCTTTCCCTCTATCCGCATCTCGACCGAAGATTTCTGGGAGTATGTCGCATTCGCGATGAACTCCCTGATCTTTCTGCTGATGGGATTCGCGATCGATCTGGAGCTGCTGTGGGAACTCTGGCCGATCGTCCTGATCGCCTACCTCTCCGTAGTGGTGGCGCGTTTTTTCGTCGTGCACTTTACCTGGCTGCTCTTCTATCCCACCCGGCTCAAATTCCCCTATCGCTGGAGCGTGGTGCTCTCCTGGGGCGGGCTCAGGGGTGCGCTCTCGATGGTGCTGGCGCTCAGTATCCCCGATACGATCGGGTACAAAGCCGTGATCGTCACGCTGGTCTTTGGCGTGGTGCTGCTCTCGATCTTTGTGCAGGGGCTCAGCATGACACCGCTGATGCGCGGGCTGGGACTCGTCTCGCCGCTCTCTCAGCTCAGGGAGTACGAGCTGGTCAAGACCCGCATCAATCTCCTGCAGGACACGCTCGATCGCATCGAGCAGCTGCACAAACGCCGCATGCTGCACAAAAACAGCGCCCAGAAACTGATCGACGAATACCGCAAAGAGCTCGACGCGCTCAATACCAGGCTCGACGAACTCGAACCCGACCGCCAGGCGATGCTCGACGAAGAGGTGATGCGCGCCAAACGCCGCATCTTGATGGAGCAGAAAAACAACCTCTTCGAGATGTACCAAAACGGCATGATCAGTTTCGATGTCTACGAAGCGCTCCGGGAGCAGATCGATACCAAGCTGCTGGAACTGGAAAATATGGGAGT
>CAYLLC010000090.1:0-4671 GCA_964384355.1 uncultured Sulfurospirillum sp. | reverse complement strand
TGACACAAGAAATGGTATGATACGGCCATAGTCCATCAGCGCAGGATATCCGGATGCTTCTCAAACTTCTCATCGCTTCCATCATCACCGGTATCATCAGCGGGTTTTTTATCGCTTTTTACGAGCTGCTCGTGACCTTTTTCACCTATTTTATCTTTATGGGCGACCCCTTCAAGACGATTCCGACCCTGCCTGTATGGTATATCTATGCCGTACCGACTGTAGCGATCTTTTTTGTGAACTACCTCTCCTCCAAGAACAAAAACATACGCGAGTACGGTATCAGCGAGATCGCCGAATCGATCGCCGAAAACAGGATGATTCTGACCGTGAGGATACTCTTTTTGAAGATCATCGCCTCCGCCGTCTCTCTGGCGAGCGGATTTTCGGTCGGTACCGAGGGGCCGAGTGCAGGCATCGGCGCGATGATCGCCTACCATGTCCACAGGCTCTTCAGACTGCCGCAGATGCTGGTCAAGATGATGATCAGCGTCGGTGCCAGCAGCGGTATCGCGGCGATCTTCGTCTCACCCATCACGGGGATGGCCTTTGCCGTCGAAAATATCGCCTATCAGTTTCTCAAGCAGTATATCAGCTATCTGATCATCGCATCGGTCATCGCCTTTGCGATCAGTATCAATTTTCTCGAGCCGATCATTTTCCGCCATTCGCATGGCCGCAACTTCGACAACGACTACATCATCGCCAACCTGATCTTTATCCCTTTTATCACCCTCTTTATCTACTTCTATCTCTTTTTGAAGAAACGGCTGCTCCACTTCGTCGATCTGGAGATCTTCAAAAACTTCCACCGCTGGCGCAACCCGATCTTCGCCCTGATCGGCGGCGGCGTCATCGGCACGATCCTCCTGATCAAACCCGAAGCCGCCTTTTCGGGCAAGATGATCGTCACCACCCTCATCAACAAAGAGACCCACATTTCGGTCCTCTTCATCTTCGCGATCATCATCCTGCGCATCATCGGCACGACGGTATCGATCTACGCCAACGCCGTCGGCGGTCTCTTCCTGCCGCTGATGAGTATCGGCGCGCTGACGGGGTACGCTTTCGGTGAGCTGGCGGTGCAGTATCAGCATCTGCAGATCGAGCCCTTCTACTTCGCAGCGATCGGTGCAGCGGTATTTATGGGTGTGATCATGCAGCTTCCGCTGACGGCACTCATACTCTCGCTCGAGACCACTTTCGACTACAATGTCGTCGTGGCGACCGGCATCACCGTCGTCATCACCTCCTATCTCTCCGGGCTCTCCTTCGATATTCGCCGGCGTCAGAGTACCCGCGCCGAAAAGATCGACCCAAAAGAGCTGCAAGTGCCCTGAAAAGGGACGAACTGTTCGCCAGCTAACAGACACGGCGTCCTTTTTTGCCTACAATTTCACTTGTTATTGATGGATTAACCATCAATTAAATTAAGGTTATCATATCAACTATGATTAGTGATATAATGTACATACAACCATTTCAAGGAGATTCAAGATGAAACGCATACTTTCCATATCCACAATCGCTGCTGCACTGATGTTCGGTGCGCTCTCCCTGCAGGCCAAAACGGACCAACTCCAACTGCATACCAAAAACGACAGAAATGTCCAGGCAAGCAAGCATGCCGTCGCCAAAGAGGTAGACTTTCAGAAGAAGGCGTTTAAAACCGCTTCCAAAGATATCATGACCGGGCTCCAGAACACGATGCAGGCGATCGATGCGCTGCAAAAAGATAAGACCGATGCCGCCAAAGCTGCACTCAAAAAGGCGACACAGGCATTCGATGCCGCACTCAAAGCCGATCCAAGCCTCAAACTCGTACCGGTCGAAAACGCGATCGATCTCGCCGCAATCGAAGCTCCGACCGAAGAGATTCAGAAGATGATCGACGCTTCGGTCAAACTGCTCAAATCCCATAAAGTTCAGGATGCCAAAGCGCTGCTGCAGCCGCTGACGGACGAGATCGATATCGATACTGTTTTCATTCCGATGGATCTCTATCCGGTCGCGACGAAGATGGCACTCGAGGCCCTCGACAAAGGAGACAAAAAAGGCGCGCTGCTCGCCCTGACGCAGGGCTTGAGTACGATGGTGCACACCAGAGTGGTGATTCCGCTGGGACTGCTCACCGCACAGGATCTGGTCATCACCGCCTCCAAGCTCGACAAATCGAAGAAAAAAGAGGCGACCGCACTGCTCGATGCAGCCCGCAAAGAGCTCGCCAAAGCGCGTCTGCTCGGCTATGTCAGCAAGCATGACAAAGAGTACAGAGCACTTGAAGCGCAGATCAAAAATATCCAAAAAGAGATCAAGGGCAAAAATGCCGTCGAAAAACTCTACGAAAAACTCAAAAAAGATTTCGCATCTCTCCTGGGCAAAACCAGAAGCGAATCGGTCACCGTCGGCACACCGGCACAAAAAGCGGCCGAAGAGAAGGTGCTGAAATTTGAGAAAGAGGAGAACAAAAAGGCGCTCAAAGAGCGTAAAGCGTTCCTGCAGGAAGCGATGCAGGACAAATCCAAAACGATGAAATAAGGAGGCTGTTATGTGGAACTACTCTATGCTGCCGACAGATCTCGATCTGTTGCCAAAATATAGCAAATACGCACTCGTCATCGGTATCATTCTGGCACTTGCCGGCGTAGCGGGGATCATCTATCCCTTTTACGCTTCGGTATTTGCCGTGGCCTTTATCGCGTGGCTGATGATCTTCAGCGGTATCGTGGCGGGATATCTCACCTTCGTCACCGACAAACGCGACTGGCTCGGCTGGCTCAAAGCACTGATTCTGATCGCCACCGGTCTCTTCATCCTCTTCTATCCGCTCGCAGGGATTCAGGCACTCGGACTGCTGCTGGCAATCTACTTTTTGCTGGATGCCTTTGCGGGCTTTGCGCTCGGCAGTATGATGAAACCGGTCAAAGGATGGTGGATGTGGTCGCTCAACGGACTGCTTTCGCTGGTGCTGGCGATCATCTTTCTGGTTTCGTGGAGCTCCTTCGTCGAGGAGTCATGGCTGATCGGTATCTTTGTCGGTATCAGCCTCCTCTTTGACGGGATCACCCTGATCATCATCGCAAACCGCATCAAAAAGATCGGCTCAGGCCCGGACAACGCTGACGCCTTGTAGCATGACGGAGGGCACAAGCATACCCGTGCCCTCCTTTTCCTCTCCTCTATTTATCTTCCTGATGGTCGTTGTCCAGTTTTTGCATAAAATTGCCGCCCATAAAGAGCGCGATACCGTCGAACAACAGGCTGATTCCGATGAAAATCCCCACCAGATAGAGCGAGCTGAAAGGCCACCCTACGATAAAGAGCACGCCCAGTGCCAGCGAGAGCAGCGCGTTGACCAGCCAGATCCACCATCCCTTGTTGGGACGCATGTTGAACGCCAGCCCAAATCCCGCAAATGCATCGGTGAAGAAGTAGATAGAGAGCAGCAGTCCCACCGTCGCGGCGCCCGTCACGGGATAAAAAAGCATGTAGAGCGAGACGAGAATCAGCGCGAAGGCCTTGAGCCACCCCATCCAGTCGCTGCGATCGGTCTGCCATGTCAGAAACGCCGCCGAGATACCGCCGAAAAGCAGCAGCCACGACACGAAAGCGACCGTCGCCATCGTCATAAACGGCGGAAACGCAATCCCCGCAATCCCCAGCAGCACAAATATCACACCCGCGATCTTGGCATGCTTGCCGAACTTTTTGAAGAGAGACTCCTCTACCGGTATATTCCACATTGCGTACTCCTTATGTTGAATTGGTCTGTTGGTACTATTGTAGTATAGCTCGGGTTCAGAGTCGTGATGCTGCGAAATCTACAATTTCCGATTAAGCGGCACTTATATTAACTCCCGATTAACACTCATATCTTATAATGATGATATCAAAAATTCTAAGTGACAAGGAGTCAACCATGAAAAAGTTAGCAGGATCACTCATCACCGCGGCGGCGCTCTCCACAGCTATGTTCGCTGCAGGCAATACGACCGCACCGGTCAATCCCTTCGAAGAGATTCAGAAAGTACAGCAGCAGATGGATCAGATCTTCAACCAGCTCCATCAGAAACTGCTGAGCGACGCGACATTCTCCGGTTTCAACGATATGACGATCAAAGCGCCTGCCGCCGATCTCATCGACAAAGGAGACCACTATCTCGTCAAAGCCGACATCCCGGGAGCGGATCAGAAGAGCATCAAAGTGACCGAAAAGGACGGCATCCTCAAAATCGAAGCCAAAACCGTCAAAGAGGAAAAAGAGAAACGCGACAACTTCGTCCGTCAGGAGCGGTTTGTCGGGCAGTTCGAAAAGATGCTGACACTCCCCAAAGACGCCGATGCCAAACATCTCAAGACCGACTACAAAAACGGTGTCCTCGAAGTCACCATCCCCAAAACCAAATAATCGCCGCTTCGCCGGGTGAATTGCCCGGCGGCGACAAGTTCTTCGATCCCCGACACTACCCAGATATGACGATGCAACTGCTCTGCATGCAAAAAGGCGATGCAGTCGTCTCCATGAAGAACAACTACTCTCACCATTGAATGTATCGGGATCAACTCCGGTTTTTCAGAAAATTTATCGAGAAACTATTACTTTCATTAATATCTACTTAATTAAAAATAGTTATAATTATGTGTGGCTTGATATTTTGTTTTCCGAAAGGT
>CAYLLC010000089.1:0-7997 GCA_964384355.1 uncultured Sulfurospirillum sp. | reverse complement strand
ATCTCGTTGATCCGTTTGAGCGCTTCGGGGTCCTCGGTGCGCGGTTTGGGGTGCTGCCACGGCAGATCGCTCTTGCGGCGAAAGCGGTTGGGCGGTTTGACGAATTTTTTGCTCATCTGATCTCCTCATCGTTTGATTGACAGAGACGATTGTAGCGAAAAAGAGGCTTATATTCTGTCACCTCGCTGACAGAGCATCACCCCTCCGCCTCTCTCCACTGCGCGATCTTTTCGGTGTAGGTTTTGCAGATCTCTTCGCCTCTCGCATGCTCCTTCGCCTGGATATAGAGATGCACCGTATCTTCGTGGTCGTCGGGAATCATCAGCACCCATTCGTAGGGCGCGAAGGTGATCTTGATGCCGTCGAGATAGGAGAGCGCATACCCCTCGCCCTCTTGCATGAAGAGACGCATCATCTTCCCTTTCATCGCGGAGGGGACGGAGATGGAGATCGCCCGATAGTAAAAATCGTCGATCTCTTCGAGAATCTCCGAAAAGTGCATCCCATGCAGCGCCATAAACTCCAGAATCTTCAGACTCGCATAGATCGCATCGCTATGGTAGCCAAACTCCGTAAAGGCATAGTGCGCATCGACATCCGCCACCAGATCGAAAGCACCCAGAAAATCGGTCTTTTTGCCCATCAGCCGTCCGCGCTTGATGATGATATCGGTGAATTTGTCATCCATGATATCGGGCGCCCATGCGGGCAGGTAGATCTTGTAGGTTTTGGTATCATGCAGATGGAGCATGTAGAGCAGCGCCATCAATACCCGCTCGCGCGGCAGTATATGCCCCTGATCGTCGATGATATCGAGCCGCTGCCCGTTGGGATAGAGCATGATCCCCGCCGACAGCCCCAGTGCGCGGACGATATCGGAGAGCTCTTTTTTGGCTTGGTTCTGGTTTCTGGAGGTGATCGACTCCAGCTTTTTGGGGCTGACATAGTCGTTGATCATGATGTTGTCCACTCCCAGCGTATCGAGCAGCGCGGGGTAGATATCGCTGACCATGCCATGCAGCATGTTGGCAGCGATTTTGAGTCCGGCATTGACGAAGTGCTCTTTGCTGATCAGCGCGCGGACATCCTTTTTGTAGGCCAGCTTCATGTCGTGCGCGGGTCTGATCTTGCCGACCCTGCCGGGATTGACACGGCGAAACTGCTCCCTGAAAAAGATCCGCTCCACACTCTTGGCGAGGTTGGTATCGATCAGCATCCCCTCATGCGTGAAAAAGACAATCTCCGTCTTGTTGATATGGCTGACGGAGTGGCGCACATGAATCCCCGCCGCGATATCGTCGTTTTTGAAGAGCTCATGGCGCATGACATTGCTCGGCACCGCCTGTATATCGACGCAGTCGACACCCGTCGAGAGCAGGCCGCCCAGCACAAAGCGCTTGATCATGCGCGAGGAGGGGTGATAATCTCTGGAGACATAGACCGTCGCCCCCTCCTGCAGTATCGTCCCGAACGCCTCGGCGATCTTGACCGCCATCTCTCCGGTGAGCTCGACATTCGCCGTGCCGATCACTTTGCCTTTGTGAAAGAGCGCGCGCTTGTAGCGTTCGCCCCAGACGACATTGGAGCTGACGACGGCGCCCTTTTCGATCGTCTTGTGCGGCCAGATCGTCACATCCTTGATCACCCGCACACCCTCTTCGATCTGACAAAACTCCGCGATCACCGCCCCGCGGGAGAGCATGCACCCTTTGCCGATGCGCGTGTCGTTGCAGACGACCACATCCCGCAGCATGCACTGCGCGCCGATCTCGACCCGATCCCACAGGATACTCTCGCGCAGCATGCTCCCCTCCCCGACCACGCATCCCGATCCGATGACGCAGTTTTCGAGGGTGCAGTTTTCGGAGATGATCGTATCGTCGCCGATGATCACGGTGCCTCTGCATGTGACGGAGGGCGGCAGCGTGACACGATCGCCCAGGCAGAGCGTCAGATCCTCTTTGGCCTGACACTCTCCGGGCAGCGGGTAGAGGACTTTGCCGTGGAGGATATCTTTGTGCACATCGCGGTAGCTCTGCGGATTGCCCACATCGCGCCAGTATCCTTCGACACTGCATCCCCACAGATCGATCCCCTCCTCCATCAGACGGGGAAAGAGATCTTTGGAGAAGTCGTAGGCGCTGTTGGCGGGAATATACTCCAGAATCTCCGGCTCGATCAGATAGATGCCGGTATTGATCGTATCGCTAAATACCTCACCCCAGCTCGGCTTCTCCAGAAAGCGCTCGATCCTGCCGCTTTTGTCGGTGATCACCACGCCAAACTGCAGCGGATCTTCGACCGGCGTCAGCGTGATCGTCAGCTTCGAGGCTTTGCGGCGGTGATAGTCGATGATCCTGTCAAAATCAAAATCGGTCACCAGATCGCCGCTGACCACCATGAAGGTCGTATCCAGATGCTCCCTCGCGAACCCCACCGCACCGGCCGTACCGTAATCTTCATCCGGCAGCGCATAGGTGATCCGCACGCCCCACCGGCTGCCGTCGCCGAAATGCTCTTCGATCACTTCCGGTTTGAAATAGAGCAGGATGACGATCTCTTCGATACCGCTGTGTCTGAGTTTGTTGACGATGTGCTCCATCATCGGGATATCGACGATCGGCAGCATCGGCTTGGGAATCGAATTGGTCAGCGGCTGTATACGGGTGCCGAACCCGCCCGCCATCAGGACGGCTTTGATTTTGTGGGGTTTGCTCATGGGGTCTCCTTGTCTGCCCTTCTATACTATCGTTGTCGGTATCTGCTTACGCGAATACCCCCTCCAGTTCCAGCAGAGAGTTTTCGGTGCCGTAGGGGTTGTGCACACGGGGTGCGTTGTCGTCGTTGGCCCATCTCTCTGCGTCGATCAGATAGCGAAACTGATAGTTTTCGCCCATCACCAGATACTTCCGGATATACCATGAGCCGTCTTTTTTGTGGTGCATCGCTTCGGGTTCCCAGCCGTTCCAGTCTCCCGCTATCGCCACCTCTCGTACTTCACCTTCGGGTCGGTAGGTGAAAGTCACCCACGCTTTGACCCCTTTGGGATTGATCGCAATCATATCTGTTCCTCCTCTTTTGAGATAGTCGCATGATACCAGACCAACGGTGACAAAATTATTTCAAATTTTAACTTTTTCAGAAATTTTATAAAATTATTTGTCTTTTTTGTCCGTCTGGCACTTCAGCTCGGATGCTTTGATCGCATGCAGCCTGTTGAGAATATGCTCGAACTCCGAGAGATTCTCTTCGCACTCTTTTTTGAGTTTGTCCCGTTTGGCTTCGACATAGGCGATCTGTTTGTCCAGATCCTTCAGATCGATCCGGCAATCCTTCGCCGCCTCCTGCTCCTTCTCCAGTACCCAGTCCATCGCTTTTTTCAAAAATTCTACCATGCTGTCTCTCCTCGTTGATTCGTTTCTCTTATCTTATCCCAAAAGGGCACGCTTGTCTGTCTCCTGACTGACACTCAGACCCAGATCTTCTCTTTTTCTCTGACGATATGCGCCCGTTTGTGCATCTTCGCTTCGATCACCTTCCTGAATATCACCTGTTTCTCTTTCTCTCCGTGGATCAGGTAGATCTTGCCCAGTTGCTCGTACGCCTCCATCCACGCGATCAGCTCGCTCTGATCCGCATGCGCAGAGAAGCCGTTGATCGTGTAGATTCGGGCGTTGATCCTGATCTTTTCATGATAGATATCGAGCCATTTGGCCCCTTCGACGATCTTGCGCCCCGGCGTGCCGTACGCCTGGTATCCTACGAAAATCACGGCATTTTTGGGATTCCAGATGCGGTTTTTGAAGTGGTGCATGATCCGTCCGCCCGTACACATGCCGCTGCCGGCGATGATGATGCAGCCGTTTTCGTCGTTGATCTTTCTGGAGTCGTCGGGTTTGAGCGTATAGTGCACCCACGGAAAGTCGAAGATCGTCCCGTCGCGCTTCAGATAGTCGTTGCAGCATTTGCTGAGCTCTTCGTGGTATTTGTTGTAGATATTGGTCGCGCGGATCGCCATCGGCGAATCGAGAAAGATTTTGCAGTGCGGGAGCTCTTTCGCGTCGTACATCTGCTTGAGGATGCAGAGTATCTCCTGTGTGCGCTCGATCGCGAAGGAGGGAATCATCACATTCCCCTGCGAGAGGAGCGTATTGGTGATCACCTCCTTGAACTCCGCGACACTCTCCTCGATCCCCTTGTGGTTGCGATCGCCGTAGGTGGACTCGATATAGAGCACATCCGCTTTTTTGACGGGGACGGGATCTTTCATGACGATATCGTTGTGATTGCCCAGATCGCCGCTGAATACGATCCTCTTCGGCTGGCCATCCTCGACGAAATCGATCTGAATCGTCGCCGAATCGAGGATATGCCCCGCATCTCTGAAGATCGCACTCACCCCCTTGCCCAGCGTCACCTTCTCGTCGTACTCGATATAGGTACTCGGCAGGTCGTAGACCGCTTCGACATCTTTGACCGTATAGAGCGGCGGTGTGATATGCCGCTCTTCGCCGCGTCGCTGCGCCTTGCGGTAGAGCGTGCGGTACTCCTCCTCCATCAGATGCGCCGCATCCAGCAGCACCACCTCCGCCAGATCGAAGGTAGAGCGATGGGTGATGATACGCCCGCGGAACCCCTCCTTGACCAGCTTGGGGATACGCCCCACATGATCGAGATGCGCATGCGTGATGAGCAGCAGATCCACCTCTGCAGGATTGAAACCGAAGGGCTTGAGATTCTCCCGCTCATGCTCCCCCTGAAACATCCCGCAATCTACCATGATCTTCAGCCCCGACTCCAGCTGCAGCAGATGACACGATCCCGTCACCACCTCCGCCGCACCGAACGATTGTATAAAAGCCATCGATGATCCTTTTTGATTTGCCTAATTATATCGAAGCATCCCCGGCGCTTCTGTTATGCAGATAACACTCTGCACCACCGAAAAACGCTATAATTATGAAACAAGGAGTTCTATACACGAAGGAAGGCAGATGTCTTACAAAGATCGAATCAAAACGGCGATAGAAGCGATTCCAAAAGAGGAGGATTGTTTCGACGAGAAGGTACTCGAACAGGTCGAAGCAGTCTATCAGGAGGCACTCGAAGATGCCAGAGTCACCGGAGAGTCGGTCGAGAGCGTCACCTACGAGATCCTCGAAGGGCTCGAAGAGGCGCTGCTGGAACGAGACGAAACACTGCTGACCAAAGCGACCGACAAGATGACGGAGGTGATCCACAACAGCGCCCAGAACTGCATCCGTGCCGGTACACGCCGGGTCGATCTCGCCACCCGACAGCTCGAAGAGACGGTCGAGCGCGAAAAGGCGCACCTGATCGAATCGCTCGAAGCGTTCAAGGCATTTGCCGCGGAGCGCTCACTCCACCGCTTCTCCTCTCACCTCGCAGAGACCGAAAGCCGGATCAAAAACCTGATGCACAAACTGGGAGAGCGCATCGCGCAGCTGGGCAGAAAATCCGCAAAACCTGAAGAGCATGATGTAGTCTGAAAATGATGCACTTTTTTGCAGTTTTTTTAGATAGTATGAGAAAAAAATTTCCGAGGCATCTTCATGTCAGATAGTTTCACACAAAACGAGCATGCATTCTCCGTACTCTCGCAGTCGCCCCTCTTCGGGGATATGGATGCTGCACTGCTCAAAAGCTTCATCGGACAATGCACCCATGTCATCTGGAACAAATCGACGATGCTCGACAGCGATATCGCGAAGCGCTACTTCCATATCATCATCGACGGACGGCTCAAACTGACCCAGATCGACCCCAAAAGCGCCAGAAGCGTGACGCTCTTTCTGCTCAGCAGCGGAGATGCCTACGATATCTTCACCCTGCTCGACGGTGAAGAACATACCGTCTTTCCCGTCGCGGTGGATCAGGTGCATGCCCTGCGCATGCCTCTCGACGAGGCGAGAGCATGGCTCCATGCACACCCCGAACTCAACCGGCAATTTTTCCCCTATCTGGGGCACATGCTGCGCCACCTCGAAAACTTCTGCGAATCGATGATCTTCGACGATACGGCGACACGCCTCTCCAAGCTGATCCTCAGGCACACCATCCCGCAGAAGCATCCGGACCTCCCGCACTATCCCGTGCGGCTCATCCACAACCTCTCCCACGAAGCGCTGGCCGAGATGATCGGATCGGTACGCTCCGTCGTCAGCTCCCAGATGCACAAACTCAAAGAGCAAAACATCATCCACAGCAGCCGGGGCCATCTCGCCGTCAAAGATCTCCAGGCCCTGATCAAAAAGAGCGACGAATTCGCCGACTGCATCGACGAACAGCGCCGTAACGCTTCAGAACGATAACCATGACATCGACACCCAAAGCCTTCAATACCTTCAGCGCCGTCATGCTCGGTATCGGCTCGATGGTCGGAGCGGGGATCTTCATCGTCATCGGTCAGGCCGGAGCGATCGCGGGCAACATGGTCTGGCTGTCGTTTCTGATCGGCGGTATCGCCGCCCTGCTGAGCGGCTACTCGCTCGCCAGACTGGCACTGCGATACCCCTCCCGCGGCGGTATCGTCGAGTATCTCGTGCAGTGTTTCGGAGAGGGGGTCTTTTCGGGGAGTGCCGGCGTGCTCTTCTACCTCTCCCAGCTGGTCGCCATCGCAGCCGTCGCCAAATCGTTCGGCGCTTACGCCGCGACCTTCATGCCCGTCGCCGCCCACTGGGCCGATATCTTCGCCGTGGGTATCGTCGCGCTCTTTATCCTCATCAACATGATCGGCGCCACCTTCGTCGCCAGATCGGAGAACCTGATCGTCATCGTCAAAATCTCCGTGCTGGTACTCTTCACCGTGATCGCCCTCTTCTACATCGATCCCGCACGCCTCAGCACCCGCGTCATGCCGCCGCTGCAGGATATGCTCTTTGCGGTGGGGCTGACCTTCTTCGCCTATCAGGGCTTCAGCGTCATCACCAACACCGTCGAAGATATGCAAAACCCCGCCGTGACGATGATGCGCGCGATGATTCTCGCTATCCTGCTGGTCGGCGCACTCTATATCGCCACCAGTATCGCCGTACTGGGAAATCTCCCGCTTGAGGAAGTGATCAAAGCCAGAGACTACGCACTCGCGGAAGCGGCCAGACCCGCCTTCGGCGAGTGGGGATTCAAGATCATGGCGGCGACGGCGCTGCTCGCTACCGCTTCGGCGATCAACGCCACCCTCTACGCCGCCACCGAGATCAGCTACACCATGGCCAAAGAGGGCGATCTGCCCGAGATCTACACCTACAATGTCTACAACTCTTTCGAAGGGCTGCTCATCAGCGGGATTCTGATTTTGCCGATGATTCTCTTCTTCAATCTCGCGCAGGTGACGACGATCGCGGCGCTGGTGGTACTGATCATCCAGGGTGTGACGCATGCGGGGCATCTCCTGCGTATCCGTGAGACGGGCGCCAATCTCTGGATCGTAGCGGGAGCGACGCTCTCGATGTTCGCCATCGCCGCACTCACGCTCTACTACACGGCCCGGGATATGCCGCTGATCGGATACTACCTGCTGGGCGCCTTCGCGATCGCCTTCGTTATCGAGACACTGCTGCGGCTCTTGACCCGGCGCGTCATCAGCCGACAGTTCACCGCCGTCGACCATCTGCGCCACGAAGCCGAATCGGTCGCCAGATCGATCATGCACAAACTGGCCGACAGATCGCACCGCGACCGAAGCTGATCACTCCCAACTCGTCTGCCGGGTCGTGACGATCCGCTTCCACGGCCCCTCCGGTACCGCATCTGCATCGACGAAATACCAGTCGATCTTCGCGCGATTCTCTCCGCTGCGGGTATCGTACCCCAGATAGATCCAGACCGCCGGCGAGAGATCGATCCCCGCGGCGTCGTTGCGCCGGTTTCGCGGTGCTGCACCGCCGAAAAGATACGCCGCATCGTCATAGACGAAAGGGCCCGCATCTTCCCACTGCGCATAAGCCGTGCGGTTGTGCTCGGGATCGTAGAGTGCG
>CAYLLC010000088.1:0-8105 GCA_964384355.1 uncultured Sulfurospirillum sp. | reverse complement strand
ATTTATCGTTTAGTGCGTGTGAACGGCCGATATTCAGACCAGATAGACCGCCATCGCCAGCAGCAGCGTCTCCGTCACCTCGATCGCAAATCCCAGCCCGTCGCCGTTGAGAAAGCCGAACGCCCGCATCAGCCATCGCTGCAGCAGCACTGCCGCGATCCCCGTCACGACGGCCATCCATAGCGTGCCTGCCGCCCAGAGCACGCCCGCACCCACCAGCGCGACGATCCATAGGTCGTAGCCTCGCAGCTGCGACTGCATCCGCCGTGCGAACGACGAAGCGGCATGCAGTGTGCCGCGGCCGAGCAGCCAGAGCGCGGCAAAACGGCTCGCGAAGAGCGCCCCGATCACCGCCCCGTACGCATCCATACGCAACAGCGTCACCATCGCCGCGATCTTGACCGCTACCGACCCAAAGCCCCAGAGTGCGCCGATCGCCCCGATATGCGGATCTTTGAGGATCGTATGGCGATCCTTGCCGCCGTGTCCGCCGTGCCATGCATCGACGATATCCACGAATCCCTCCGTATGCAGGAAACCGTACGAGAAGAGATACCCCGTCGCCGCCAGCAGCGCCGTGAAGGTGCGGTCTCCATACCCCGACAACAACACGAATAGAGCCGTCGAAAACGCCCCGAGCAGCAGACCGGCAAAAGGGAGCGTCAGCGCCACTGCACGGTAGCTCTCCTCATGCACCCGCTCCACACGCCAGGGCATCGGCAGCCGCGTAAAGTAGCCTATGCCCAGCACCACACCCTCCAGAAAGCTTCTCATCTGAGTCGCCTCTCGATACCGACGACCACCTCGTAGACTTCGTCGCATGCCGCGGCGACCTCCTGACCGATCATGCCGCTGAGATCGACATAGCGGCGTGTCAGCGGATCGTCGGGGATGATGCCTCTGCCCACATCGTTGAGGACAAAGACCAGATCGGCTTCACGCGCCAGCAGCGGCGCAAGAATCGTCTCGTAATCGATCTTCGCTTCGAGGAGATTGAGGATCCACATGCTGAGGCAGTCGACCAGATAGAGCCCGCCATCCTCCACGACACGGTCGAGACGGATCGGCTCCTCGATCGTCTCGAAGCGCTCCTGCCGCCGCGCTTTATGCCGCGCCAGACGCGCCGCCATCTCGGCATCGCCGTAGCGGTCGTCGTAGGTCGCGAGATAGATCGGTCGCTGCCCCCGCTCCCGCGCCAGCTCCAGTGTCCGTGCCTCCGCCAGACGGCTCTTGCCGCTCTTCTGCCCGCCGAGATAGAGGAGCTTCACGCCGTCAGCACCGCTTCGACCGCTTCGACGATTTCACCGCTGCCGTATCCCTGAGCCATCGCGTAGCAGAGCGCCGCACCCGCACCGACGCCCTCTTTGGCTTCGCCCTCGTCGTAGCGCTTGAGCACGGGGATATTCGCCTGCGCGAAGGAAAAGTCGGCATAGCATGCATCGGGCACGAAAGAGAGCTGCGCCAGCAATCCGGCGATATCGGAGAGGGTGTCGTGAAAGACCCAGCCGGTGGTCATGAGGGTGATGTTTTCGGCTTTGCGGGGCAGATCGAGCGCATCGATCACCATCAGGAGCGCCGCCATCTGCGTCCCGCCCGCCACGGCGATCTCTCCCCGCTGCGAAAAGGCGCTGACGAACCCCGCCCCGAAGAGCAGCATGTTGTCCGATACCGCACCGAGCCGGGTGAAGCGGTCGGCGCCTTCGACACGGGCGAGTGCTCTGGCGACGACATCCGCCTTCAGCGAAGCGGGCGCATCGAGAAAAGAGGAGCTGAACGCCCCGTCGGCGGCGTACCCCAGTGCCTTCGCCGTGGCATACGCCGTGGTCGTACCCGCCGGCGTCGATTCTGCGAAGATCAGCAGCTCGTTGGCATGCGCGTAACGCGCACCGAATGCCCTGCCCGCCTCGATCACCGCGCGGGCATCGATCCCCGCCCCTTCGAGGATATTGCTTGATGGCTGCAGGCCCGTCTCATGCAGGCATGCCACCTGCGGCGCGATCGCCATCCCCAGATCGAGCACCTCGAACGCAAATCCCGTCAGCTGCCGTACCGCTCTGGTGATGATGGCGGGGGTCGGGACGCCTGTCGGTGTCTCGGCGATGTTGTCGAGCGAAAAGAGCCTGCCGCTGTCGACGAACTCCGCATCGAGTGTAGGCGTGAGGTGAATCAACCCCGGTATCCCCGCCTGCGTGATCCCCTCTATCTCGCATGTCTTCGTCACCGAACCTGCCAGCATCACCGTCGCGCCGGAAGCGAGTGCCTCCCGTGGCGTACCTCTGCCATGAAATTGTCGTATCAATCCTCTCTCCTCTCACTTTTTTCTCTGCGCGTCACATTCCTGCATGATCGCGAACCAGTCGGTATCGAAGTGCTTTTTGATATAGCTGCGCCGATGCGGTACGATGCAGCCGCTGCAATCGCGATGCTCCACCCCGCCAAACTCCGCCTGCTGCCCGTCCGGTGAGTCGATACTGCACCGGCTCTTCACCATGGGCGCATCGTCATCGAAACGAAAATGCGGGCATGCGCAGAGATAGCAGTTGAGATGCGCCATCGCATGACACTGTTTCCCCTCCGCAAAGAGCGGGCAGAAATCGGGCTCCGCCTGCGAGAGGTTCTGCCAGTCGAAATAGTCGATGATCGCATCTTCGTCATACCCCTGCTGCAAGAGCTTTTCTACGATCTTGCGATGTTTTTTGCCGTGCGCTTCGAACCACTCCCGGTAACTCATCTCTTCCCTCCAATCAGAATCCAGACAAAGACCACCCCTCCGATCAGAGAGGTGACGACCCCCACGGGCATCTCCGAAGCGGTCGGCAGCATGCGCGAGACGGTGTCGCACAACAGCAAAAAGAGCCCGCCCGTGACAAAGACGGGCAGAATCGTCCGCTCGATCGCGCTTTTGAGCACCATGCGTACGATGTGGGGGATGATCAGCCCCACGAAGCCGATCGTCCCCGTGATGCTCACCAGCACCCCCACGCCGATCGAGATGACGACAAAGAGTATGATCGTCACCCGCTCCACCTCCACCCCGTGCAAAAATGCGAAACTGTCTGAGATCGCAAACCGCTTCAGTGCTTCGATATGACGCTGCGCGACCCAGAGGATCAGCAGCGCAGCGAGAAAGACGGGGAAAATATCCCCGTACCCCACCGTCAGCAGCGTCCCCATCGTAAAGCGCATGATGCGGTAGCTCTCCTGAAAATCGCTCAGATAGTAGATGAGCATCAGCAGCGCGGAGTAGAGAAACGAGAGCGCGATACCGACCAGTATGAGACGCTGATCGCCCGTAGAGGGGAGCTTGCGCGAGAAGAGGTAGATCATCGCGACCGTACCCAGCGCCCCGACGAACCCCAAAAGCGTCACGAATGAAAATCCCGCCACCCCGCTCTCCAACCCCAGCATGATCGCCGTCGCCGCGCCGAGCGTCGCACCGCTGGAGATCCCGAGCGTAAAAGGGGTCGTCAGCGGATTGCGAAAGAGTGTCTGAAAGAGCAGGCCCGAGAGTGCGAGTATCCCGCCGCTGAAAAAGGCCAGCAGCACCCGAGGCAGCCGCAGCTGCGTCAGGATCGTAAACGCCGTCGTGCCGGGCGTGAGCATCTGGGCAGGATCGAGCGTCACTTTGCCCACCATCGCCGAGAGGAGCATCGCCGCGACGATCGCCGCCGTGATCAGCCACTTCATAGCTGCACCGTGATCGTGTCGCACTGCTTGACGACACTGCCGCCAAAAAGCGCGCTGAGATTCGCCGCATCGAAAAAATCGGCGCAGTCGCTGTACCAGCTCCCCTCGCCCCCCTCCAGATAGAGGATCGGGTACCCCAGCCGATAGGCAAACTGCAGATCATGCGTGATGACGATCTTCTGTGCGAGTCGGTCAGAGACGATGATCTCAAATATCCGTTTGATGCGGCGCGGGTCGAGATTGGCGGTCGGCTCGTCGAAGATGGTGATCGCCGCATCGTGTATCAGCGCCGATGCCGTCAGCAACAGCTGCTGCTCTCCGCTGCTCAGCTGCATGCAGTAGTGATGCGCCAGCGGCTCCAGCCCCAGCAGCGCCAGCACTTCGTGCAGTTTTTCCCGCTGCACTTCGCCGTCACGGGCGGAGAGTGCGAGAAAATCCTCCGCTCTGACGAAGCGGTCGTAGACCGAGAGCCGGGGCGGAATGTAGTCGATCAGCATGCTGCGTTCGCGGGCGGTGAGATCTTCGATATAGCGTTCATCGATGCGTACGCTTGCGCGGGTAGGAATCAGTCCGCAGAGGATTTTGGCCAGCGTGCTTTTACCGGTGCCGTTGCTGCCCAGAATCGTCAGATTCTCTCCCGCATGCAAAGTGAGGTCGATGCCTCGCAGAATCACCCGATCATCGATCCGATAGCGCGGCAAGTTTGCATTGAGCGTCATGCAGTACCTTTCTGAAATCGTCGATGAAGCGCATCACCCGCTGGCTGGGCATGCCGGCATACTTTCGGGTCGTGACATAGATCGTCTTCGCCTTTGCAGCGGTGATCGGCAGCCGCAGCCACGGCGCGATGAGCGCATCGGTCTGATCGGGCCTGATACGATGGGCGAGGATATAGACGATATCGGGATTCATCCCGATGATCCCCTCCATCGAGACGGTGGGCTGGTCGATGCTTTTGTCGGTGTAGGCGTTGCGGTTGCCCGAAGCGCGGATGATGTCGGCATAGTAGAGGTGATTGCCGCTGATGTAGATCTCTTTGTCCAGATCGAAATTGACCCCGAATACGATGAGAATCTTTTTGTCTCTCAGGATTCCCTTCGTCTTCGCAAGGTGTGCGTCGATCTGTGACACGATCTCCTCCGCCCGCGCTTTGGCACCGGTGAGTGTGCCGATACGCACGATGCCCGCTTTGAGATCTGCGAGCGAATCGATACGGATCAGCGCCGTCCGGATGCCGAGCTTTTCGAGTTTGGGTCTGAGCGCGAGATTGTTGCGCTGCATGAGTACCAGCGTGGGATCGAGTGCGACGATCTTCTCCAGCGAGACGGAGAAGTAGCCGCCCACTTTCGGGACATTTTTGGCCGCTTCGGGATAGGTGGCGTAGAGGGTGTTGCCCACTACCTCTTCGCCTTTGCCCAGTGCGAAGAGTATCTCGTCGATCGCAGGTGAGAGGGCGACGATGCGCTCGCCTCCCCCGTAGAGGGAGAGTACCAGCACCGCAATCCCCAGCAGATACCGCATGCCCGCTGCCTATCGGAGACGGTAACGCAGACCGGCGTAGAAGCTGCGCCCTGCCGTGGCGTAGCCCGTGACATTCTGATAATCTTTGTCGAGTGCGTTTTCGACTCTGGCGTAGAGGGAGAGAGCACTGCCGACACGGTAGTCTGCGGTCAGATCGACCAGTGTGTAGGCCGGGTACTTTTCGGTGGGATTGGCATCGTATTGTGATTTGGTGCGTTTGCCGACATAGCGAACCACTGCGCCGATGTGGCTCTTTGGGATACCGTAGTAGTCGAGTGCCAGATTGGCCGTGTTTTTGGCGCGTCTGGGGAGCGGGTTGCCCTCTCTGTCTTCGGTATCGAGCCATGTGTAGTTGAAGTTGTACGCCAGATCGAGCGCCTCGAGCGTATTTTCGTACGCTACCTCCACGCCCTGAAGCTTGCTTTTGCCGCTGACATTGAAGTATGAACCTGCGAAGGTCGTGAAGTCTGTCGTCTTGTACTCGATCAGATCTTCGACGGCGGTGTTGAAGTAGGTGACGCCGAAGCCTTTGTAGTTGGCGGTGACATCGACACCTCTGGTTTTTTCGGGGTTCAGGTCTCTGTTGCCGTAGGGGCCGTAGAGCTGGTAGAGACTCGGGACATTGTAGGCGGTGGCGTAGTTGAGCGCGGTCCAGAGGCCGTCGATATGCTCGTGGTAGTGTTTGACGCCTACTTTGTAGGTGAGCTTGTTGTCAAACGCCGTGAAACTGTCGTATCGCAGGGACTGGGTGAAGATCGTCCTGCCGCCGATCACACCGTCGAAAGTGTTGGTATTGGTCAGATAGATGCCCGTATTGCCGTAATCTTCATCGATGGCGTTTTTGTGTCGGAAGCGTTTGTAATCCAGCCCCGCACTGAGCACGCCTTTTCTGAAGCCGTAGTGCACGAC
The DNA here is from genome assembly GCA_964384355.1 of uncultured Sulfurospirillum sp. Lineage (GTDB taxonomy): Bacteria > Campylobacterota > Campylobacteria > Campylobacterales > QNZT01 > QNZT01. The sequence goes on along the minus strand of CAYLLC010000088.1, from coordinate 1,988 downwards.
GCTGTCCAGACCCGCTTCGTCGGTGCTGCCGTCGTATGCCTTGACGAAGCCTTTGCTGTAGTCGCGTGCGAAAACGGAGCGGTTGGCATAGAGTCGGTAGCTGTCCTTGTCGATGCCGTGGGTGTAGCTGAGGCCGTAAAACTGCTCTTTGGATTTGACGGAGGACTCTTTGTCGTTGGCTGCTTTGACGGGATCGGCATCGTATCCGTCGTAGTCGGTGTCGGCATCGATATAGCTCCAAAAGGTCTCGATACGGTCGCTGTCGGTGATATCGACGCCGGCGCGCAGATTGGCGGTGTTGTTGGTGTAGCCGTCATCTTCGAAATCTTTGGCGTCTCTGCCCTCCGGTACTTTGGCACTGAAACCGTCGCTGGAGAGCCGCTCCAGATCGAGGGAGAGGTCGTATTTCTCTGTTTTGTAGCCGCTGTTGAGGCTGTATTTTTGGGTATTGTAGCTGCCAAACTCCGCACCGACGGTCGCTGTCGCGCCCATTTTGGTCGCCCGCTTGGTGATGATATTGATCACACCGGCGCTCGCATCGGCACCCCAGATACCCGATTGGGGACCTTTGACCACTTCGATTCTGGCCACATTATCGAGCAGCAGATGCTCGTACTGTGCCCCTGCGAGGGATGTGGGGTCGTTGTAGCGTACGCCGTCGACCAGTACCAGGGTCTCGCGGGAATCCATCCCCCGAAGGAAGAGAGAGGTCGTCTGCCCTATACCGCCGTTTCGCACCATCTGAAGTGCTGCACGTGTTCTGAGCAGCTCGCCCAGCGTATTGTATCCGCGCTCCCGGATATCTTCTGCCGTGATCAGATCGACATCGGAGGTGACGGTGGAGAGTGACTGGGGTGATTTGGTCGGTGTGGTGACGGTGATCGTCGCCAGTTCTGCGCTTGCAGCGAATGCGGCACTGGAGAGTGCAGCGGTGAGTATCAGTGAGAATTTGGTTTTTTGCATCTGTTTTATCCTTGATATATTTGGTTTTTTTCGATTCGGTGTTGTAACTGTGTGCGGTTGTATCGGACTATGACGGCGATATCGCTGTGTCGCAATGTTTCGATCAGTGCGAAGAGCCTGTGCAATGCGATATTGATCGCACTCGCCAGCATGCCAAACATCGTAAAGTAGTGTTTGCAGCCTTTTAACATCGTCTCCCTCCTTTCATTTCGATTTCGGTCTCTGGAATATGTGCAAAATTATAGCTTACGATATATCAAAAGTTGATAGCGGTCAAATGAATTCGGCGTTTATTGCCCTTTCTTGAGGAGATTTCGGGAGGGATCACGGATATGCTCCGATGCCGCTTATCCCTGTAACTGGGATTGCTTTTTCAGCTTTTTTTCAAAAATGCCAACTTTTACTGCCAGAGCGCGCACTATTATTAAATCCTCATTGCACCGAGGGCCTAATCTGATAAAAGCTTTTTGAATTTATAGGCTTTGCATTACAATAGTTCACTATTCAAAAGGAGTGTCAAGATGGAGATAGAAGATCGGGAGATAGCACAGAGCCTGCAAAAACCGCTCGAAGAGGTACTGGAGATCAAAGAGAAAGAACCCGCAACCTATGAGATACTCAAATTTGGTCTCATATGTCAAAAACTCTCACTGACGGAAGAGGATCTGGTCAAATATCATAAGCAGCTGGAAAAAGAGGAAGAGAGATAGAAGCACCGAAAAAGCGGAAAGCTTCTTCGGTGAAGTGACTCCCGAAGGAGTCGGATCTGGCAATGATTCTTACAGATCGTTGTATGCACCGCCGGGGTAGACGATGTTGAATTTTTCTGCCTGGCTGTAACCACGCTCATACATATGTGGTAACTCATTGATAAATGCATCTTTATATGCACCACCTTGAGTCAAACCAAAAAGATTTGCATCCAGTTTCGCCGGATTTCTGACGAAGCTTCTGTCATAAGTACCGTCATCTTTGATCTCATGCAGTGTACCGTAGATCTTGACAGGCCAAGGATGTTGTGCATT
>CAYLLC010000087.1:0-8144 GCA_964384355.1 uncultured Sulfurospirillum sp. | reverse complement strand
CAGCTTATAGAAGATTTCGATTTTGTCGATCTACGGGAAGCAGATCGCAGCGAAGCGTGGGATAGCGTACCCGTCATAGCGCTGCCGGAGAGAAGAAAACAGGAGAGAACGATACCATGTCGCAGAGAGAAGTGATCTACTTTTCAATCGTTTCGCACAATCAGACGGATTATATCCGCCGGTACTTCTCCGGCTTTCCCAAAGAGTCGGCAGGTGCACGGATCGAGCTCATGATCGTGGACAATACGGGTTGTGAAGATCTGAAACGATTCTGTGAATCGGAGGGGTTGCGCTACTATCATGACGGCAAGGTGCGCGGTTTCGGTGCCAATCACAACCTCGCCTTCAGAGAGCTTTCGCCTGCGGAAGAGGATCGCTTCGTCGTCTGCAATCCCGATATCCGCATCGAACCGGCACAACTTGAAAAGATCGTCGAAAACTCCGGCGGATGCGATATCTATACCCCTCGCGTCTATTTCGACAAAGCGCAGGGAAAATTGGATAATCCGGACAAGCAGTTTCCGGGACTGCTCAACTTCATGGTATCCTTTACGGTGCAGAAGCGCCTGCACTACGGCACGCGGTGGCGGACGACGGAGGCCGAGTGGATTTCCGGGGCGTTCATGCTGTTTCGTGCAGAGGTCTTTGCCGAACTGGGCGGATTCGATGAAAATTTCTTCATGTATTGCGAAGATCTGGATCTCTGCTATCGCGCCGGAGAGCGGGGGTATCGTATCACGGTCGATCAGGAGGCCTATATCGAGCACCACGCGCAGATGGAGAGCCGAAATATCCTCTCCAGAAACAACCTCTGGCATGTCCGTTCCGCCTTCCGGTTTGCGCTCAAGCACAGGAAAGTCCATCAATTCAATATCGTCACCGCCAGACGCAGATCCTCCGGCGGTAAACGGAGTGAAGATTAATCACGGATATGCCGATCTTCATGCCATAAGGAGCGTTGATGCAAGCGTATATGATGAAGCTGCAGGTGCATGAGGATAGCGACTGCGCATGCGGCAAACTGGTCGCGATCGAGAGTGAACGAAGCGCTCCTTTCGCGATCAGGCGTGTCTACTATATCTATGATGTTTCGGATGCCGTCAAGCGCGGCGCACATGCCCACAGAGCGTCGAATCAGCTGCTCGTAACGGTACATGGCAGCTGCACGATACGGCTCGATGACGGAGCCAAGCGCCGGGAGTTTCTGCTTGACCGTCCCGACCGGGGGCTCCTGCAGCCGAAACTGGTCTGGGGAGAGATGACCGGCTTCACACCCGATACGGTGCTGATGGTGCTCTCCGACGACTATTACGATGCGAATGACTATATCCATGATTATGCGGAGTTTCTGCAGCTTGCGGGGGTACGCGCATGAAGGTGCGTCGATATACGCCGGCCGACAGATGCCGCTGGAACGACTTTCTCAAAAACAGCAAAAACGGCCACTTCTTTTTCGATCGCGACTTCCTCTCCTACCATGAAGGGCGTTTCGAGGATTTCTCCCTGCTCTTTTTCGACGAGAAGGAGAGACTGATCGCTCTCCTGCCTGCCAATATCGAGGGGGATAGGCTCTATAGCCATCAGGGGCTCACCTATGGTGGTCTGATCGTCAACGACAACATGAAGATGGCGACGATGCTGCAGATTTTCGAGAGACTCGGAAGCTATCTGCAGGAGCAGGGGATTGCGAGGCTCCTCTACAAAGCGGTTCCCCACTTCCACCATATCCGCCCGGCCGAAGAGGACCGCTATGCGCTCTGGCGCGTCGGTGCGACACTAACACAGCGCGAGGCGGGGGCGGTGATCGATCTGAGCCGGCCGCTCAAATACTCCAACGGCAGAAAGTGGAGCCTCAAAAAGGCGGCAACGCAAGCGTTTCGCATAGAAGAGAGCAGTGATTTCGGGCGATTCTGGGAACTGCTGCATCAGATACTGAAGCAGCAGCATGGTGCGGCGCCGGTCCACTCACTCGACGAGATCCGACTGCTCCGCGAACGCTTCCCCGGCCATATCAGGCTCTTTCATCTGCTCGAAGAGGATCGCCTGCTCGCCGGTGCGGTCTGCTTCGACAATCCGACGGTCCGCCATCTGCAGTATGTCGCCAACTCCAACGAAGGAAGAAAGCGGGGTGCACTCGATCTGCTGATCGACCATCTGATACGCGAGAGCATCGGCAAGCGGCGCTATTTCGATTTCGGTACATCTAATCGTGAAGGGGGCAGGGTGCTCAACGAAGGCCTGATCGATCAGAAGGAGCGCTTCGGCGCGCGGGTGGTGGTCAACGACCGCTACGAGTGGAGGATTTCGTGATTCCCTTCCTCGATCTGGCCGAGATCAACCGCCCCTATCGTGATGCGCTCCGGGAGGCGGCAGAGCGGGTGATCGCGAGCGGATGGTATATCCTCGGGGAGGAGGCGGCGCGCTTCGAGAAGGCGTTCGCCGACTACTGCGGCACTGCGCATGCCGTGGGGGTTTCGAGCGGGCTTTCGGCGCTTGAGCTGATCTTTCGGGCATACAGGGAGATGGGCATGATGGAGGAGGGAGATGAGGTGATCGTCCCGGCCAACACCTATATCGCATCGATACTTGCGGTGAGCGCGAACCGATTGGTGCCCGTACCGGTAGAGCCGGACGAAGAGACGATGAATATCGATCCCGATCGTATCGCCGCGGCGATCACATCGAAGACGCGTGCGATTCTGGCGGTCCATCTCTACGGCAGAAGTGCCGATATGCCGGCGATACGCGAAATCGCCCGCCGGCATCGTCTCAGAGTGGTCGAGGATGGCGCACAGGCGCACGGTGCGGCATGCGGGGGCGTGCGTGTCGGGGCGCTAGGAGATGCATGCGGCTTCAGCTTCTATCCCGGCAAGAATCTGGGGGCGCTCGGCGACGGGGGTGCCGTGACGACGGATGACGACGATCTGGCCGAGACGGTACGGGTGCTGCGAAACTACGGCAGCGAGCGAAAATATTACAACCGCTACAAAGGAGAGAATGCCCGGCTCGATGAGATACAGGCGGCCTTTCTCTCGTGCAAGCTCCCGATGCTCGATGCGTGCAACGCCCGGCGCAGGGAGATCGCCGACTACTATCTCTCCCATATCGACAACCCTGCGGTCAGGCTGCCGGCGGAGGCACCGCAAGGTGCGTCGGTCTGGCATCTCTTCGTCGTGCGGAGCGGAGATCGCGAGCGGCTGCAGGCCTATCTGGCGGAGGAGGGGATCGCCACGATGATCCACTACCCCGTGCCGCCGCATCGGCAGGAGGCGTATCGGGAGTGGTCTGGGATGGTGCTTCCCGTGACGGAGCGCATCCATCGGGAGGTGTTGAGCATACCGCTGCATGAACGGCTGCGGGACGAGGATGCGGCCTATATCGCGGAGCGGCTCAACCGCTATACGGGGTGAATCGACGGCGGAGCCGATGGTATGCGATCCGCAGCGAAAACTTGAGTACCGACTGCCAGAGGAGCAGTTTTTCGATACCTTCGAAATCCCCACGGTGATTCAGCAGCGTCCTGCGGCTGTCGGTGAGGAGTCGCAGATAGTTTTCGGCCGATACGGTGCTCATGTTGGTATCGTGGATGCGATAGGCGCTCACCTTCTCGTCGAGGAAGCCGATCGCATCGTGTGCGGCGAAACGGAGATAGAGGTCGTAATCCTCTATATACATCTCGTCGTCGTAGCCGCCGAACTGCGTGTAGAAGTCGCGGCGTACCATCAGGACGGGGCCGGGCATGGCGAAGTTGGTGAGAAATTCGCGCCGTATGCCCGCATCGCTCGAAAGGCGCGATCTGTCGGCATGGCGGTAGTCGAAGAGTGCGCTTTGGCTCACGGTGCGGCTCTGGGCATCGACGACGATACAGTCGGCGAATACGGCATATTTTTCGGGATGGGCGCGCAGGTAGTCGACGCGCTTGCGGATGCCTCCGGGGAGCAGATAGTCGTCGCTGGCGATGGCGACGAGGTACTCCCCCTCCGCCAGAGAGAGGAGTTCGTTGAGGGTTTTGGTCAGGCCTTTGTTGGGGCGGCTGCGGTATTTGACCGTGATGTGCGCTTCGTGTTTTCGGATCCAGTCGCGTATCACGGCGTCGGTGTCGTCAACCGAGCCGTCGTCAATGATGACGATCTCTTTGCGGGGATAGTCGTCATGCAGTATGGCGTCGAGGGTTTGTTGTACATACGCCTGATGGTTGTATGCCGGAATCAAGAGAGAGACGAGAGGTGTCACTTAGGCTCCTTTCAATTAAATTGATTATACTCAACTAAAATAAATTTTTAGTTTTGTGAAATGTATAGCAGGAGAGTGTGATGAAGAGCTTGACGCTTGGGTTGAATTTTTTTGGCGGGCATGATACCAGCCTCTTTATGATGACGGAGGAGGGGGATTGCTACGGCTTGTCGCAGGAGCGTGTGACGCGAATCAAGCATGATGCGATATTTCCGATCGATGCGATCGGGGAGATGCTGCGGGATCGCAGGATCGACCCGGCAGGCGTCACCTCTCTCTCCGTAGGTGTCGCGACGCAGGCGTTTGCGGACAGGATGCTGCATGAATACAGCTACGAGATGACGACGGCACTGCGTGAGATGCTGCGCGGTGATCGGGATCGGCTCTATATCAAAGCGTTCGTCGCAGGGAAAGAGCGGCTGCAGCAGGCTTCCGCAATCGGGAAGATGGGTGCTTTCCTCTCCAGCCCACACGGACGACGCTACCTGCGCATGCAGATCATGGGGCGGAAGCGGCCGCTTCGGGAACTGGTGCAGCGTCACCTCTCCCGTATCTTTCCCCATGCGCAGATCGGGATCACCTTCTGCGAGCACCATCTCGCGCATGCATACAGTGCCTACTACAGCAGCGGATTCGATCATGCACTGGTCTTTACATTCGATGGGGAAGGGGATGGCTGCTTTTCAAAGCTCTACGATGTGCACGCGGGGGATTTCGAACAGATCGGCGAGAGCCGCAACCGATTCGTACCCAACATGCAAAGATACGATTTCGCCGACAGCGGATACAGCTCCGTAGGGAACCTCTACTCGATCTTTACCCATCTGCTCGGCTTCACGCCCAATGCCGACGAAGGCAAGGTCGAAGCGCTGGCGGCATTCGGGGCGTGGGACAATGCGCTTTATGCGATGCTGATGGATGCACACCGGGTCGACAGCGACACGCTCTCGATCGAAATCGATACCGACCGGCTGAATCGGCTCTTCGAAACGGAGCAGCTCGCACACATCATGCGTATGCTCACCAGGGAGGATATCGCCGCGGCGGTTCAGCACTTTACCGAAGAGATCATGCTCTCCTGTCTGCGTGCGGTCAGAGCGCGCTACGGGGATCGGAATCTGGTGCTGGCGGGAGGTGTCACCGCCAATGTCATCGCCAATATGAAAATCTTCGAAAATCTCTTTGAAAATCTCTATATCGTGCCTGCGATGGGCGACGACGGTATCGCGCAGGGGGCATGTGTGATGCAGTATCTGGAACGCCATCCCTCCCGACGGGAGCGCTTTCGCTTCCCGCGCATGCCCTATTACGGCTCCGCCTATACCAAAGAGGAGGTGGAGGAGGTGCTCTCAGAGAGCGGGCTCTCCTACCGCTGGATGGGAGAGGAGGCCTATCTGAAGGCGGCCGAAGCGATTACGCAGGGAGAGATCGGAGCGCTCTTTCACGGGCGGGCGGAGTTCGGTCCCAGAGCGCTCGGCAATCGCAGTATCATCGCCGATGTGCGCAACGAAGAGATTCAGAAGCATATCAACAAGGAGATCAAGAGGCGGCCGCTTTTTCAACCCTTTTGCCCGTCGATACTGGAGAGTGAACGCGAGAGGCTCTTTGAGAAGAGCTACGACAACAGACACATGACGATCGCATTCCGGCTGAAGGAGGCGCACAGGGAGGCGATTCCCGGTGCGGTACATGTCGATCTGACGGCACGGGTGCAGTTTGTGACGGAGGAGGACAACCCCAACTACTACCGACTCATCAGCGAGGTGAAGCGGCGTACCGGATACGGCGTGATCATCAATACCTCTTTCAACAAGCATGGGCGTACGATGGTGCTGACCCCTGCAGACGCGGTGCGGGACTTTGTCGATACCAACCTCGACTTCATGGTGATGGAGGGGTACTGGGTGACGAGGGGCTGAGATGGGCGTGACATACTATCTGACGAAGATTCTCTACGCATTCGTGATGGTGCCGGGGCTGACGGTGCTGCTCTTTGGGATCGCGGCATTTTGGGTCAGGCGGTTTCGCCCCTTTTTCATCGCTGCGGCGCTGCTTTCATGGCTGCTTTCGACGCAGCTGGCGGGCAATCTGCTGCTGGAGCCGCTGGAGAAACCCTACAACCACCCGCTGCGTGATGCCGAAGCGGACGGTGTGGTGGTGCTCGGAGCGGGGCACTATGCCGGCAGCAGCAATCTGCCGCTGACGCAGCCGGGTACGAAGCGACTCCTCTACGGGCTGATGGTCGCCAGAGAGCGGGGATTGCCGATACTCTTCAACGGACTGGGGTCGGAAGCGGGCACGGCGAGAGAGACGGCGACGGAGATCGATCGCGCACTGGGTATCGGACTGGAGATCGCGCCGGACAGCGTCTATCGCAAAACCTTTGCGATCTATTTCGAAGACCGCGCGCTTAATACGATCTGGAATGCGAAGCTGACGAAGGATTTTTTCGTACACAACGGCATCGATCATCCCGTGATCTACCTGGTCACTTCTGCGGCACACATGCGGCGTGCGGCGTACGATTTCAGAGCCGAGGGGATCGATGTGATACCCGCAGCGACCGACTTCAGGACGAACGAGAGCTTCTGCTACTGTTACTTTTTCCCCTCTGCGGAGGGGGTGGCGCTCTGTGCGACGGCGATACGGGAGTATCTGGCGGGATGGAAAGACCGCATGCATCGATAAAATATAAACATCTCTCCACCGGTGCCGATATTATCTCTAAGCATAATATCAAAACAAAGGTGCAATATGAAAAAAGAATCGATAGCCGTGTCTGCGGCACTGGCGGCACTGCTGACGGTAGGATGCGGCGGCGGGGGCTCGAAATCCGACTCGGGCGGCTCTGCAGAGCATACGAACCTTCCTGCCAACGGCGGGGTCTATCTACTCAAGAGCCAGAAACTGCGCTATGACGATGCGGGCAAACCTCACCTGATCGAATATTACGGCTACGACACCGCACATCGTATGATCTCCAAGCAGTACGATCGGGATGCAGACGGCACGATCGACGAGAGTGAGGTGAGCCGCTACGACACCGACGGCAATCTGATCTCCTTCCGCAGGATAGCGGGAACAGCGGGTGCGGCGAGCTATATCGAGACGATGCAGTACGATACACTGGGAAATCTGGTCGAAAAGCGCTATGACGAGGATGCCGACGGCAATGTCGATCGCATCGAGCGATACCGCTACGAAGGCAAGCGCTGCCTCCGGATGACGCGTGACGAAGGTGCGGACGGCACGACCGACTACGAGGAGCGCTACACCTATGACGGTGCCGCCCGTCTGACAGAGAAAGCGTACGATGAAAACGGAGACGGCGTATTTACGAAGATCGAGCGATTCGCCTACGACGCTGCGGGGAAAGGCACGGAGTATCGACGCTATGAAGGGAACCGGCTGCAGTATCAGGAGAATTATGTGTATGATGCACAGGGGCGTATGGCGTACAAGCGCTACGACAACGACGGCGACGGAAACTTCGACAGAGAGGAACACGCTGTCTATGACGATGCCGGAAATCTGACGCGCTTCGAAGTGGATGATCCGATGGACGGCTCGATGGATTACCTCGAAACCTACCGGTACGATACGGCAGGCAATATGACCGAAAAGCGCTATGACGAGGATGCCGACGGCAAGGTCGATCGTGTCGAACAGTACAGCTACAATAGCTACGGCAAAGAGGTGAGCCTCCGTCGCGACGACGATGCGGACGGCAATATCGACTATGTCGAAACCAATCGCTACGACAGTGCAGGCAATCTGATCGAGACACGCGAAAACGGAAAAGTGAAACTCGAGAGGGAGTGGATGCTCGCAGAGAGTTAAAATAAAAATATCTTTTTATTAGCAAACTAATGTTAAAATATTTCACTTATTATAACAAGGTTTGCGTTTGA
>CAYLLC010000086.1:0-8208 GCA_964384355.1 uncultured Sulfurospirillum sp. | reverse complement strand
ACATCATCCCCCGCATCAGCAGGTTGAAATATGCCCATGGCATGAAGTAGCGCTGCAACAGCCACCAGGCTACCCTCGGTTCATACGGGTTGAGGAAGAAGGTCGGCAGGGCTTTTTGGGTGTTGTACTCTGCCAGCAGTACTTTGCCGTACGCCGTGACGACGGGAGAGACGGTGTAGCCGTCATAATGAAAAGTGAGTTTCTCCCCCTCCAGTGCCGCGGCGATATTGTCCTGAAGGATGATCCCCTGATGCTGTGCCGCGCCGCCGCTCTTGGCATATGGCAGGGCGATTACATCTCCCAGCCCAAAGACATTCCCGTAGTCTGGATGGCGCAGCGTCGCGGGATCGACCGCCATCCACCCTTTCTGCACACCATCCTGCACTGCCAGCGGGGAGTCGCGCATCACCTGGGGTGCGCGCAGCGGCGGCGTGACATGCAGCAGATCGTAGGCGATCTCCTCTTTGGCTCCGTTGTGTACGAAGGTCGCTTTTTTCGCACCGGCATCGACGGCTACCAGCTCTTTTCCGTATGCCGCTTCGATGTTGATGTGCTTTTTCAGCTCTTTTTTGAGCACACCGTCGAACGCTTCCAGCTCCAGCAACCGCGTATGCGCCGTCATATAGTCAAATGTGACGCGTCCCTGTGCGCCCTCTCTCTTTAGCATGTGGTTGTAGAGCATCATCAGCGAAAGCGCACTGCCCCGGCCCTTGATCGGAGTCCTGGGCTCACTGAAGAGCACTTTGAGCGGTTTTCCCGCTGCGGGAGCCGCAGAGCGTATCTGCTCGAACAGCACCCGCGTCGCATCGGCGCCGCGTGCATCGCCGCCGACGGTATCATCCATATAGATGCTGGCGATCCCCTCTTTGCCGATCATGTCCGCATGCAGTCCCTCGATCGCTTCGTAGTCATACTCCGCCCCGAGCGTGACGACCAGTATGTCGTAGACCACCTTGCCGCTCTTCTCTGCGGTGAGCATGTTGTTTGCAGGGTCAAATGCCACTACCCGCTCTCTCAGCCACTCTACCCCGTCGGGCAGCAGAGAATCGGTCGGGCGACGATACTCTGCCGAGGTCGCCATACCCGCCGCGACGAAAAGCGCCCCCGACTGATAGCGATGTATCGTGTCGGGGGCGATCATGACGATCTGGGCATTGGGTGCGGCGCGGCGTATTCTCGCTGCTGCGATCATACCAGCAGTCCCTGCACCGATGACGACGATGCGTGCATGCTTCTTGGTGGAGGGGTGAGAGAGCAGCGTCTCCTGCTCATGTGCCTCCAGCGACACACCCCCGCCCAGCAGCAATCCACCGCCCACACCTATGCGTTTCAGGGCTTCTCTTCTCTCTATTTCGAAATTCGTTCGCATCTCTGCCCTCCTATATGATATCTTCATGATATCGCTTGCGATAGTATCGAAGCACCGCCATCTTGACCGCGTCGTTGAACACGAACCAGGCCAGCGCATAGGCCCACATCCAGAGCGCCCACTCCCATCCGATCGGCTCCATCAGGCCGAAGCCGTACACCGCGATGATCGTACCCGCCACGCGGCTGAAGAAGGTTGCATTGAAGAGTGTCCAGGATGGCCACGGGCGCTTCCAGAACCAGTCGTCGATACGGGTATTGTAGATCGTGCCGTGCCCGGCGATCACCAGCTTGGCAAAGAATGCACTCTGCACGAAATCGAGCGGCAGATGCATCACCGAGATCAGGATCCAAAAGAGCAGAAACGACGAGAGCACGCCCGCGATACCCAGCCACGAGGCGAGGATAAAGACCTCTTTCATATCCCATCGCACCGGTTTTTCGCGGATTTTGGTATTGTCGTAGGCGATCGTCATGATCGGTATGTCGTTGAGCAGCGCGAGGATGATGATCATCAATGCCGTGATCGGATAGAAGTCGTAGATCACGATCGCCAGCGTCATGAAGATGATCACACGAATCGTCTCGGCGATACGGAAGATCGTATAGCTCTTCATCCGCTCGAAGATCTGGCGCGCCTGCTCGATCGCATCGACGATCACCCGCAGACCCGGCGCCATCAGGACGATATCCGCCGCCGCCCGCGCCGCATCGGTCGCCCCGCTGACGGCGATTCCGCAGTCGGCCTTTTTGAGGGCGGGCGCGTCGTTGACCCCGTCACCGGTCATACCGACGATATGATCGACCTTCTGCAGCTCATCGACGATGAAGTATTTATCCTCCGGATAGACCTGTGCAAATCCTCCCGCCTGCTCGATCATCGCGATGATTTCGGACTCATGCTTCTTGACAGAGCCTTTGGGCAGCGGGGTGTTGTAGAGCTCTTTTTCGACCTCCTGGACAATCTTTTTGGTCAGTTTGTCGATTTCGCTCTTGGGTGTGTCGGGTTTGAGCGCCCGGGTGAAGGCTTTGGAGAGGACCTCAGCCAGTACCAGAAACTCTCCGATACTCTCGCCTTTCAGCTCGCGGATATCCTGAATCTTGCCTTTGATACCCAGCAAAGAGGCGATATATTTGGCGACGGCAAGGTTGTCTCCCGTGACCATCTTGATATCGATCCCTTTGGAGCGTGCCTCCGCGATCGTCGCCGCAGAATCTTCGCGAAGCGGATCGTAGAGAGGAATCAGACCGACGAAGTGGTACTTCTCCTCTTCGCAGTTGCGGTACCCGACACCCAGCGTACGAAAGCCGTTGGAGGCGAACTCTTCGACCTTCGCATAGGCGGCATCTTTGTCGAACTCAGCCTCGTCGCTCAGCTCGATGATCACCTGCGGCGCACCCTTCGTGACGACCAGCTCGCAGTTGCCGTTTTCGATCACCGCTTCGGTGCGCTTGTGTACCGGATCGAAGGGGATGAACTTTTTGAGCTTGTAGACCGCTTCGATCTTGTGCTCCGTCGCATAGTCGAAGATCGGCTTCTCGATCGGGTCGTGATTCTGCTTCTGACTCGCCATCAGCGCATAGCGGATCAGATCCTCGACCGTGTGAGATTTGACAGTGTAGGGATCGGAGATGACCATTTCGTTTTTGGTCAGGGTACCGGTCTTGTCGGAGCAGAGGATATCCATCCCCGCCATCTCCTCGATCGCCGCCAGACGGCTGACGATCGCCTCTTTGGCCGCCAGCGCCTTGGCACCGATCGCCATCGTCACCGTCAGTACCGCCGGCATCGCGACGGGAATCGCAGAGATCGTCAGCACCAGCGCGAAGATCAGCAGCTCGACCGTCGGCTGGTTGGTCTTGAGACCGTGATAGATGATGATCGCGATCATCACGATCGTCACATAGATCAGGAAGTTACCGACTTTGATGACCATCTTCTGGAAGTGGCTGCGCTCCTCCATCTGCGCCTTGGCCACCAGCGCGACCGTACGCCCGAAGTAGGTATTGCGTCCCGTGCCGGTCACCTCGCCGATCATCTCCCCCTGCTTGATAATCGCATTGGCATAGAGATCGTCGCCGGCCTTTTTGTGCACCGGTAGCGACTCGCCCGTCAGCGCGGACTGATCCACCTGCAGGAAATCACCCCCGCCCAGCAGCTTCATATCCGCAGGGACGATATCACCGATACGCACCTTCACCACATCGCCGGGTACGATCTCCTTGGCATCGATCTCGATCCAGTGCCCGTCGCGCAGCACGATCGCCTTGCGCGCCAGCTTCTTCTTGAGCACGGCGATGGCGTTGAGCGCTTTGGACTCCTGGTAGAAATCGACAAAAGCGTTGACCAGCAGCAAGATCATGATGATCGTAAAATCCTCCCACCGCTTCGCCAGCGCAGAGAGAATCGCCGCCACCTCGATCATCCACGGAATCGGCCCCCAGAAACGGCGAAAGAGCCGATGCCACCAGCTCTCCTCTTTCTCCTCGATCGCGTTGGGACCATACTTCGCCAGCCGTTTCTTGGCCTCGGCGGAAGTCAGACCTTTGATATTCGTATCCATACCATACCCCCTTCTCATCACATTCTGTAAGGGTATTTTACTCTTTTGGAGGGAAAGTGTCTGTTAGGTGGGTGACAGAGAGGGATCGGATGAGACGCAATCGACGCTAATCGCCTCAGATTATGATACAATTAGGGGAGTAATTGTGTCAAAGGAGCAGTATGCAACCCAAAAAATGGATCTGGCAACATGCGCACTATCCGCAATTTCCGTATGATCCCGGTGCTATCGTAGATAGTATCGGAAGAATCTCTTACCATATCGGCAGGATGAACGAAATCATATCCTTTCTGGACAGAGACGCAGTCGTCAAAGTAGAGGTTGAAGCAATGACGGACGAGATTGTCTCATCCAATGAGATCGAAGGCGCCTATCTCAGCAGAGAGAGTGTCATATCATCTGTAAAAAAAGCGATAGACCCGACATTCGACCTCTCATCGGATCGATCCACCCATGATACCGACTCTCTGGTGAAAATTTTACAGGATGCCATATCCAATCCTGAACTACTTACAAAAGAGAGAATCCATAGCTGGCATGCAGCACTCTTTCCCACTGGACAAAGCGGACTGACAAGAATCAAAACCGGGACCTATCGTACTGATGAAATGGAAGTGGTATCCAACCCCTACGGCAGGAAAAAAGTGCACTATATCGCACCGCCCTCCAGCCTGATAGACCAGCAGATGAACAGCTTGCTCGACTATGTCAACCATTCAGAAGAGAACCCTTACATCAAAAGTGCCAAAGCCCACCTTTGGTTTGTCGTGATACACCCCTATGATGATGGAAACGGCAGATTAGCCAGAGTCATCACCGACTATATCCTCGCCAAAGATGCAGGACTCTCGTACAAATATCATTCCATCTCCACTGCGATCAACATTCATAAAAAAGAGTACTATGAAATTCTCGAAAAGAGCAACAATCTGATACACAACAGAACTTATGATTTTACCGAATGGTTCACCTGGCATCTGGAGATACATGCCAAAGCGATCGAAAACTCCATATGCCAAACCGAAACGATTATCAAAAAAGCAAAACTATGGGACAAAATCAACACCACTTCCTTAAACGAGAGACAGAAAAAAGTACTCAACAAACTGGCTAATATCGGAGAAGACAACTTCGTCGGCGGCCTCTCTACCAAAAAGTACCAAGCCATTGCCAAAACCTCCAGAGCTACCGCCATCAGAGATATCAATGATCTTATCTCCAAAGGATTCCTGAAGCAAGTGGAAGGCACAGCTGGAAGAAGCATCAGATATCGTTTCGCCCTGTTATAACATTTCATAAGACAGAGTGTATTTATCTTTATATTTTTACTCTAATTTTAAATTATTATTATTTTATAATATTTTTGGATAAAATAGTGATATTGTACCCCACGAGGAGCCAATATGAAAAAAATCCTGGCACTGGATCTTGGAATCACATCACTCGGATATAGTATCCTCGCAGAGATAGAGCCTTTCTCATATCGGGTGTTGGACAACGCCGTGGCAATGCGGGATGCACCTTTCGATATCAAAAGCGGTGACTCCACACAATCACAGCGCAGAATCCAGAAGAGTATGCGCGCACTCAACGAAAAACGCAAAAGACGCATCAAAGAGGTAGCACGCATCTTCGAGCACTTCGGCTTGCTCAGCTACACTCGATGTATGCAAGTGCAAAAAGAGAACAAAATTATCGACAAATGGCGACTTAGAGCCGAAGACGCCCTTCAAAGAAAGTTGTCGTCCGAAGAGCTATTCGCCATTATGGCACACATGGCCAAGCATAGAGGCTACAAGTCGATCGCTACGGACGATTTGCTGTACGAGTTGGAAATAGAGCTCGGACTCATCGATCCTACCATAGTGGAAACGAAGAGCGAAGCTGATGAAAAGCGTCAGGTCTATGCTGCTTTGAACAGAGTCGAAACGCTCAAAAAGCTTTACCCCGCAGAAACCATCGCAGAGGTGATTCATAGAGCGGTGCAGGAAGGCAAACTAAGCGCCTATCGCAACCATGACAACTACGAAAAGATGATTCGCCGAGAAGATATCGAACATGAGATCGAAACGATCATCGTCAAGCAGTGCGAAATGGATGCGATCGCACTTGATGAAGAGCGATGCAAAGAGCTGATCCACGCCTTGCAAGAGGCGATCACCGATCAGGTGATGCCGGAAAACGATCCCGAACTTTTCGGTAAATGCAGCTGCTATCCTGATGAAATCGCCGCGCCAAGATATAGTTATCTTTTTGATTTGTATCGTCTGTATAAAATTGTCGGGGATTTGAAAATCAACGGCATCGCACTCGATGAGGATCAAAAAGAGCGACTCATTGTCTATGTCGAAGAGAAGATCGCCAAAGGGAAAAGCCTCAAAACAATTACGTATAAAGATGTCCGAAAAATTCTCTCTCTCACACCAGATCAAAAGATCTACGACAAAGAGGATGAGTATGTTATCAAGGGTAAAAAGAGCCAAAGAGATTTGATCAAATTCTTTTTCATCAGTGAGATAGGTAAATTTTCCAACCTTGTAGCGGCAGTGGTCAAACATCCCGAGCAACTGACACTATTCGCCCGTATTGCGGAAGCGTTGCAACTGCACAAGACGCCGCAAGAATCCTTCAAGGCGATCGACACACTCCTCAAAGCGCATCAAATCTCCGTCGAACCAAGCGAAATCATCACGCTTATCAAAGGCTTCAAAGCGGGTACGCAAAATGTATCGCACAAATTCATCATCGATGCACTTCCTCATCTAAAGGATGGGAAAAGAGAAGATGAGGCCAAAGAGATCTTGGGGATTCAGACTTCGGAAGATTACGGTAGCTATCCCAAATCGCTCGAATATCTGCATCTGGGCAAAAAGAATCTATTTGAAAAGTATGTACGACCCGATATCAACAACCATGCGGTCAAATCGTTGGCATCGTGGGTATTGCGTCGCATCGCCGATCTGAGCTGGCGATACGGGCCCTTTGACGAGATCGTGATCGAAAGCGCCAGAGACGCTTTACCCAAAAGTATCAAAAAGAAGATCGATGATGCAATGCGCGCACGTGAAAAAGAGCTGGATAAGATTATCGAGGCTTACAAATCGGAGTTTTCTTCGATCGATCGCAAGATGGCACGCAAGATCAAGCTGCTTGAGTCACAGAAATGGATGGATATCTATACGGGAAAGATCATCAATATATCCGACTTGTTCGAGGGGCGTGCCGATATAGAACATATCGTACCAAGATCACTTGGCGGGCTCAGTACCGAGTACAATCTGGTCATCGCACATCGCGACGCCAACATGCAAAAGGGCAACCGACTACCGATGGATTGGCTGGGAGAGGATTCTGAGTATGTCAACAGGGTGGAGATGCTCTATCATGATCATCACATCGACTGGAAAAAACGTAAAAATCTGTTGGCAAAGAGCTATGACGAGATTTACAACGAAGTGCAAGATACCAAATCTCTCAGAGCCACGAGCTACCTCGAAGCGCTTGTCGCGCAAAATCTCAAGATGTTCTATCCCTTCCCCGATAAAGAGCACCGAAGAACGGGAGTGGCGGTGCGAAACGTACCGGGCCGCACCACCTCCAGAGCCCGCCAAATCCTCGGTATCAAATCCAAAAGCCGCGATACCAACTGGCACCACGCCGAAGATGCGATGATACTGGCGACACTCAGTCGCGGATGGCAAAACAGACTCCATCGGATGCTCAAATCCAACTACGGCAAGAGCGAAGCGGAACTCCAAAAGATCTGGCAAAAATATACGCCTCATCTCGAAGGAGTGGCTATCTCGGACTACATCCAAGAGTCTTTCGAACGCTTTATGTCACTCGGCGAAGAGAGTCTCTGGTATAGGGATATGTTCGGCAGCAGACGTTCGGTATCCTACTGGGTCAATCGCAAACCACTTTCGGCATCTTCCCACAAAGATACCGTCTATTCCGGCAGGCATGAAGTTCCCACGCTACGCAAAAACATCATGGCAGAGTTTCAAAATCTCAACATCGTTTCAGATCGCCATAAACTCGATACAGACACCTTTATGAAGAGATACGACAAAGAACTTCGCTCCAAACTCTGGCTACACTACATCGGCAACGATAACGATCCGGTGATGCGTGCGATCGACCGACGGGCACATGAAATAGCCGCAGCATTGGAAAAATATACACCATACGATACGACGAAAGAGAAGGAGCGTGATAACGCGTTCAAAGATGAACTCAATGCACTACTTACAGCTCCCATTGTAGTGGATGGAAA
>CAYLLC010000085.1:0-8222 GCA_964384355.1 uncultured Sulfurospirillum sp. | reverse complement strand
AATCACCCCCTTGAACCGCTCTCCCATGAATGCCGGATCGATCAGCTTCTTCGCGCGGTTGAGCTCGGCATGATAGGCTCTGGGGTCGGCGTTTTGCTGCAGCATCTCCAGCAGCTCCGTGATACCGAAATCGACCAGTGTCGCCAGCTGTGTCCGATAGGCATGCAGTGTCGCGCCGCTGCTCTTGTAGGCGTCGATCAGATGGGTGAAGTGCACATCATAGGTGATGTCGCTGCGGCAGCAGAGCTGCTCGATCGTCAGATCGGCGGGCTTCTCCTCGCTATCCTCGACGAAATCGGTCAGCGCGAAGAAGGGAATCGTCCGATGGCGATAATAGATACGCAGCGAATAGTCGGGTCGGGGCTCGAGATCGCCGTAATCGAAGGTGACGAACTCATACCGCCCGAACGCCTCCCCCATCGCCGCGGCGAACGCTTCGTAGCCTCTGGCCACCTCGCCTCTGGCAAGGCCGTAGCGCGATACGATCTCAGCCGTATAAGCGTCCTGCGCTCCGAAGCGAAACGCTCCCGCATCGTCGACATAGAGCATCTCATCACCGCGGATCACCTCGCATGCGAAGGCATCGAAGATCTCGTTGGCGACCACGAAGGCGCTCTCCATCTCCACTGCATGCAGGTCGTCGTAGAGGCGCAGCTGCACCGCATCGCCGAAGGCTTCACGGAAATATCGTTCCTGTGCTTCGCGGTTCTCCGCCTGCGGCTCGACGATGGCGAATCGGAGCGTTCCCAGCAGCTCGGGGCGCAGCGTGTAGACGAACTGCACGATATCCGCCAGCAGATACCCCTGATGCGCACCGATCTCCACCACCGTCGTATCGGCGGGCAAAAACCCCTCGTCGATCACCGCAATCAACCGCTTCGCGATCGCCCCGCCGAAAAACATGCTCGAGCTCACCGCCGTGTAGAAATCCCCCTCTTTGCCGATGGTGCGAAACCGGGTATAGTACCCCTCCGCGCCGTAGAGCCACGCATGCATATAGTCACTGAACGGACGCAATCCTACACCTTCAGTGCGGCGAACGCCTTCTCGAGCCGTGCGAATCCCTCGTCGATCTCGTCACGCCCGATCGTCAGCGGCGGCAGGAACCGCAGGGTATTGCGCCCCGCCTTGAGCACCAGCAGCCGCTCCCGGAAGCTCTGCTCCACCAGCGCGCTCAGCATCTCGGCACTCCTGATGCGCAGCCCGCGCATAAGCCCCACACCCACATCCTTCTCCACGATCGCGGGATAGCGCCCGGCCAGCGATTTGAGCTGCGTTTCGAAGTAGAGCATCGCTTCATCCAGACCGCCGCTGTTTTTGTACCCTTCCAGAATCTCCAGCACTTCGTACGCCGCGCGGGTGACGAGGTAGTTGCCGCCGAAGGTGCTGCCGTGATCGCCGGGCTTGAAGATCTCCTTCAGCCGCGTCATCACCACGCCGATCGGCACACCGTTGCCCAGCCCCTTCGCGACGGTGATGATGTCGGGCTCGATCTCGTAGAGGTTGGAGGCGAAGAGCTCGCCCGTACGGTAGATACCCGTCTGCACCTCGTCGATCGCCAGCAGGACATCTCTCTCCTTCAGCAGCTTCGCCAGCTGCTGCACCTTCGCCTTATCCTGCGGCTCGACACCGCCCTCTCCCTGTACCAGCTCGATCATGACGCAGACGGTATGGTCGTCGATCAGCGATGCGATATGGTCGATATCGTCGGCATAGACGAAGCCGTCAGGATAGGGGCCGAAGTAGTGGTGCATCTTCTCCTGGCCGGTCGCTTTGAGCGTCGAGATGGTCCGCCCGTGGAAGGAGTGGCGCAGCGTGATCACTTTGTAGCGCTTGGGCTCGCCGTCCACTTCGCCGTATTTGCGCGCGATCTTGATCGCCCCCTCGTTCGCTTCGGCACCGCTGTTGGCGAAGAAGCAGCGCATGTCGTATCCCGACTTCTCCACCAGCGACTTCGCCAGCTTCGCCTGCGGCTCGATCAGATAGAGGTTGGAGATATGGATGATCTTTTTGGCCTGATCGCAGATGGCGTCGCTGACGCGTTCGTTGGCATGCCCGACGCTCACGACGCCGATCCCGGAGGTGAAATCGATATACTCCGCACCCTCCGCATCCCACACCTTCGCCCCCTTGGCATGCGTGAAGTTGACATAGTTGCGACCGTATGAGTGGAGGATAAAATCCCTGTCCATCTTTTCAAACATAATATTTCCTTAAAGTTAACTGCTCTATAATCATTTGTTATCAATTTTATCTTTATATCGATTAAAATCTGTTAGAATTGAGAGCAGTGACACACGACAGAAAAGAAGGAGCGACAGATGCAGATTGCGCTAAACAGAGTGATCGGCTTTTTGCTGATCTTCGCCACACTCGGTGCCGTCGCATGGCAGGCACTCTTTGACCTCCTGAAGGACTGAAATGGCACTTGCGACCCGCTACGACCCGACCAGAGACGGCAAGAGACCCTTTTTCATCAAAGGCGTACTCCTCTATATCCTCGCGTTTCCGCTGATCCTCGCCCTCTTCTTCGCACTGCTCGCAGGCGATACCGGATCGATCCTGCGCCTCGCCGTCGCCACGGCACTCTATCTGCTCGGAGCGACCGTCGCCAGACGCGGATTTCTCGCCGAGCGCGAATACCGCAAAAGCCTCTTCGCCAAAGCACCGCGCCTCAAGTACAAAACCGTCGCAGCGCTGATTCTCGCCGCCGCCACTTTCTATACTTCATGGGCCGCCACCCAAAACGGCATGCTCCTCAGCATCGTGCTGGCGGGCTTTTTTCTGGTGGGATACTACCTCTATTACGGCTTCGATCCGACCGAGGACAAGACGGGCGATCTGGGCATCGGCGTGACGGCCGAAGAGGTGATCGAGATCACGGGCCGCGCCAAAAAGAGCATCTCTCAGCTCAGAAATATCCGCCGGCGCATCCACGATCCCGAAGTGGCAGCGATGATCGACGATGTCGTCAAAGAGACCGGGGATGTGATCGCAGCGATCGAAAAGGACCCCAACGACCTCTCCAAAGCGCGTAAGTTCTTCAATGTCTACCTCTACCGCACGGAGCAGATCAGCGCCGAATATCTCAAAAATCTCGAAAACGACAACATCGACGAGACCCTGCGCCAAAATTTCAAAACGCTGCTCAAAAGCGTCACCGAGACGATCCACGAGCAGAAGGCCCGCCTCGACGAAGAGGATATCACCCGCCTCGACATTCAGATCGAAGCGCTCAACAAACAACTTAAAAACGAAGGAGTATAAAGATGTCAGACAAAACGCAAAACCCGCAAAACGAAGTGACGCCAAAGGAGCAGCAGGAGCTGCAGGAGGCGCTGCATGAAGAGGCCGAAAAGACCAAAGAGGCGATCTCCACCGATCTGGTCGAAAGCGGGAACGAAGCGGTCGCAGAACTCGCCGAAACGATCAAAAAGGATGGCATTCTCCGCTACGAAGATGCCGACGAAGTGACCCAGACCAAGATGGATGTGATCGCTTCCGAAGTCAATATCAAAGACCCCAACAGCGTCATCTTCTTCGGTGCCAAAGCGCAGGAGAATATCAACCGCGTCAGCGAAAGCATGCTCGAAGGGGTCAAAAACAAAGACCTCGGACATGCCGCCGACTCGCTCAACAACCTCGTCGCTTCGATTCAGGGATTCGATGTCGATGCGCTCAACCCCAACGAAAAGCAGGGCTTCTTCGGCAAACTCTTCGGTATGGCGACGCCGGTGCAGAAGTTCATCGGCAAGTATGAAGAGGTGCGCAAGCAGATCGACGCCATCACCGACAACCTCGAGCAGCAGAAGACCCAGCTGCTGACCGACATCACCTCGCTGGAGCGGCTCTACAAAGTCAACTTCGAGTTTTTCAAGGAGCTGGAGCTCTATATCGCCGCGGGTGTGCACAAGCTGCAGCAGCTCGACAACGAGATCATCCCCAAACTCGAAGCCGAAGCGGCAGGCAACAAAAAGATGCAAAAAGCGCTCAAACTCAAAGATATCGTCAATACCCGCGACGATCTGGAGCGCCGCGTCTACGATCTGCGTCTGACGCGACAGGTCGCCATGCAGGCACTCCCCACGATCCGCATGGTACAGGAAAACGACAAATCCCTCGTCTCCAAAATCAGCTCCGTCCTCGTCAATACCGTCCCGCTCTGGAAAAACCAGCTCGCACAGGCGATCACGATCTACCGCAGCTCCGAAGCGGCCAAAGCGGTCAAAGATGCGACCGACATGACCAACGAACTGCTGGAGAAAAACGCCGAAGCGCTCAAAGAGGCCAACCGCGAGACGAGAGAGCAGATCGAGCGCGGCGTCTACGATATCGAATCGATCAAGAAAGCCAACCAGACCCTCATCGACACGATTCAGGAGTCGCTGCAGATCGCCCAGAAGGGCAAAGAGACCCGACGCGCCGCGGAGCAGGAGCTGGTCGAGGTCGAAAATCAGCTGCATGACGCACTGCTCGCCGCCGGCAAAATCAGAAGATAGAAAGGATCGATATGGGTTTCTGGGACAAAATATTCGGCGAATTCATCGATGTCATCGACTGGCTCGATGAGAGCAACGACACCCTCGTCTACCGCTTCGAGCGCTACAACAACGAGATCAAATACGGCGCCAAGCTGACCGTCCGGCAGGCGCAGGCGGCCGTCTTCGTCAACGAAGGAGAGATCGCCGATGTACTGGGGCCGGGCATCTACGAGCTGACCACCAAAAACCTCCCGATTCTCACCACGCTGCAGCACTGGGATCATGGCTTCAACTCCCCCTTCAAGGCGGAGGTCTACTTCTGCAACCTGCGCCGATTCACCGATCTCAAATGGGGCACCAAAAACCCGATCATCCTGCGCGACAAAGAGTTCGGCGCCGTCAGGCTCAGGGCGTTCGGTACCTATGAGATTCGCATCGAAGATCCCGCGAAATTCATCCGTGAGATCGTCGGCACCAACGGCCACTTCAGCGTCGAAGATATCAGCAACCAGCTGCGCAACATCATCATCTCGCGCTTTACCGATATCGTAGCCTCGGCGAATATACCGGTCCTCGATCTCGCGGCCAACTACGACCAGCTCGGCGCCTATGTGCAGGAGAAGATCGCAAAAGAGTTCAGCGAATACGGGCTCGAGCTCTCCCGTATCCTGATCGAAAACATCTCCGTACCGCCGACGGTCGAAGAGGCGCTCGACAAACGCACCTCGATGGGCATGATCGGCGATCTCTCGAAATATCTCGACTTTCAGACGGCAGAATCGCTCACCAAAGGAGGCGGCACCTCAGATATGATCGGTATGGGCGTCGGATTCGCCATGGCCGACAAGCTCGCCGGCAAATTCGATCAGGCACGCCGCGATACGAAAGAGCGCCGCTATGTCCCCGAACCCTTCGAGAAGATGTACTACTACGCCAAAGATCAGGAGCCCAAAGGCCCCTTCAACATCGATGAGATCGAAGAGATGATCAAAAAGGGCACGATCGCATCCGACACGCTCATGTGGGCGACCGGTATGGAGAAGTGGACCAAAGCGAACAGAATCGAAGAGGTCGAAACCCTCTTCAACTACCTCACCCCGCCGCCGCTGCAGTGACGACCGATGCCGGGCTTTACCAAAGTGATGCGGGGCAGCGCCTTCACACAGAAGACATTTCCCTGCAAACAGTGCGGCGCGTCGCTGGTCTTCTCCGCCGACGATACCGCACTCAAGTGCGAATATTGCGGTGCGATCAACTACCTCTATCCACCCGATCTGCCGATCGAAGAGCACAATCTCGACCGCACACTGGCCCAAATCGCCGATGCACCCCGCTACGATCTCAAAGCCCCCAAAACGATCAAATGCCCCGTCTGCGCCGCGACCTTCAGCCTCGATCCCCATATCCGATCGACACGCTGTCCCTACTGCGACGCCCCGATCGTCACCAATCTCGACATCTTCATGCCGCTGGCTCCCGAGTCGCTGCTGCCTTTCAAGATCGATCAGAAGCATGCGAAAGCGATCTTCGACCGATGGGTCGGATCACTCTGGTTCGCTCCCGGAGCGCTCAGGAAGTATAGCCGGGCCGATACGCGATTCGACGGGATCTACCTCCCCTACTGGACCTACGACGCCGATACCACCACCCGTTTTCAGGGGTACCGCGGCGACACCTACTACGAGCGCGTGCCCCGCCGCGTCTATATCGACGGACGCGAAACGATCGTCGAAGAGATGGAGCCGCGTATCGAATGGAGACCGGTACAGGGCGAGGTAGCGCGACACTTCGACGATATCCTCGTCGGCGCCACCAAAACCCTCCCCCGCAAACTCGCCGACGCACTCCAGCCATGGGATCTCGAGAATCTCGTCCCCTACGACGAACGCTATCTCAGCGGATTCGAGAGCGAGACCTACTCCGTCGCACTCGACGAGGGGTTCGACTACGCCAAACGCTATATGGAGTTCGTCCTGCGTGAGGATGTCCGCAGACGCATCGGCGGAGACCATCAGAAGATCTCCTACATGCAGATCTATCACGAGCGCAAAAGCTTCAAATATATCCTCCTGCCCGTCTGGACGGCACACTTCCGATACCGTGACAAGGAGTACCGCTTCGCGATCAACGCCCGCACCGGCGTCATCAGAGGCGAGCGCCCCTACAGCTGGGTCAAGATCATCTTGGCCGTCGCGGCCCTGCTGCTGATCCTCGCAACAATCTTCTATCTGGATCAGAACGGAGATACCCTCTCCTACCGGATCGAAGCGATCCTGCAGCGATTCTCACCGAATCTCTGAAAGCCGTTTTAACATCGTCGGAGTCCATTTGCCATAGGCAAAAAAAGATGCACGCTTCAGTTCGGGCAGATGCCCGAACAGCTTGCGGTAGATACGCCTCTTCCAGTCCGCATCGAAAACAGGTACGACCTCTTTGGACGCTGCCATTTTGCGAACCAGCGGCAGGATGGCATCATCCCTGCTCTCGTCATAAATCCATGAGAGCGGATAACCCCAGTCATCGTAATAGCACATCGGTGCAAGAAAATCTACATACTTCGCAAACTTCCGCGGATCCTGTGCAGTTTCGGGCCATCCCGGAGAGAGGATAAAGACCCCCACTTTGATTTTGGGTCTGATCCGGCGAATGTGTGTCGCGACTTCTCCGATATAGTCGGCGATCTTTTGTGTACGAAACCGGTTCCAGACGCTGCGCTTCGGATTGGCTTTGGCAAAATCGATCGTCATCGGATCGAATCCATACGCTTTGGCAAACAGATGTCGCGTCGTCTCGCTCAAATCCATATTGTAATCGTCACAGCGCACCCAATCCAGCACGACGGCATCGAAATCATAGCGGGAGACGATCTCTTCGATGATGCGCAACTCATAGTGCTGCACTTCAGGATGGAAAGGGTTGACGAAATAGTCGCCCTCTTTCGTCACCAGTGGTTTCACTTTGCCTTTGTCTGCCACCATCATCGGCCAACGACTATTGGTAAAAAGGCGATCTGATCATGAAACTGCGGAATCCAGGCCTGCACACGGATACCGTATCTGTGCGCAGCCTCGATCACGGCATGCAATATATCCTTTTTTGCATACCCCGGTGCGACAGGTGCCGTCTCTCCGGGATAGAAGAGCATACCGGAGGGGTATTCATCATCTTCGTCCTGTTTGCAGAGCAGAGATATCGTATCGATTCCATGGGCATGACAAGCCTCGATAAATGGGCGGACATCGGCAAGCTGATGAAAGTTCTGTGGCGTGCGAACGATAATCTCACGATGCAACTGGCGTTCCCCGCCGACCAGACCAAGCGGCAGGATAAGCAGGAGATACCACAGCAGATGCATACGCTCCCCTTGTTTTTCCCTTTAGCATAGCAGAATCATCGTAAGATAAAAGCACCTGAAACGAATCTCTGCAGATCGGGCAGCACCTCTCTGGCGTGTCGGTAGGAAGAAAAAGGCCCTACCAGCAACTTCTTCACCGTCTCCGCATTGCGTGTCACCTTGCGCAAATGTGTGGCGTAGCCCGATTTATGCAGCTTTGACAAGAGCGCAAGTGGCCTTTTTCGGGCAAAAGCACCCATCTGGATATAATATTTGCCATGGAGGGTATCTGCATTGCGTTTTGCCACTGCCGCAGGCTCTATGCCGATGCGCTCGTCTCCCAGATAGGCTTTGACCATACGATCTATCTTATCGTCGTGATGCTTCCCCTGCGTCTGGGCCAGAAG
>CAYLLC010000084.1:2909-8243 GCA_964384355.1 uncultured Sulfurospirillum sp. | reverse complement strand
ACGGCCACCTCCTTAAAAGGGAGATGCTCTACCAGCTGAGCTAACGGGTCATTTTGAGTTGACTTACATCGGAGGGCAGGTACTTTTTAGAAAAAAAAGATTTCCTTTTCCCCTGCATCCTGTGCAAGTGAGGTGAAATTATATAAAATTTTTTCTCACTTGTCAAGGGTTTTTTCGATTTTTTTGAAAAAAAATTCGCGATTTGTCTCCACAAGCAGTCGGAATGCCCATAATACCGACTGTTCTCGTATATATGTCCGATCCCCTTTGAGTTGCAGACGCTTGATGATACGCTCTTTTTGGCTGCATTTGGCCCCTACATAGACCGTTCCGACCGGTTTGTATCGTGTCCCGCCGCCGGGTCCGGCGATTCCGCTGACCGCCAGTGCGAAATCGGCACCGAATTTTTGCATCACACCATGCAGCATCTCCTGCACACACTCTTTGCTCACGGCGCCGTACTTTTCCAGTGTGCGTGCTTTGACACCCAGCTCATGATGCTTCACCTCATTGGCGTAGCTGACGATTCCGCCGTCATAGACGGCAGAGACGCCGCTGTTTTTGACGATTTCGCTCGCGAGCATGCCGCCGGTACAGCTCTCCGCCGTCGTGATTTTGCGCCCTCCTTCGATCAGGCGACTGCAGACGATCTGCGCCAGATCCTCTCCGACCAGCACCGAGTAGCGGTACGCCCGATCGAGGATACCCAGCAGCGCATCGAACTGTGAGACATGCATACCCCCGACCCGATAAAAGAGCAGCCCCTCCGCCAGCTCCACCTTGACATACTGCATCTCCAGCTGCGAAATCTCCGCTTCTATCGCATGCGCAGCCTCCGCATCAAAGAGATAGAAGGTGAGAAAATCGCTGCGGCTGTGAATCAGCAGCTGCGGCAATTTCTCCAGAATATCGACTTTGAGGACATTGATCGCGGTCGAGCCCTTTTTGATCAGATAGCTGTTTTGGACGAACTTCTCCGCCTTCATCGGAATCAGCATCTCATCTTTGAGCACCAGACCGTCATGACAGATAGTGGCGATGATTTTACCGGCAAAAGAGAAGCTCTCATGCGTCACGACGAAGAGATTGCGATGCTCTGCGATCAGCTCCTCGAGGATCACGACGATATCGTCTTCCCCTTTTTTGATGAAGTGTATCGTCTCGAGCTCTCCGACATGGCGCTTGATCTCTCGCTTGACATAGGAGACGAAGGCATGGTTGTATTGAAGGGCACTCTCCAGAAATATCAGTCCGTTCTTCATGCTGGCTCCTTTGCCCCATATTATACATTATAAGGGCTTTTTCGATACAATCCGCGCTATTTAGCCTATAGAAGGATTGTCAAGAGATGGATTACAAAGATACCCTGCTCCTACCCAAAACCGCTTTCCCGATGCGGGGAAACCTCCCCCAAAACGAACCCAAACGCTACAAGCAGTGGTTCGAAGAGAAGCATGTCTACCGCAAGATCACGACCGCACACAAAGGTGCGAAGCAATTTACGCTGCATGACGGACCGCCGTATGCCAACGGCAACATCCATATCGGGCACGCCCTCAACAAAATCCTCAAAGACCTCGTCGTCAAATCCCACTACTTCAGAGGTGAGGATGTGCGCTTCACACCCGGCTGGGATTGTCACGGCCTGCCGATCGAACAGCAGGTGGAGAAGAAGCTGGGAGAGAAGAAAAAATCGCTTCCCGTCACCACGATCCGCCGTCTCTGCCGCGAGCATGCGCAGAAGTTCGTCGACATCCAGAAAGAGGAGTTCAAAAGCCTCGGTGTCGTCGCCGACTGGGAGAAGCCCTATCTGACGATGAAGTACGCTTTCGAAGCGGATATCTACCGCGCCCTCTGCGATATCGCCAGGAAGGGTCTGCTCGTAGAGCGCAGCAAACCGGTCTACTGGTCATGGGCTGCCAAGACCGCGCTTGCAGAAGCGGAGGTAGAGTACGAGGAGAAGGAGGATTACTCGATCTATGTCGCTTTCCCGCTCGACGACGAAGCGAAAGCCGGACTGGGTATCGACGACGGTGCCGTGGTCATCTGGACCACCACACCCTGGACGCTCCCTGCCAATGTCGGAATCTCGCTCAATCCGGACGAGACCTATGTGCTGACCACGGATGGCTATATCGTCGCGAAAAAGCGCTACGACGCGCTGCGTGAAGAGGGGGCGATCCAGGGCGACATCGCCGACAGCTTCCCCGCTGCCAGACTCGAACATCTCAAAGCGATCAATCCGCTCAACGGCAGAAAATCGGAGATCATACTCGGTGAGCATGTCACGATGGACGGCGGTACCGGTTGCGTCCATACCGCACCGGGACACGGTGAGGACGATTACCGCGTCGGCCTGCGCTACCATCTCGATGTACTCATGCCCGTCGACGATGCCGGCCGCTACGACGAGACGATCGTCCGCGAGCATCTGCTGCCCGAGCCGGAGAAGTTCGTCGGCATGCATATCTTCGATGCCAACGAAGCGATTCTCGAGCTGCTTGGCGATGCCTTGCTGAAGGTAGAGAAGTTCAGCCACTCCTACCCTTTCTGCTGGCGTACCCACAAGCCGGTCATCTACCGTGCGACCAAACAGTGGTTTATCGCGATGGATCAGGCGGTCGAAGGCAAAACCCTCAGAGAGACGGCGATGGCCAATATCGACGGTGTCACCTTCTACCCGCCGACCTCCAGAAACCGCCTCACCTCGATGGTCGAAAACCGCCCCGACTGGTGTATCTCCAGACAGCGCGACTGGGGTGTGCCGATCGCCTTCTTCAGAAACAAAAAGACGGGCGAAGTGATTCTCGACGAAAAGGTGCTCAACTTTCTGGCGATGATCTTCGAGCGGCAGGGTACCGATGTCTGGTGGGAGATGGATATCGCGCAGCTGCTCTACCCCGGCAGCGGCTACAATCCAGACGATCTCGAAAAGGTCGTCGATATCCTCGATGTATGGTTCGACAGCGGCTCGACCTGGAAAGCGGTCCTGCAGTCACGCGAATACGATGCCGGAAACTACCCCGCCGATCTCTATCTGGAGGGGAGCGACCAGCACCGCGGATGGTTCCAGAGCTCTATGCTCGTCAGCTCCGCGATCAACGGTATCAGCCCCTACAAAAATCTGATCACCCACGGCTTCACCAACGATGCCAAAGGTGAAAAGATGAGCAAATCCAAAGGCAATGTCGTCGCACCGAGCGAAGTCGCCAAAAAGTTCGGTACCGAAATCCTGCGGCTCTGGGTCGCGCTCAGCGACTACCAGAACGACCTCAAAATCGGTGACGACATTCTCAAACAGATCGCGGAGCAGTACCGCAAAACACGAAACACGATCCGCTTCCTGCTGGCCAATATCGACGATCTCGATGCAGTCATGCAGCCGGCCGATATGGGGCTCCTCGACCGCTGGATTCTCTCCAGAGCCAAAAGCGTATTCGACGAAGCCGATGCACACTTTCAGCGCTATGACTTCTCCAAAGGGCTCTCTCTGATCAACCACTTCATCACCGCAGAACTGAGCGGTATCCATATGGATATCTCCAAAGACCGCCTCTACTGCAATGCCAAAGAGGATCCCGCCAGACGCTCCGCCCAGAGCGCTATGGCCCTCATCCTCGATCGCCTGCTGGCGCTGCTCGCACCGGTGCTCACCTATACGATCGACGAAGTGCTGGAGTATGCGCCGGCAGTGGTCAAGCAAGAGCATGAGGATGTCTTCGACCTGCTCTACACCCCGCTCGAGCCAGTCGAAAACGACTTCGACGAAGCCTACATGATGGAAGCGAGAGAGAAGTTTTTCGAAATCGTCGACGGGCTCAAAAAGGATAAGAAGATCAAAGCGACGCTGGAGCTGGCGATCCAGACCGATGCGCCCAGGATCAAGGCACTCGATCCGATGGATGCGGAGGATTGGTTTACCGTCAGTGCACTCTCATCCGATGTACCGGGTGAAGAGATCGCGGCATTCGAAGTGGATGGAGACCGATTCCTCATCAAGCGCAGCACGATGGCCAAATGCCCGCGATGCTGGAAACAGAAGAGCGCCGATGAGACGCAGCTGTGCCAAAGATGTGCGAAGGTGATCGGGTGATGCCGGACCTCTCGCAGCCTGTACCGCTCAGTTTCATCTTCGAAACGATCGCGGTCATTCTGATCGTCACGGCGATAGGCATCATCCTCGTCAAAAAACGCAAAGTATAAAGGGATATTTCTATGGGAGTCTATCAGAATCTGGAGAAGGAGTTCGATTTCGATATCGTCGAGGAGTTTTTCGGGCACTACAGCATGATGACCGAAAACCTCGAAGCTCTGATCGTCAAGCTCGACGATCCTGCCCTCTACCGGCGCAGTGTCGATGAGCTCTTTCGTATCTTCCACACGATCAAATCCGCTTCTGCCTATCTGAAGATCACTCCCGTCAACAAAGTCGTCACACTTGCCGAAGAGGTGCTCGAAGAGTGCCGGGGACTGGAGGGACGCGCCAGCGATGCGCTGATAGAATGGCTGCTGATCGTCAGTGACCAGCTGGCCGCCTACAGAGAGGATCTGGAGGAGGATGCCGAAGCCTTCTCCCCGCTCAACACCAAAATCATCAAAATACCGACCGATTACCTCAAATCGTAGCCTGCTAAAAAAAAGCCCAGACCAACAGCCCTATCCCGAACAGAAGGTTGAAATAGCTGGGATCGGTGAAAAGCATCTCGATCGCCTTGTAACGGTACGTATCCTCGAGCGGCAGCGGCTGGGAGAGATGGCTCTGCGTATAAGCCTTGATATCCGTACCCCAGATCAGTGCCACCACCTCCGGCACGATGAAAAATAGCGCTACCGAGATCAGGGACCAGAAGGTTTTTTTCGGTTTGAGCTGCTCCATCGTTTTCTGCGTCACGGGGTGCGCTTTGATCCGCTCCAGTTTCTGTTGTACTCGCTTCATGGAGCGAATCATAGTCGAAATGTGCTAAAATAGCGCTTTCTCATCACATTTTAAGGAGGCAGCATGAAAAAAGTCGAGGCGATTATCAAACCCTTCAAACTCGAAGATGTCAAAGAGGCGATCGGAGAACTCGAACTGACAGGTATGACCGTATCGGAGGTCAAGGGCTACGGACGCCAGCAGGGACACTCGGAACTCTACCGCGGTGCGGAGTATGTCGTCGATTTTCTGCCCAAAATCAAGATCGAAATCGCGGTCAAAGAGGAGGACCTCGATCGTCTGCTCACAGCGATCACGACCGCCGCACGCACCGGCAAGATCGGCGACGGTAAAATCTTCGTCAGTTCGATCGAAAAGACGATTCGTATCCGTACGGGAGAAGAGGACGAAGAGGCACT
>CAYLLC010000084.1:0-2809 GCA_964384355.1 uncultured Sulfurospirillum sp. | reverse complement strand
GGAGGCAAAAAGATCGGCAGCGGTAAAGTGCTGGGCTATCCCTGTGAAATCTGGGAAGTGATGGGAAGCAAGACATGGGTATACAAAGGGATTCCGCTCAAGACCGAAGCCGATATCATGGGATTCAAACATACTCAGATCGCTACTTCAGCGAAATTCGGCGTCCATATTCCCGCCGACAGATTCAAGCTGCCGAACTATCCCGTTCAGTCACTCGATGAGATGATTTCTCAGGAGATGCAGAAGGCCAAACAGGAGAGCCCGAATGCAAGCCCTGCCGCAGCACCGCACCAACCCTCTCCCGAAGAGATGAAAAAGATGCAGCAGATGCTTCAGAATCTGGGCAAAATGTTTCAGCAGCAACAGCAATAGGCGTGGATACTTTATCTCCCCTTTAGTCGATTCGCGTTATACTTCGTAATATAAAAAAATCGAATAAACTGGAGGGGAGAATGTATAAAATTATTTTATCATTGATAGCAGCTGCGACATTGGCTGTGGCGACGGAAACAGCACCGGCGATGCACTGTACACTGTCACAGGAGGGACCGGTCACCATAGAGTGGAAAGCCTTCAAAACACCGGCGAAAATCGGTGTAGGAGGTGTTTTCGACACGGTACACTACAGCGCTGCGAAACAGGAGGGGACCAATTTTCGGGAGATTCTCGTCGGCTCATCCGTCACGATCGACGAAAAGAGCGTCAACTCCAAAAACAAGGGCCGGGACGCCAAACTGGTGAAGTTCTTTTTCGATCGGATGAAAGGAGAGACGATCGAGGCGAAAATCGTCGATATCGTCGCGGCCTCCAAAGAGACCGGCAAACCCAAAACCGGCACGCTCACCGCAGCGATCACGATGAACGGCATCACGCGCAAGGTGCCGATGCACTACCGTTACGACCAGGGACAACTGCATGCGGAGGGTGTCATCGATCTCTTCGATTTCAGCGCTTCGCCTGCCCTGCAGTCGATCAACAAAGCATGCTACGCCAAACATCAGGGGAAAACATGGAATGACGTCACAATCGGCTTCACCACGCAGATCAAAGCCGTCTGTGTACCGACAACATCGAAATAAGAAAGGAGGGCATCTATGAAAAGGGTCATCTCATGGCTGATTCTCTCTCTGTCGCTGCCGATTCTGCTGCATGCCGGACACAAATGGGTCATCACCTATGCGAAAGGCACACCCTATACCCACCAATCCTATGTCGTGACGGAAGAGTGGCCGATCCTCGCCAGAGAGATCGACAAACGGTGGAAGCAGGGATACGATCTGATCGATGTCGCACAGGGATACACCCGATGGGTCGGGCTCTTCGCCAAACAGACGGGATTCAAGAGCCAGGCCTATGTCGTCCGCCGCGTCTGGGCCGATTTTCGCGAAGAGCTCGAGCGAAAATATGAAGCGGGGTACGCGCTGATCGACCTCGAGCATGGAGACGGCGTCTATGTCGGTATCTTCGTCAAAGGAAGCGACCTCAAAAACCCCAACTACTTCACGACCGACTACTACGATCAGCTGCGCCGGAAGATCAAAGAGGCATGGGCCAAAGGCTACAAAGTCGACTTCATCCGATACTACGAAGGGCACTGGATCGCTTTCGTCGACCAGGATGCCGCCACACCCCAGACACTCGACAGTGCACGCACTTGGAAATCCTTCAACCGCATCATCAAAGCACGCTGGAAAGAGGGATATTTCCTGACCGATCTGCACTTCGGATTCGATCAATGGGTCGGCACCTTCTCCAAAACCAAAAAATACAGCGCCCAGTCATACGACCTGAGCAACAAATGGAAATATCTCCATCCTCTGATCAAAAAACGCTGGAGAGAGGGGTATCAGATCGTCGAGATCACCGACGGCTGGTGATCCCCGATCGCTCCAGCAGCGCGAATATCTTCTTGTCCACCGTCGAGAGTGCCAGCGCCTCGCTCTCGGCCTGTGAAAACATCTGCTCCCGGGGACGCTTCAGCGCTTTTGCGTAGAGTATCACTTCGAGCTTGAAGTGGGTATACTGATGCTTCACCTCTCCTATCTTCTCGCCCTCCGCCTTTTCACTCTCGGCAAATCCCCACAATCCATGCAGAAACTTTCCGCTGCGCTGCATAAGCGCCACCCTCCCCTCAAAATGCTCCGCCACGACGATCTGACGGCGAACGGGAACCGTGCGGCGCTTTTTGACGGGAAAGTCGTAGCATGCGAGTTCGCGCGCACGACACATCGTCTCGAAGGGACAGCTTTCGCATGACGGATTGCGCACCGTACAGACCATCGCGCCGATATCCATCATCGCCTGATTGTAGTCGAAGGGATTCTCCGTATCCAGCAGTCCCTGCGCCCTCTCATACAGCAGTGCATGCGAGGGATCGTCGAGGGCATAGAGACGACAGAGCACCCTTCTGACATTGGCTTCCATCACGGCACGCTTCTGGCGGTAGGCGAAGGCACAGATCGCCGAGGCGGTATTTTTACCGATTCCGGGGAGTTTCAGCAGCGCATCGTAGCTGTCGGGGAGCTGCGGTGCGGCGATCTGTGCCGTGCGATGCAGATTTCTGGCACGGCTGTAGTAGCCCAGCCCCTCCCACATCTTGAGCACCGCATCCAGCGGAGCATCCGCCAGCGCCTGCAGCGTGGGAAAACGCATCAGAAAAGGGAAGTAGTATCGCTCCAGCACCGTCTTGACCTGCGTCTGCTGCAGCATCACTTCGCTGATATAGATAGCATAGGGATCGGAGGTGTTGCGCCAGGGCAGATCACTCCTGCCGTTGGCTGCATACCATCGGTAGAGCTTGCGATAGATA
>CAYLLC010000083.1:6632-8305 GCA_964384355.1 uncultured Sulfurospirillum sp. | reverse complement strand
CGCTGTTGCCGAAAAGAGGGGAAAATAAAAAAACAGCGCTATTCGAAGAGGTAGCGATACTCTTTGGAATCTTTGTGCATCGATTTTGCAAAATGATTCAGAGAGTTGAGGCTGAATGAACTGAAAAACTTTTCGATAAATGACAACATATTGGCTCCTTTGGGTTGTGGGATACTCTATAATCGACACTTTTTTGACCTGTCGTCGCCCGGAAGCGAAAAAAGTTATAAAATATCATAAAATGTAATAAAAGTGTTACTTTTGTTCATGCTGTTGCGATTCGACGGGGCAAATGTTATAATGGCGCATCGTTTACAAGGGGTATGCCATGCGCAAGATCTTTTTCGCACTCTGCTTCTGTATCGGGGCCGGGGCTTTCGGGTTGCGGGCGGGGGAGCAGATTCCCGCATCGATATGCAAAAGGCTCACACCGGTCGCAGCGCGGACCTATGTCGTCGATTTTTTCGCATCGTGGTGCACGAGTTGTCGGCATGAGCTGCCGCAGATCGAGAAGCTCTCCCGCCGGCTCGCCGATCGCAATATCACTATCGTCGGCGTCGATGTGGATGAGGTGGCAGAGGAGGGGCGGGCGTTTCGCAGGGCGTTGGGGCTCTCGTTTCGGGTCGTCGAAGACCCTGCGGGCAAGATCGTCGCATCGTTCGACCCGGCGGGGATTCCAGCGCTCTATATCGTCTCCGGCTGCAGGGTCCGGGGCGCGATTATCGGTGCGCATGACGATATCGACAAGCTGCTGTTGCAGATACTGGCGCGATGAAGCTGCAACAGTATCTCTACAAATTCGAGGCGATGACGACGCCGTGTGAAGTGCTGATCGCTTCGGAGCGAAAGGAGCGGGCGGACGAGACCGCACAGGCGATACTGCAGGAGGCCAAACGGCTGGAGAAGAAGTACAGCTACTATCGGCCCGATTCGCTCCTCTCCGCGCTCAATGCCAGAACGACGCAGCAGCTCGATATGGAGACCAGGACGCTGCTGCAGCGTGCCATCGGCTACTATCGGCGTACGGGCGGGGTGTTCGACATCACGGTGGCGACGCTGAAGGATCTCTATACGCCGCAGCGCGACCTGATGCAGCTGGAGCGGGAGCGGGAGAAACTGCAGGCTTATGTAGGGTGCGGGCATCTGCAGATCAAACGGGACCGCCTCTACTTCGACAATCCCTTTACCAAAATCGATCTGGGCGGTTTCGTCAAAGAGTATGCCGTCGATCAGGCGGTGCGCATCGCCCGCAAAGCGAAGCTGCGATCGGTGCTGGTCAACTTCGGCGGGGATATCTACGCACTCGGACGGCGCAGCGACGGAGAGAAGTTTCGCGTCGGTATCAAAGACCCGGCCAATCCCGAAACCTACGCCGCCTATGTCGAAATCGAAGATGAGGCACTGGCGACATCCGCCTCCTATGCGCGCTTCGTGACGATCGGAGGGGAGCGGTTTTCGCACATCATCGGTGCGGACGGCGGGGAGAGCCCCGCGTCTGTGACGGTCATCGCCGCCAACTGTGTCGAGAGCGGGGTCTATTCGACCGCGATGATGATCGATCCGACCCTGACGACGACAAACCGGGTGATCCTGCTCTAAGCCATGCACAGACTCCTCTTCACGCTCTTTCTGATCGTCATACTCTACGGGATTTACAACGCTTACATGCATCG
>CAYLLC010000083.1:0-6532 GCA_964384355.1 uncultured Sulfurospirillum sp. | reverse complement strand
TCACGCTCTTTCTGATCGTCATACTCTACGGGATTTACAACGCTTACATGCATCGCACAAGAGAGGTATATATAGTTATATAATTAAAAATATTCATTAATTATAGGCCTTTATGATATAATCAGAAAAACAGCCTTGGTATGCCGGGAGATCGGATATCCGAAGGCCTTCTGAAAGGATTGTGATGCGCGCGCTTATCTCGTTGCTGATCGGACTCTCTCTGGCGGGGTGTGCCGCCGATGTCAAACCCTGGCAAAAGCGGCGGCTCGCTTCGGAGAGCATGCGTACCGATGGCGGCAATAGCCTGAAATCGGCTTTCGAAGAGCATATCTTCATCTCCAAAGAGGGCGCCAAAGGCGGCAACGGTGTCAGCGGAGGGGGGTGCGGATGCAAATAGCTCCGAGGCTCTCGGCTCTGGCTGCGGTGGCGATACTCGCCTCGCAAGGCGTGGCGGAGGATTATGTCAATGTCCAGATGCTCTACTATGACGAAAAGGACGAAACGACGACCGTCGTATCTCCGGCTGTCGAGCTCAATCTCGATCTGGGCGTGGACTATACGCTCAATGCGAAGGTGGGGATGGATGCGCTCACCGGTGCGAGCGAGACCTATTACGACAAGAGCTATCAGCCCGGCAGCGGCGCCTCGCCCTACAAGCATGCGCTGAGCAAGCCCTCCGCCTATGCCCGGGGCAAAGTGATCACGCAGCAGGATGTGGGATACGGCCTGGTCGATTATCGTGACTATCGCTACAGCGGCAGCGTGGCGCTGACGCGGCGGCTGGCCAATCGCGACGAGCTCACGGGGACCCTCTCCTACAACAACGAATATGACTACCACATACCCGAAGCGGGAGTGGGGTACAAGCACTGGCTGGATGAGCACAGAAACAGCTCGATCGAAGCCTCCGTGGCGTATCAGATGGCGTGGGTGCTGATCTGGTGCCGCGACAACGACTACTGCGATACCAACAGCGGTGCGAGCGAGATCTTCTATCAGCACAACACCTTCGCGCAGATGCGGTACCGGCAGGTGATCGACCGGCGCTCCAAAGGGGGATTGACGCTCTTTTACAACCATGAGAGCGGGTTTCTGAGCAATCCCTACAAAAATATCGTCCGCGATTACGATACCGCACCGCGCATCACCAACGAACGGCGTCCCGACAAGCGCGACGGCTATGGATTCAAAGTCGATTACGAGTATGCCGTGAGTGCGTCCGATACGCTGCAGGGGAGCTATCGCTACTATCATGACGACTGGCATCTCGATGCACACACGATCGAGGGGCGCATCTACCATGCGTACAGCAGTCGCCTTCGGCTGGACGGCATGCTGCGCTACTACCGCCAGTCGGCTGCCTGGTTCTATCACGGCGGGAGGGATTATTTCACGGATGAAGCCTATGCATCCAGCGATATACGGCTGGGCAAGATGCATTCATGGTTCGCGCAGGGAGGATTGGTCTATCGGGTCGACGGGAAGCTCTCTCAGAATTTCTATCTCAACTACTACCGACAGGACAACGGCTTGCATGCCGTCTCGTTCATCGTCGGGGAGAAGTATCGGTTTTAGCGACAGAGAGGAGAGATATCCTCTCTGCGCAGACTATTTGAATGCCGCTTTGCACTCTTTCGTGATTTTGCCCGGAGTCGTGGCGATCGTCATGAATTGTGTCATCTTCAGCTGCGGATAGCTGAGCGCGAGGTAGTATTTGGGTGCGAGGATGTAGGCTTTGTCCCCTTCGATCAGGATCGCGTAGGGGAGGACCACGGCGTTTCGCGTACCGATCTTGTTGACGAATTTGGCCGTTTTGTCGCTGAGCTTGTATCCGATGAGCGTGCGATCTTTTGCCAGCGGCAGCTCGAATGTGACATTGCCGGTCGCTTTGGCTTTCTGCAGCAGCGTATCATGTGCACCGGAGGCGACCTTCTCCATATCTTCGTAGTAGGGCATACCGAAGGTGAAGTGATAGCCCGCGAGATCACCGCTTTTGAGCGCATCACGGGAGTCTTTGAGACCGGGGAGCGCGCTGTTGAGCTTGGAGAGGACTTTGTGTGCCGCTGCATCGTCGTACGCTTTTTGCATGTAGGCTTTGGCGAAGTAGAGCGGGTTGGTCACGGTGATTTCGTTCTCTTTCTTGTTGCTCAGCAGACGCATCGCACCGACGAAACCGCGCTTGGGCTGGTTGGCCATCTTCTTGAGCGTCGGGCATGTGAAGAGGACCGATGTCAGCTCCGGCGTGATCTGATCTTTGCCCAGGACTTCGAATCCGGCACTTTTGAGCTTGGCTTCGGCGGCATCGGGTGTCATGTAGGCACCTCTGAGGTAGGCACTGACTTTGCCGTCATGCGGTTCGCCCGCTGCGAAGAGTGAAGCGGCGGTGAGTGTGAGCAGTGTAACGAGCAGTACAGTGAATCTGGAAAAGCGTGTGAATGGCATAGAAGCTCCTTGTATAATAATTATTTATCGAATATTATATAGACAAAAAGCTTAATATATAAGAAAAGGTTATCAGATTGGCTGCGGTTTGCCGAAAAAGTACCCCTGCGAGTAGTCGATACCCAGTGCTCTGACATGCTCGTAGATCGTCTCGTTTTCGACGAATTCGGCCGTGGTTTTGATATGCTGGTCTCTGGCGAAGGAGACGATCGATTTGACGATCGCGCGGGAGTAGCTGTTTTTGTCGAGGTTGCGGATGAGAGAGCCGTCGATTTTGAGGATGTCGGGGCGGTAACTCAGCAGGCGCTCGTAGTTGGAGTAGCCGCTGCCGAAGTCGTCGATCGCGATCTTGACGCCATGATGCTTGATTCTCTTGATAAACTGTTTGATAGCGGAGATGTCTCTGATCTGTGCATCTTCGAGCAGCTCGAAGGTGATGCCCGAGGCGAGGTCGCTGTGCTTCTCGAGGAGTGCGAGGATCCCTCTGCGGATGCCGTGGGATTGCAGGTCTTTGAGCGAGAGGTTGATCGCCACTTCGATTCCCCGCTCCCGCAGCGCGGTGAATGAGTTTTGCAGGACGATACGCGTGATGTCGAAGTAGTAGCGTCCCTTTTTGGAGACTTCGAGAAACTCACCGGGCGAGAGGACGGCGTTTCCGTCGACGATCCGTACCAGCGACTCGTAGCGGGTGATTTTGCGGTCTCTGTTGTCGACGATGGGTTGGAAATAGGAGACGACATCGTTGCGATGGAGGGCTTTTTTGATGATGGAGATCGTTTCGAGATTTTTTCGTGCGCTGAGCTTCTCGAGGTGGGCGAAGTCGTTGGCGACGATGAAGTCGCGTTTGCGCTCGGAGAGCTTTTTGATGCCGATGCGGGCACTTTCGAGGATATGTTCTCTCTCGTAGGCGATACTGATCAGCAGCGCTATCTGATACTGCACCTCCCGCACCTGGATGATACGGTCCCGAATCTTCTGCTGAAATGCGCGCAGCCGATGGGTGAAGCGGTCGATATCGCCGGCGGGGAGCATGCCGCGCTCGAAGGCGAAGGCGTACTCACCGTAGCGCAGCTGGTAGATTTTGCCGTGGGCTATCTCCTCACGCCGCGCTTCCGCTTCGAGAAAGCTCCGCACGCGTTTTTGGATCTGATTGATCGTGTGGGTATCGTAGAAATCTTCGAGTGTCGAGAAATCCTCCAGCTTGATATAGACGACGACCGGCTCCCGGAGTGAATCGATACTCTTTTCGAAAGTCCGCTGCTGATTCATCAGCAGGGTGATGTCGCTCTGGAGGGAGATATATTCGGTGATATGGCCCGCCTCGTCGAGAATCGGGTTGATCGCCGCTTTGACGAAGTAGGCGCTGCCGTCTTTGCGGCGGTTTCTGATCACGCCCTGCCATGCCTGCTTCTTCTGTGCGATCTGTTGCCATATCCCCTCGAAGAGATCCGAGGGCTCTTCGGGATGGCGGACGATGTTGTGGCTTCGTCCGATCAGCTCCTCTCTGGCGTAGCCCGATATCTCGCAGAAGGCGTCGTTGACATAGGTGATGATGCCGTTTGGGTCGGTTTTGGAGAGGATGGCACTGCTGTCGACGATCTGGCGGTACTGTCGGAGGATATTGAGATTTCTGGCGGCTTCGGCTCTGTGTCGCAGGGCAGAGAGAATCTTGCCGAGCTGCGAGAGGAACTGCTGCAGGCTGAAGGGTTTGACCAGGTAGGCGTCGATGCCGTTTTCGATCGCTCTGGTGAAGCAGTCGCTGTCGGAGTGGGCGGTGATCATCATGACGGGCAGATCGGGATCGATCTGTCGCAGTCGACGGGTCAGTGCGAAGCCGTCCATACGCGGCATGCGATAATCGGTCAGTACGATGTCGATTTTGTGGGTGTCGTATATCTGCAGCGCTTCCTCACCGTCCGTGGCTGTCACGACATGACCAAACAGCGGCGCGAGCAGCTCGGCCGTGAGCGCTCTGGTCTGTACATCGTCCTCGACCAGCAGCAGGGTGAGTG
Source organism: uncultured Sulfurospirillum sp. (assembly GCA_964384355.1). Classification (GTDB taxonomy): domain Bacteria; phylum Campylobacterota; class Campylobacteria; order Campylobacterales; family QNZT01; genus QNZT01. The sequence continues at coordinate 2,078 of CAYLLC010000083.1, read as the reverse complement.
ATGCTGTCTCGGGCAGGTAGTGATGGATATCGTACATAGTCATAGCACACCCGTCTTTCCTGTCAAAATATTCGGTACGGGAAGTTTTTGTTGGAATGGAGGCTTTTGTTTTGGAGACGAAAGGATAAAGTTTCCCGTACCGAAACCGTAGTATAAAATATAATTCTAAGTTAATTTACCATAAAATCTTAGGAATCTTTGGACGGGTAAAGCAATCGAATGAATCGTATAAGAATACTTTATGTAGAAGATGATCTGGTGACGGCGGAGTATCTGCTGGAGTTTCTGCAGGATTTCGGCTTCGAGGTGGTGCATACCGATACGATCACCAGTGCGCTCTCGGAGCTGACGCAGCATGCTTTCGATCTGATACTGCTCGATCTGAGGTTGCCCGATTTCGACGGATTCGAGCTGCTCAAAAACCACAAATCCTCAGAAATCCCCATCATCGTCATCAGCGCCATCAATGACACCGCTACCAAGGTCAGGGCGTTTCGCTACGGCGTCTGCGACTATATGGTCAAGCCGATCGACATGCTGGAGCTCGAAGCGCGCATCTGGTCGCATCTGCAGCGCTATCATCGCGACAAGCCCGCCGAACAGCCGCTCTTCGAGATACGCGATGCGGAACTCTACATGCATGATCGGCCGGTGCATCTGACACCCGTCGAGTTCGCGATATTTGAGATACTGCTGCGCAATGCCAACCGCACCGTCAGCCGCGAAGATCTGATGGATGCGCTCTCGACACTCAGCTCGCACCGTACCCTCGATTATCATATCCGAAATATCCGCGCCAAAATCGAAAAAGAGAGCAAAAATCCCCGCTACCTCAAGACGGAGTATGGCGCAGGCTATAAGCTGCTTCTCTGATTTACCTTGTCTTAAAATTAAAAATATGATATAATTCTTTCAAATAATTAAAAAGGCTATATCATGCGACATTTTATCCTGCGATCGTCGATGCTGGCGATGGCGGCGCTGCTACTTCTGGGCGGCTGCTCTTCCAAGAGAAAACACCGACCCTCCGTCCAGACAAACAGCACGATCGTACACAAAGCGCTGATCGTCGCCTCGGGTGATTATGCCGGTACCGGCCACGATCTGGTCGGTATCGATCTGGATCGGGAGAAGATGCGGCAGCGCTTCGCAAGCTGGGGATTCGATGTCGAGGTGCTGACCGATCCGCTGCAGTTCGAGCAGCGTCTCGGAGCGCTTGCGCAGACGCTGCGTCCCGAGGATGTATTTGTGCTCTACTACTCCGGGCACGGCAGCCATACGCCCGACACTTCGCATGACGAAGCGGACGGGCAGGATGAGCAGATCGTGCTCAGCGACGGCAACACCGACCGCTTTCTCCTCGATGACAGGATCAATCTCCTGCTCAATCCGATCGCGGCGCGCAAGCTGATCATCTTCGACTCATGCTTCAGCGGGACGGCGACCAAGCGGGCTATCCGCGGTGCAGAGCACTATCAGACCAAATATATGCCCGCACCCAAATCCGCCGAAGATGACTCCCCGCAGAATGCCGATGTGCCCAATACGCCGATGCAGGGGACCTATCTCTACTTCGCGGCGTGTCGGGATGACGAGCAGTCGCTGGCATCCTCGAACGGCAGCCTCTTTACCAATGCGCTGGCCGAGAGCATGCAGCTGAACAGTTCCGCGGAAGCGATCAGGCAGAGGGTGTTGAATCGTCTCGAAGTCTACTTCCATCCGCAGCTGAGCGAGAGTCAGCCGCTGCTGAAGAGCATGCCGCTGCGGAGCTATCTGAAGCTGTAGTCTTGCAGTTTCAGAGGTGACAGAGCTTAAGGAAAATAATTGTTAAGTAAAAATTAATATGAATTTCTCTATAATGCCATTATGAAAAGTTATATCTTGTCTCTTTTGCTGATTGTCTTTAGCTTCATCGTGGTGCATGATTTTGTCATCATGGCAAAAGATTACGACACACAGAATGAACTGATTCTGAAAGCGAGCGGCGAGATAGATACGGAGCAGATGTGTAAGCCTTCGCAGCTGCATGATATACTGCATGAGATGATCGTCGCATCGGATATACTTTTTTTGCCGGT
>CAYLLC010000082.1:0-8369 GCA_964384355.1 uncultured Sulfurospirillum sp. | reverse complement strand
ATGTTTATACTGATACCGGTAGATGCAAAAGAGCGTGATGCGCATGTCACGATGATCGCCGATGCAAAAAGCTGGGCACTGGTGGAGGCGGACGGCGGCGGTGTGGTCGATGTGACCTTTTATGACGATCGTGAAGCGATCGAGGAGTTCATCGAAGCGGTCGTCGTCAGAGACAAAAACGACGAAGTCGCACCCTTTTTCGAAGAGTCGATTCCCGTGCTGGAGACGCCCGCACCTATGGATATCGACGATATCGTGGAGGCTTTCATGTTTCGGGAACTCTACGAGGTGCCGATTCGGTTCTGATCACTCTTTGAGCAGGCTTTTGTGGTCGAGCTTGAGGAGTACGAAACTGCTCTCCAGCACGACGATGCCTTTGACGGTGGCGACCACTTCGATCTGCTTCTGTCCGGCGCTGTTGGTGCTGGCTGTCGCTTCGAAGTAGACCTCTTCGTCCTCGACTTTGACCGGATTGAGGAATTCCACCTTCGCGCTGATCAGGTGGTTTTGCATCTCGTTGACCGATGCGACGGCACAGAAGTTGGCGCATGAAAAGAGGGCCGATTCATAGATATAGGGCGTGTCGTCGATCTTTTCGCTGCGGCGGGTCTGCATGCGTACCCGCGCGAATCCTGCATCGAGTGCCAGCAGTTCGTAGGAGTGATTCTCCTGAATCTTCAGATGTGTCTGCAGTATCTCGTTGAGTTGCGGTTTTTCGGTGGTTTTAAGTGCTTCTTCCGTTTCCAATGGCCTCTCCGTATCATCTTCTCGAACCTGCTGCAGGCTCTACAGGGAAATATCGGAAAAATCGCAGATTTATGAAGCCCTGATGTAGAGGCGTTTGGGGGCGGGGTATCCCTCGACGGTCAGCGAGGGGTCCTCGGGGTCGAGAAAATTTTCGAGACTCTCGCCGTAGATCCAGTCGGTCTTGCGCTGCTCTTCGGGGGTGGTGGTCTTGATCTCCAGCAGATCGATCTCGGTGAATCCGGCGCGTTTGCACCAGTTGCGCAGCGCCGCGACCGTCGGTATGAAGTAGATATTGGGGATCTTGGAGTATCGTGCCTCGGGGGTGAGGGCGACATGCGCTTCTCCGTCGATCATGAAGGTATCCAGAAAGAGCTCACCACCCTTGACGAGCCCCTTTTTGAGCGACTTGAGCGTAGCGACGGGATCGCTGCGATGGTAGAGGACACCCAGACAGAAGAGTGTATCGAAAGGCTCCTCGTACGCTGCGACATGCTCCACTCCGAGCAGTTCGTATCGGATATCGCTGCGGATGAAGCGGTTGATCAAATCGAACTGTGTCATAAAGAGCGGGGAGGGATCGAATCCGACCAGCTTTGCGGGCTCCTCGGCGAGCATGCGAAAGAGGTAGTAGCCGTTGTTGCAGCCGATATCGCCGACCACTTTGCCTCTGAGATCGAAATAGGGGGAGAGGAGGTTGTATTTGCGTGCACTGTCCCATTCGCTCTCGATCCGTGTGTCGAAGAGACGAAAGGGGCCTTTGCGCCACGGCCGCATCGCAAGGGCGGTTTCATGGATCTGCGTGCGCAGCGGCTGCGGCAGATCACCCTCGATCGTGACGGTATCGCCGAGCGTATAATTTGCTTCGATCTCGGGCAGGGCTTCGAGCATGCGGCGAAGCGGCGCGATATTTTTCCACTTCAGCCACTGCTGTCGCTCAGCGCGCACACTCTGCAGATCCACAGCACTCCTTTTTGGCGTCGCTTCCGTGCAGCGTATCGGCGATCGACCGGCCTGCCGCTCTGATTTTACCGGGAATCTGGTCGTAGTCGATCAGATTGGGCGGGCACTCTTTGCGGTATTGGCCGCATGCATCGTAGTACTCCCGGCAGTTGTCGTAGAGATGTCCGGAGATACCTTTGTCGTTGAAGTAGAGGCATCCGTTGAACAGCAGCAGTGCAAGTATCGGCAGAAAATAGTTCATATTCGATTTTACACTATTTAGGTTTAAAGGAGATTTGTCGATATAGGAGCAAGATGAAACAATTTTTGAAAAAGGCAGTTTTATGCAGATTGCAGAAGTGACACAGGACAGTGCAAAAGAGGTGTGCGATGTTCTCGAAGATATATTCAGCCATATAGGCACGGTACAGCAGGAGATATCGAAGCTCAATTTCGAGGCGATGCAGAAGATCAACGATCTCATTTTCGAGTCGGATCTGGAAGTGGATGACGATATCTTCGTCGCGCTGCAGCATCAGGATATACTCACACAGCAGCTCTCCGCGATCACGGAGCTGACCGAGCGGCTCAATGCCCATCTGGCAGGATACGAAGATTACGAGACGCTCGAGAGCAAATTTCTCTCCGCTCTGGAGATCGCCAGAGCCAAAAAAGAGGCCTATCGGGGGAACGCTTTTTAATCCGTCGCGTTGGCCTCCGCAGCCGCGCCGTAGATCTTCTCGAACTCCTCCTCGTAGCGCGCCGCAAAGGCCGCGTTGTGCACGATCACCATGTTTTCACTGTTCTCTTCGTTCGCTTTGAGGGTGAAGTTGTAGGATCCCGTGAGCACGCTCCCGTCGATTACCATCACTTTGTCATGCAGCGTAAATCGGTTGGCATCGAGGTAGACGGGGATTCCCGCACTGCGCAGATAGGCGAATTTCGAACTCTTCTGGTAGCGATTCTGCTTCTCGTCGAAGACCCCGCGGATCTGCACGCCTCTCGCTTGCGCAGCGATCAGCGCATCCGCGATTTCGGGATCGGTAAAGGCGAATGCGAGAAAGTCGATGCCTCTTCTGGCATGGGCGATCATGGAGAGGACCCGATCCCGGATATGGTCTTCGGGAGAGAAGTAGATCTCCAGCGCCGGTGAGATATAGGGGCCCGGGATATAGCGGTGATCGGCAAGCTCCAGAAACTCTTTGCGGTAGACTTCGGCGATTTTGGCACCTCTGATTCTGACGAGGTTTTCGTTGTTGCGGTAAAAGGCGTAGTAGGTGTAGTTGCACGAGCCTGTCCAGACGATGCGGCGGTCGATCACCATGAATTTGTCATGCATGAGTGCGTAGGCATCCTGATCGTCGGTGACACCGATGCCCGCGTCTGCGAGCATGCGTATATCTTCGCTCCCGTACGCTTTGTCGTCGGTGACGATCCGGACATCGACACCTCTGCCGTGTGCACGCAGGAGTGCATCCCGGATGCGGTCGTTGGTCATGGCGTAGATCGCCAGCAGAATCTCTTCTCTCGCGCCGTCGATACTCTCTACGAGATATCTGTCGATACCGCCGCCTTTTTTGTAGTCGCCGCTCGTCTGGGAGAAAAAGACATTGACTGCGACGCCGTCGCCTGCGGCCGGCGTCGCACCGCTGATTGCCCCGCGCTCGACGCTGCTGCATCCGATGGACCAGAGCAGCAGCAGTACCGGGAGGAGTGCCGATTGTATGCTGCGTATCAATACTCATCCTTGTAGATGATATCGGCACCGCTGTTCTCGGGGCTGAAGATAAAATCGCTTTCGAAATGGTCCGAGAGTTTGTATCGTATCTTGATCGTCTGAACGATATCGTTGATATAGATGAGGGTGATATTTTTGGAGATCTTTTTACCGACCTCGACGCCGAGCTTGCCCTCCTGCGTCGTCGTCAGAACCAGTTTGTCCAGTTTGATACCGAAATTCCGGACGATCTCCTTGGCGAAAATATTGCCAAAGAGTGAGATCGCGGTTTTGGAGCTGTCCTGACTGCCCGAAAGCAGATCGTCGGTCGTGGTGTTGAAGAGGAGCATGGAGAGGATGTCGCTCTGGCTGAGATAGGGCGTCGCACTGAAGTTGATCGACGGTGTATCGAGCTGGCCGGTGATATTGACCCGGATCGTATAGGGGTCGTCCCGATGGGTTGCGTTGATATTGAGATAGGGGTTGAGCGGATCGCCGCCGAAGAGGATTTCGCTCGGTTCGAGTTCGAACTCTTTGCCGCTTTGCGTATGGGTACCGCTCAGGATTCTGACGATTCCGAGCAGTTCGAGTCGCTTGCGTACCTCTTTCCAGATTTTGAGATCGAGCGTGAGTTTGAGATCGGTGTGTGGGATTTTGTAGTAGATCGGCTTTCGGGTGACGATCGAGATATCGAGCGAGAGGGTATCGTTCTCCTCACTTTTGGCTCTCTGATCCTGTATGACGATGATATCTTCATCCTGCACATTGTGCTCCTTTTTGGGCTCGTAGGTGAAGGTACCGTGATCGATCGCGACCTCTCCCTCGATATCGGTATTGTCGGGTGTGAGCGTCATCTCCAGATCGGTGTCGAAATAGAAGTTCCCCTCGATGTCGTTGTAGTGGTAATTGCGCGCTTTGGCGAAAAAATGCCCTTTGCGGTGACGGTAGTCGTAGTAGCCATGCAGCTGTGCCTGATCGTTGATATAGAACTGTTTCACCCTCAGTCGCCCGGGCTCCAGCTGTGCGATGGAGGGCTTTTTCGCGAAAAAGGCTCTGTCCCGGTCGAGGTAGGTGTTGAAACGGTAGTCGCTGAGGGTCAGGATTTTGTCCGCATAGCCGGCATGCATCGTGATCTTCTCTGCGAAGAGGAATCGGTTCGGCCGATATTCGTAGACAAACCATTTCCCTTTTACGGCCGCTTCGATCGACGAGAGTTTCGCGATCTTTGCATCGAGTGTGATATCGCCGTCCATCGGCAATCTGTCGAATCGGTAGAGTTTTTGCAGCGAGAGCTGCAGCTCCCGCAGCGATGTGATGTGTGTGGTGAGATTGCAGTCGTTTCGGATATCTCCCGAGAGGTGGAATCTATGCTGCTCGATCTGCAGATCGGCATCGGTTTCGTTTGTTTCGAAACTGTGTCGTATCGCAGTGCTGAGCAGACGGTTTTTCAGATCGATCTCAGTGTGCGCTTTGGCGTACTGCATGTCGAGTTGCAGCGGAAAGAGTGCCTTCGTTTTGAGTCCGGGCAACGCTTTTTGGAGCAGAGAAGAGGCTTCGGGGGCTTTCAGCTGCGCATGCAGCGTGGTGTGGGCTCTGGCTACGGTGGCGGTGCCGTTGATGTCGCTCAGATTGCTTTGGATCGCAAATTTCGGATGCAGGGGCAGAAATTTTCTGTAGTGGATGGGCAGATCGCCTGCGAGGGAGAAGCGAAGATCCTTCGTCCACTCCGGCTCGGTGATGCCCAGAAGCGCCGGCGTCAGAGGCTCTGTCTGCAGGCGTATGAGGGCATCGGTGTAATTGGCGCCGTCGTACGTTGCATGCAGATGTTTTCCGCTCAGGGCGGCGCGTACCCCGGCACTATCGCCTTCGAAGGCGATGTCACTCTGCTGCAGCAGCGGCAGGAGCGGTTTGGGCAGTGCCGCAAACTCGGGAATCGTCAGGTTGCCGTCGTAGTGGAATTTCCGGATCGGATCGAAGTAGATCGCTCCGTCGAGTTTCACTTCGGGGGTGTAGAGAGAGTGGAGCCTGGCATCGATTTTCCCCTTCATCCGCTGCGTTTTGAAATCGTAGGTCACATGTGCACGCAGATCGGGGACGGAGAGTTGCAGCGCTTTGTATTTCGGTGTCATCAGCTGTTTCGCCGCAGCGTAGAGTTTGCCGTTGAGCCGATGCGTGTCGGCATCGATATAGAGTTTGATCGGATGGATCGCGTTGAAGTCGAAAAAGGGTACGAAGCGTTTGAAGTAGGCATCGTTCATCGAGACCTCCGCTTCGGTATAGAGATGGTTGGCATGGATCTTCCCGCTGCTGGAGAGCGTCCACATATTGGTGGTCGCATCGATATATACATGCTTCGCGTCGAAGGTGTGCAGATCCGCCGAGGAGAGCTGCCGCAGGCTCAGCGACCAGTTTTTGATATCGTAGTGACGATATTTGAGCGGTTTGGTATAGACGATGAGGTCGTCGATATAGAGCGATTTGATCAGCGTTTCCCGTTTTTGTGCCGTAGCGGCCGAGGCGGGCTTGGCGACACGCGACCTGACGAATCCGACGATTTTATGCAGATCGATATGCTCCAGCCAGAGCTTGTCGATATGGAGGGCGGCATGTTCGATTTTGCCCAGTGCCGTGATATCGGCGTAGTCGCTCTCGATCAGAAAGGAGAAGAAGCCGATGTCGACATGCCCGAGATCACCGACGATATCGTTTGCCTGCAGTTCGATACGCGATACGGAGATCGTTTTGCTGGAGAAGGGTTTGGCGGAGAAGACCAGCTGAGAGACTTCGATCGTGGGGATGGTCGTGCGCTTTTTCTCCGGGCTGCCGAACTTTTTGCGCAGATCTGCTATCCATGTCTCCGTCAGGGGTATATCGAGATCGAGGACGGAGATTTCGTCGATTTTGAGCGTCGCGGTCAGGAGTGCTCTGATATTCCAGTCGATCGAAGCTTCGGTGGTGAGGATACGGTTTTTGTATCGGACATTTTTGACGGTGACGGTTTTGAGCAGATTGCCGGAGACCGAATCGTAGGTGAGCCCCAGATGCTTGGTGGTGTAGTTGAGGAAAAGTGTCATCGTGTTGGGATTCTGGAGTGCGAAGAGGATCAGCGCACTCAGCAGGATAACGACTTCGACCAGGCCCAGAAACTGTACGGTGCGCTTTTTCAATAGGATTGTCCTATCTGCAGGTGGATCGCATACTGGCTTCTATCCTCCAGTGCGAATCCCACATCGAATTTGATCGGTCCGATCGGCGTATTGTAGCGCAGGCCGCCGCCGACGGAGTTTTTGAAATCGAGGTTGAAGTTGAGCGTTTTGGCGCTGATCATCGTCGCATCCCAGAAGAGCGCACCGTCGATCTTGCCGTAGATCGGATGACTCATCTCGAGCGTATTGTCGACCATCGTCCGGCCGCCGACATTTCCGCAGCTGGCATCGAAAGCACCCAGCTGGTTGTAGCTGTAGGCGCGGTTGCTGTAGGCGCCGCCGGCGTAGAAGAGTTTCGATTCGGGGAGGCGGTTGTCGAACTCCCGCAGCAGGCCGAGTTTCGATTTGGCTGCGAAGGTGAAACGGCGGTAGGTGTAGATCGCTCTCGCTTCGCTCAGCGATTTGGCATAACTGATCTGGGAGAGAAGATATTTCAGTCCGCCCTCCAGATACTGGCTGATGTAGAATCCGCGGTGCGGATCGATCTTGGAGTCGCGCAGATCGAAAATGAGGCTGGCATAGGGGTAGAAGAGGAAGAAATCCCCCTCCGAAATATTGCAGACATCTTTGAGCTTTTTGATCTTGATATACTCCAGCCCCGCACCGGCATCGATACTGAACCAGTCATGATCGGTGAGGAGGTGGAGCTTGTCGGAGAACTTCTCCTCTTTGAAGTTTTCATAGGTGATTTTGGAGTATCCGATCTCGTTTTTGAGATCGAGATAGTAGTCGAATCCGGGAAACTTGACGATCGCCGGCCAGAAGAAGCTGTTTTGGATCACGCGCTCTTTCTGGGAGTATTTGAGATCGAAAGAGAGTTTTCTGGCATCTCCGTGGAAGTTTTTTCGGTTCCAGTGCAGAAAGGCTTTGGCACCGTAGTTGGTTTCGTATCCCAGACCGATCTCCCGCCGGGTCGGTTTCTGTTTCGCGACGAGTGTGATATCGGTGTCGATGCGGTTATCTTTCTTGTGCGTCTCCAGCTGGATACCGTCGAAGGCTTCGAGTCCCGAGAGGGTGCTGTAGCTTTTGTTGATCTTCTCCAGCGAGTAGGGATCGCCGCTGCGAAAGAGCAGGCGCGAGCGGACGACGCGTCTGGAGATCCCTTTGGGCGGGTGGATATTGATCAGGCCGAAGAAGCAGGGTGTGTTGGTGTGGAGTCTGTATCGCAGATCGACGATATTCTTTTTGATATCGACATAGGCTTTGGCGTCGAGCTGGTAGTTGCAGTAGCCTTCGTTGAGCATGCGTTCGCGGATACGCTTTTTGATCTCGACGAATTTGGATGCCCTGAAGCGCTCACCCTCTCTGAATGTGATCAGGTTTTTGATCGGGAAATCACTCTGGATATCGATATGGCGCACCTTCACATAGGGCCCCTCTTTGATACGGAAGGTGACGGTGCGATTCTCCTCCTCTTTGCCGATTCTGGCATGGTAGAACCCCTCGGAGCGGTAGAAGTTTTCGAGTGACTCCTGCAGAGAGGGGATGATTTTGGGATTGACCTTCGCCTTGTGCTCTTTCCAGAACTGATACCATGGCGGAATCGAGAGGCCGAGATTTTCGTAGATATAGGAGGTGGAGAGTATGCGGTTGCCCTCGATGTCGACATACTTGAAGGGTGCTTTCGCCAGCAGCATGAGGGGGAGGAGCAGCAGAAGTATCGATCCAAAACGCAATGTTACACTCTCCTCCGCCGTTTTTTCCTTAGTAGATCAATTATAGCGTATTACCCTAAACCTATATTCATCCAGGTCGTATGG
>CAYLLC010000081.1:0-8471 GCA_964384355.1 uncultured Sulfurospirillum sp. | reverse complement strand
TTCATCTCCTACTACGACTACTACCAGCCCGAAGCCTACATCCCCCGCCAGGATCTCTTCATCGAAAAGGACAGCTCCATCAACGAAGAGATCGAGCGGCTGCGTCTCTCCGCCACCGCATCGCTGCTCAGCTACGACGATGTGATCTGCATCGCTTCGGTCTCCGCCAACTACGGTCTGGGCAACCCGCACGAATACAAGAAGATGGTCCAGATCCTCGAAACAGGCAGCGAGATCAACCAGAAAGATCTGCTGCTGCGGCTGGTCGATATGGGTTACAAACGCAACGACGCCTACTTCGACCGCGGCGATTTTCGCGTCAACGGCGATGTGATCGACATCTACCCCGCCTACAGCGACGAAGAGGCGATCCGGGTGGAGTTTTTCGGCGACGAGATCGAGTCGATCTACTACTTCGACGCCCTCACCAACCGAAAAACGGTCGAAAAAGAGAAGGTGATCATCTACGCCGCCAATCAGTTCATCGTCGGGCAGGATCGGCTCAAAATCGCGATCAAAGAGATCGAGGAGGAGCTGGCGGAGCGGCTGGCCTTTTTCAAGCGGGAGAATCGCATGGTGGAGTATCAGCGGCTCAAGCAGCGGGTCGAGTTCGATCTGGAGATGCTGCAGGCGACGGGCGCATGCAAAGGGGTCGAAAACTACGCCCGCCACCTCACCGGCAAAAAGCCGGGCGAGACCCCCTACTCCCTCTTCGACTACTTCGAGGCGATGGGTCAGGAGTATCTGGTGATCGTCGACGAGTCGCATGTCTCGCTGCCGCAGTTTCGCGGGATGTACGCCGGAGATCGCAGCCGCAAGGAGACGCTGGTGGAGTATGGCTTCCGCCTCCCCTCCGCGCTCGACAACCGACCGCTGCGTTTCGAGGAGTATATCGACAAAGCCCCAAACTACCTCTTCGTCTCCGCCACGCCCGCCCAGCTGGAGCTGGATCTCTCGGGCCCCAATGTCGCGGAGCAGATCATCCGCCCCACGGGACTGCTCGATCCGGAGGTGGAGATCCTCGACAGCGACAATCAGGTCGAGAGGCTGCATGACGAGATCAAAAAGACGACCGCGCGCGACGAGCGGGTCCTCGTGACGGTCCTGACCAAAAAGATGGCGGAGGAGCTGAGCCGCTACTTCACGGAGCTGGGAATCAAGGTCAAATATATGCACTCGGAGATCGATACGATCGAGCGCAACCAGATCATCCGCGGCCTGCGGCACGGGGAGTTCGATGTGCTGATCGGGATCAACCTCCTGCGGGAGGGGCTCGATCTGCCCGAAGTCTCGCTCGTGGCGATTCTGGATGCCGACAAAGAGGGCTTTCTGCGCTCCGAAACCTCACTGATACAGACGATGGGACGCGCCGCCAGAAACGCCAACGGCCGGGTGATCATGTTTGCCAAGCGCATCACCCAGTCGATGCAGGCGGCCCTCGATACGGTCAAATACCGCCGCGAACGCCAGATCGCCTACAACAGGGAGCATGGCATCACCCCCACCACCGTCATCCGCAAGATGGACGAAAACCTGCGCGTCGAAGAGTATGCCGACATCTACGAGAGCAAAAAGAAGCGCGACAAGATCCCGCCCGCCGAAAAGCAGAAGATCATCAAAGAGCTCAAGGCCAAGATGCTCAAAGCCGCCAAAGATCTCGAGTTCGAGATGGCGGCGAAGTACCGCGACGAGATAGAGAAGATCAAAAAACTTTAAATATGCCGTCACCGGGCAGAGGCGCTATGAACCACGCCTCCGAGGACAAATCCTCCCTGCGGTCCGAGCCTCTCGTCGCGGTTCATACCGCCCTCACTGGCGGAAGCGGGACTTTAGTCCCGCCATATCGGCGCAGCTGAAGCAGCGCTTCCGATGCACCTTAATACAAAAATAAAAATATTATGATAAAATAACACTAAAATTTACTTTTAAAGGTAAACGGTGCCCGATCTCAACGACAAAAATCTCTACATCAACCGCGAACTCTCATGGCTGAAATTCAACACGCGCGTCCTCTATCAGAGCAAAAAAGAGGAGAAACCGCTGCTGGAGCGGCTGAAGTTCATGGCGATCTACTCGACCAATCTCGACGAATTCTACATGATCCGTGTCGCAGGCCTCAAGCAGCTCTACTCCGCACGCTTCATCTCCAGCGGCGTCGACGAGATGACCCCGCTCGAGCAGCTCGAAGAGATCCGTAAATATCTGCATGCAGAGAAGAAGGATCTGGAGCAGAGCTACAAATCGGTCACCACCGCACTCGCGGCCGAAGGGCTCCATATCGAAGAGTTTCATGACCTCTCCGACGATCTCAAGACCTACGCGGGCGAGTTTTTCTACGAAAATATCTTTCCCGTCATCATCCCGATCGCCGTCGATGCGACCCACCCCTTCCCGCCGCTGAACAACCTGAGCCTCTCGCTCGCGATCAAGCTGCAGGACAGCTCCAACGAAGATGAGATCAAGTTCGCGATGATCCGTATTCCCCGCCTGCTGCCCCGGTTCGTCCACCTCGCCCAGGGGATCTACATCACGATCGAATCCCTCGTCAGAGAGTACATCGAGGATATCTTCCCCGGATACAACATTCTCGCCTCGACCCTCTTTCGCGTCACCAGAAATGCCGACATCGTCATCGAAGAGGAGGAGGCGGACGACTTCATGGAGATCATGCAGCAGGGGCTGAGACTCCGCCGCAAAGGGGCGTTCGTGCGGCTGGAGATCGAGAAAGGATGCGACGAAGAGCTGCTCGAATTTCTCAACGCCTACCTCAAGATCAATCCCAAAGATATCTACGAATACTCGATCCCTCTCAACCTCGGAGCGCTCTGGGATGTCGTCACCGACAAAGCCTTCTCCCATCTGAGTGAACCGCAGCATGTCCCCAAGCTGTTGCCCCCTTTCGATCAGAACGAATCGATCTTCAAGATTCTCGATCGCGAAGATGCGATGATTCTGCAGCCCTACGAGAGCTTCGAGCCGGTCGTACGCTTCATCCAGGATGCGGCCAAAGACCCCAAAGTCCTCTCGATCCGCATGACACTCTACCGCGTCGGGAAAAACTCCCCGATCGTACAGGCGCTCATCGACGCTTCCAACAACGGCAAGCAGGTCACGGCGATGGTAGAGCTCAAGGCGCGCTTCGACGAAGAGAACAACCTGATCTGGGCCAAAGCGCTCGAAGATGCCGGTGCGCATGTCATCTACGGTATCCCGGGATTCAAGGTCCACGCCAAGATCGCGCAGGTGATCCGAAAATCCAACGACAAGCTCAAGATCTACCTCCACCTCTCGACCGGCAACTACAACGAATCGACCGCCAAGATCTACACCGATGTCAGCTACTTCACCTCGCGCGAAGAGTTCAGAGCCGATTCGATCACCTTCTTTCACATCCTGACGGGCTTCTCCAAAAACAAAAAACTCGCCAACCTCAAGATGTCCCCGATGCAGATGAAAGAGAGTCTGCTGGAGATGATCAAGACCGAGCGCGCCCACAAAACCAAAGGACGCATCATCGCCAAGATGAACTCTCTCGTCGATGCCGATATCATCAAAGCCCTCTACAAAGCCAGCATGGAGGGCGTGCAGATCGACCTGATCGTACGCGGCATCTGCTGTCTGCGCCCCGGCGTCAGGGGGATCAGCGAAAATATCCGTGTACGATCGATCGTCGGAAAGTATCTGGAACACTCCAGAATCTTCCACTTCAAGCATGCCAAACCGACGATCTACATCTCCAGCGCCGACTGGATGCCCAGAAACCTCGAAAAGCGCTTCGAGCTGATGACACCGATCTACGACGAAGCACTGGCGCTCAAGCTGCTCGACCTGCTCAATCTGCAGCTCAACGACAATGTCCTCGCGTGGGAGCTGCAGGAGAACGGCGACTACACCCTCTGCAGCGTCGAAGAGGGGCACAAAGCGATCAATTCGCAGAAGTTTCTCGAAAACTATGTCAACCGTCTCTACAAAGCGACCAAAAAATCGACCGCCTCCAACGGCATCACCAAAAAGAAGAAGATATTCAAATGATCTATCCCTATAAAGATACCTACCCCCAAATTGGCAAAAACTGCTTCGTCGCGCCCAGCGCCGACCTGATCGGAGAGCTCACGATGGGTGAGGATTGCTCCGTATGGTTCGGGTGCGTCCTGCGCGCGGATGTACACTACATCCGTATCGGCGACCGCGTCAATATCCAGGATCTGAGCATGATCCATGTCACCCACTGGAAGCATCCGGACAGAAGCGACGGCAACCCGACCATTATCGAAGATGATGTGACGATCGGACACAGGGTCATGCTGCATGGCTGCACGATCAAAAAGGCTTCTCTGATCGGCATGAGCGCTACGATTCTCGACGGAGCCGTCATCGGCGAAGAGTCGATCGTCGGTGCGGGCTCGCTCGTGACGAAGAACAAAATATTCCCTCCCAGAAGCCTGATCATGGGCGCTCCGGCCAAAGCGGTGCGCACCCTCACCGACGAAGAGGTGCACGAGCTCTACGCCTCAGCCCGAAGGTATGTCGAATTCAAAAACGCGTACTTATAATTGTTATAAGTAAAATTTTTTATCATAACTTTTAACTATATAAAAAATGTGCGCTTATAATATATTCTTAAACTACTTTACCATATAATCATTAGATGATTTTATATTAACTAAAGGAGAGCATATGGCAAGAGTCGTAGTTATGGGCGCTGGTGTTTCCGGACATACAGCTATAACTTTTTTGAAAAAATGGCTTGGTGACGAGCATGAAGTCGTCGCGGTAACACCCAACAGCAAATGGAACTGGATCCCGTCCAACATCTGGGTCGGTGTAGGTGAGATGACCAAAGAGGATGTCACATTCGATCTGGCACCGGTCTACGCCAAAGCAGGTATCGACTACAAGCAGGCAAAAGCGGTCTCCATCCATCCGGAGGGCGGCAAAGATCAGGACAAACCCTACATCACGATCGAGTATACCGATCCTGCCAAAGCGGGTGAGAGTGAAGAAGTGACTTACGACTATCTGATCAACGCCACAGGGCCGAAACTCAACTTCGGCGCGACGGAGGGTCTCGGACCTGACGGCGGACACACCGTATCGGTCTGTACGGCAGATCATGCCATCCATGCGAACGAAGAGCTCAGCAAGCTGATGGACCGCATGCGCAAAGGCGAGCATGTCAAAATCCTCGTCGGTACGGGACACGGTATGTGTACCTGCCAGGGTGCGGCATTCGAATATATCTTCAACATCGAGCATGTTCTCAGACAGGCGGGCCTCAGAGACAAAGCGACGATCACATGGATCTCCAACGAATCTTTCCTCGGAGATTTCGGTATCGGCGGCCTCCATATCAAACGCGGCGGTTACGCGGCATCGAGCAAACTCTTCGCGGAATCCCTCTTCGCAGAGAGAAATGTCAACTGGATCATCGGTGCGCATGTCAGCAAAGTCGAGCCGGGCAAAGTACACTACGAACTGCTCGACGGTGAAACCGATACCGAAGAGTTCGACTTCTCCATGCTGATTCCTCCGTTTGCCGGTGTGGGCCTCAAAGCCTACGGCAAAGACGGTTCGGACATCACCGATACCCTCTTCGCGCCGAACGGCCTGATGAAGGTCGATGCGGACTATACGCCAAAACCCTACGAAGAGTGGAAAGCGGCAGACTGGCCGAGAAACTACCAGACGCCTGCATACAAGAATATCTTCGCGACAGGTATCGCATTCGCACCGCCGCATCTGATCTCCAAGCCGATGAAATCACCCAACGGCACACCGATCAACCCGACACCTCCGAGAACCGGTATGCCTTCCGGTATCATCGGCAAAGCGGTCGCACAGAGTATCGTCGATATGATCAACGGTGCAGCGGAGCCTACGCATGAAGCTTCTATGGCGGAGATGGGTGCAGCATGTGTCGCATCTACCGGTAAAGGTCTCTTCAACGGTACCGCTGCGGCATTGACCGTCTATCCGGTCGTTCCGGACTTCGAGAAGTATCCGGGACTCGGACGAGACCTCGACTATACATTCGGCGAGATCGGTCTGGCAGGACACTGGATCAAGCATATCCTGCACCATATGTTCCTCTGGAAAGCACAGCTCAAGCCGGGCTGGGCACTGATTCCGGAATAGAAAATGCGGACAGGGTTCATCCCCTGTTCTGAAGAGAAAGCAAATATATAATAGATCAAGGAGAAAAAATGGCAGAAAACAAACATACACCGCATGTACATCACATCGAACCATACTCACCGGAATTCGAGGCGATGGTTCCGACAGGTATCGTCAAGTTTCTGAGAACCTGCGTCATCTGGCAGTTCATCAGATTTATCATCATCAACATCAAAATGCTTCTGGTGGTACAGAAAAGCCACCACTAAGCGTATTGACGGAGACGGCAGCAGCCTGGCTGCGCCCTCTCGATCACACTACACCTCTTCTCTGTTTCCCTCTTTCTGTTTTATCTTTTTCGAACCTCTTTTGCGTTTTGACGAAGCTCTCGGTGCGTGCTTTGAGAATGCGATCAGGTCCTCCGTCGTGACCACCTCTTCGGGGATATTGCGAAAACAGGCATCGAGCACTTTGGCGGCACTCAGCGCATCGGCATAGGCACGGTGCTGCTCACCCGTATCGATCTCGAGCACTTCACGCAGGTGTGCCAGGCCATGCTTTTCGGAATCGATCGTCTTGCGAGCCAGATCGACGGTGCAGAGCCTACGGTTGAGCAGTTCTTCAAGGCCGACCGTTTTGAGAGATGTAGAGATGAAATTATAATCGAACTTCACATTGTGTGCGACAAAAACATCATCCCCGAGAAAGAGTTTGAAGTCATGCAGGACCTTCTTCAGAGAAGGCGCATCCGCCAGATCACTCTGCTCGATATTGGTCAGCCGCACGATCGCCTGCGGGATATAGTCGGCATAGACATAGGATTCGAACCGATCGATGATTTCACCGTTGCGGTACTTGATCGCACCGAGCTCGATGATCTGGTTTTTGACGGGGCTGTTGCCGTTGGTCTCGATATCGACGATACAGTAAGTCTCATCGCGAAAGCTGTTGCGCTGTGTACGCAGATAGACGCTCTCTTCATCTGCGACGACAGGCAGACCGTAGAAGTTGAGTGTATCGATATCGAGGGTGAGGTCGAAGTTTTTTCTGAGGCGGTGGATGCACCCTTCGAACTCCTCCCGGGGCACAGCGCCACACTGCAGTTTGGTGATCAGATTGTCAAATTTTTCCATTCTTTACAACTTTGATAAAATTTCGCATCTTCATTTTATCTTTTTTTCCTTTTTTTTGCTCCACACCACTGCTCAAATCGAAGGCATAGAAGGGAAATCGCAACATTTGCACGACATTCTCGGCATTCAGGCCTCCGGCAAGTATCATGCGGGTGCAATCCACCCCCTCGAACCATGCCGGATCGAGGCGCTTGCCTTCCCCGCCGTACCCCTCGACGAAAGCATCCACGATCCTGTATTCGTCAGAATAGCGCAATAGATCCTCCCGGCATTTTGCGCGCACCACTTTGATATGTTTGACCGCGAGCGCATCGTAGAGTGCATCCGGTGCATCGAAGTGGATCTGCGCCAGCGAGATTCCCGCTTCCGCACAGATAGCGTTGATGCGCCCGGCATCGAGATTGACAAAGAGCCCTACCCGCTCCACAAAGGGCGGCAACCGATCGATGATCTGCCGCGCCCTGACAGGATCGATATAGCGAGGTGACGGCGGGTAGAAGACAAAGCCCAGCGCATCGGCACCCGCTTCGACCGCATCGCGCGCATCTTCGAGATTGGTGATACCGCAGATTTTGACACGCATCAGATCTGCAGACTCTTGATCGCGGCAGCGTAGTCGTCGCTGCCGTAGACATAGCTTCCCGCGACGACGACATCGACCCCCGCCTTTTTCAGCGCATGCACATTCTCACCGTTGACCCCGCCGTCCACTTCGATCAGTGTCGAAGCGTTTTTGCGCAGAATCAGATCTTTGAGCCTGGCCGCTTTTTCGATGACGGAGGGGATGAATTTCTGCCCGCCGAAACCGGGATTGACACTCATCAGAAGCACCATATCGAGATCGTTGATGATATACTCCAGATCCTCCGGCCGGCTGTGCGGGTTGAGCACGATCGAGGGGGAGATGCCAAGGCCCCGAATCTTCTGAATCAGACGATGGGGATGCTTCTCCTCCTCCAGATGAAACGAGAGATATTTCGGCTTCAGCGGTGCGAAGAGATCGACGAAGAAGGTGTTGTTCTCCACCATCAGGTGAATATCGAGCGGCTTGCTGCTCGCTTTCGCCACACTCTCGACCACGACCGGCCCTATCGTGAGATTGGGGACGAAGTGCCCGTCCATCACATCGACATGCACCAGATCGCATCCCCCCTCACATATCGCTTCAACCTCACTTGCCAGTTTGCCAAAGTCGGCAGAGAGTATACTGGGTGCTACCTGCAT
>CAYLLC010000080.1:0-8579 GCA_964384355.1 uncultured Sulfurospirillum sp. | reverse complement strand
CGCTTTGGTACGGGGAGAGAAGCGGGCGTAGAAGATATCGACGCGGACATGTTTGTCGCTCTGCAGGGCATAGGAGAGACCCAGCAGAAAGAGAATATCGAAGAGATGCCACTCCAGCTCCTGCAGTGCGACGGAGCCGCCGTGAAAGAGGTAGCGGCTGAGGGCGTCGTAGACGACGAGGAGACTCAGCAGCAGCACGGTCGCCGCGGCGACTTTGCCGAAAAAGCGGATGATGCCCTCCGTCAGATCGACCAGCCGCTCCACCGTTACGCCTTGAGTGCTTTGACCGAGGAGACGATATCCTCCTGCCGCATGAAGTGTTCGCCGATCAGGAAGGCATCGACGCCGATGTCGTGGAGTCTGTGGATCGTCTCACGGTCGTTGATGCCGCTCTCTGCGACGATGATCTTGCCGTTTGGGATGAGGGGAATCAGCTTTTCGCTCAGATCCATATCCATCTCGAAAGTCTCGAGATTGCGGTGGTTGATACCGATGATGTCGGCCCCCGCATGGATCGCATTTTTGAGATCCTCTTTGTCATGAATCTCCACCAGGGCGTTCATGCCCAGATGCCATGTGTAGTTGAGCAGATCTTTGAGATCCTTTTTGGAGAGCATCTTGGCGATCAGCAGCACGAAGTCGGCCCCGTAGACGAGCGCTTCGACGAGCTGATATTCGCAGAAGATAAAATCCTTGCGCAGCAGCGGCGTGCCGACATAGCGCCGTATGCCGGTCAGGTATTCGATATCTCCCTGGAAGAATGTCGGCTCCGTCAGGACGCTGATCGCATCGACACCCGCCTCTTCATACGCCTGTGCGATCACCAGCGGGTCGAAATCTTCTCGGATCACCCCTTTGGAGGGGCTCGCCTTCTTCACCTCCGCGATGATACGGTAGGGATTCTCCGGCGTCGATGTGAGAGAGGGTTTGACATCTCTGGGGATGTAGGGATTGTAGGCGAGCGAGCGCCCCAGCCAGTCGAGGGGCAGCTGCTTTTCGCGCGCTTTGACCAGTTTCTTGGTCTCTTTGAGAATCTTGTCGAGTATCACTGTGCGTTTTCCTTCAGACATTTTTTGATCTTTTCGATGTGTTCGACGATCTCGGGCTCTTTTTCGTCGAGGTAGGGCTGCATCAGCTTCCATGCCTCCCGACATTTGCCCTCTTTGTAGTATCCCCATGCGAGGGTGTCGATGTAGAAGAGGGAGTCGGGCACCTGTGCCAGCGCCTTTTTGACCAGGCGGATTCCCTTGGCGACATCGATATCATGATCGATCAGCAGATAGGCGTAGTAGTTGTAGAAGAGCGGATCGTCGAGTTTGTAGACCGACTGCTCGAACTTCTGCAATACATCATGCAGCACTTTTTTGCTCTTGACCGGGGCGCCTTCATACTCCAGAATCGCCGCTTTGGCCAGATATTTCGGATCGAGACGCTCCCGGTAGAGACGGTTCGCCAGACGCAGGGCATGGCGGTAATCTCTCTTGGCGGTATAGATATCGAGCAGGGTATCGTCGTCGAAGTGCTCCCGTTTCAAAAAGGCGATTGCGTCGTCGTAGCGTTTCTGGTAGGCGTAGAGCTCTAGCAGGGCATTGGCGTAGAGCGGATCTTTTGTCTTGCGGTAGAGGCGCTTGTAGATGCTTTCGAGCGCTTTGAGATCCTGCTTCTGGGTATAGATTTTGACCAGCATGCCGCAGACCGCTCTGTCACAGCCGTAGATACGGATATGGGTCTCGAGCATGCGGATCGCACGGTCGGTGCGGTTTTGCTGCAGATAGAGTTCGCTGAGTGCCAGGAGCGTTTTGGGTGCGTGGGCGATTTCGTAGGCTTTGGTGTAGTAGCGCTCGGCCTCCGGCATGTCACCCCGTACTTTGGCGAGGATGGCGGCGAGCTCGTAATCTTTCTCTTCGGGCTGTCGGGCCAGCAGCTTCTGTACGATGCTTTCGGCCTTGTCGATCTGGTGCCGGTCGAGGTAGTAGGCGACCAGATAGCGGTTGATGAATTTGTCGTCGCCGAATTTGCCTTTGCCCTTCTCGAGGAGCCTTTTGATCGTTTTGAAATCTTTGCGCATGCTGGCCGACTTGATCGCTTCGATCAGAAACTCCTTGCGCGGATCGAGGTCGTAGAGCTTCTCGAAGTAGCGGGCGGCTGTCGCGAAATCCTCTCTGTCGTAGGCATCCATCGCGATAATCGCGTAGGTATCCGCTTCGCTCTGCGCGATGTCGAGTTTCGGTTTCTCTATCTTCTGCGTCACAAGCTGCAGGGGCGTCACGCTTTTGTGGGCGCATGCAGCCAGCATAGCCGCCAGAGAGACAGCGACACCTATTTTGGTAAAACGATACCCGGACATTCTTCGGTCACCTCTTCTATATGTTGTTTAAAATAGTCCCAGAAGGGAAACGTCGCGCACTGCGAGGGGCGCACGGGATAGATCGAGCAGTTTTTGGCGACGCCGTCGAAAAAGATACACTCGAAACTCTCACCGTTTTGCCGCTCTTTCAGCGAGTAGCGGTAGCGCACTTTTCGCAGGTAGTCCGCTTTGAAGCGCGCGATCGGTATCTCGAGATAGTCGGCGATCTTCTGCATCTCGGCGGGCGTCAGCCAGATGTATCCGCTCTCCCCCGTACAGCACTTGCCTTCACACGCTGCACACTTCGAGGGATCGAACCCGTAGGAGAATCCCTCTTTTCTTATGATATTCTGCATTTTATACTATAAGTCCTTGTTTTTTGATAAATGGATTTTACCTCTTCGCTCATCTCTTCGCCGTCAAAATGGATCAGCGGCGGGTGGATCGCAGCGAGCGATCTGGCCCCTT
Organism: uncultured Sulfurospirillum sp.; assembly: GCA_964384355.1. Classification (GTDB taxonomy): domain Bacteria; phylum Campylobacterota; class Campylobacteria; order Campylobacterales; family QNZT01; genus QNZT01. Next base: position 5,764 of record CAYLLC010000080.1, on the reverse strand, counting down.
TGCGCGCATGGATCAGCACCAGATGGGCGGGCCTGTCGGCGCGTCCGTGTACGAAACGGATATCGCAGACGGTGAAGCGCTTCTCCTGCAGTACCCGCATCAGCATCGGCAGCTGTTTGGCGTCGTAGCAGAAGATGAGGCGGCCTCTGGGTCTGATACAGCGGTTGATCCGCGAGATCATCGCTTCGAAGGGGAGGAAACCGGCAGCCCGGGAGAGGGCGATTTTGTCGTTGTCGCTGGTGTCGGCCCCGTCGTGGTAGTAGGGCGGGTTGGAGACGACGACATCGAACGATTTCGGCATATCGGTCTCGAGAAAGTCGCCCTCGATCACCTCCGCTTCGATGCCGTTGACTCCGGCGTTTTGTGCGGCGAGCATGGTGTTGTGCGGCTGACGGTCGAGCAGCGTCACGGAGACGGGCAGGTCTCTGGCGCACAGCAGCCCCAGAATACCGCATCCGCAACCCAGATCGAGCAGTGCTCCGCGAATCGGAAAACGGCTGATGAAATCGTAGAGAAAATGGGCATCCGAGTTGAAGAGAAAGCCGCTCTCTTCCTGATAAAGCAACAAAAGCGTAAACCTTTTTTTGTTATGATTCAAAATAGTAGCATCCTCATCGGGTAGTAAACGGAGAGGATTCCATACCATTTTATTTTATCCAAATTCACCCTAAAGGGAGCACGATGATCATCATACCCGCCAGAGTCGCTTCGAGCCGTTTCCCCAACAAAGTCCTCGCAGATATCGGCGGGGTGCCGATGGTGATCGCCACGGCACGCAGAGTCGAGCGTATCGACAGAGTCGCGATCGCGACCGACAGCGAAGCGGTGGCCGAGAGTGCCGCGGCACACGGTTTCGAGGCGGTGATGACCTCCCCGGATCACAGAAGCGGTACCGACAGGACCCGTGAAGCTGCGGCCAAACTGGGGCTCGATGCGGATGAGATCGTCGTCAATGTGCAGGCGGATGAGCCCTTTATCGAGCCGGAAGTGGTGCAGCGCGTCTTTTCGCGGGTCGGGGAGGCGGTCCGGGCGTCGGAAGATCTCATGATGGTCAGCTGCTACAAACGGATCGAACCCGCATTTGCCGACGATCCCAACCATGTCAAGGTGATCATGGACCATGCCGGCTATGCGATCTACTTCTCGCGCAGCAAGATCCCCTACGACAGAGAGGAGCACCACGACTACTACGGCCATCTGGGAATCTACGGATTTACGCGGGAGAGTCTGGAGCGGTTCTGTGCGCTGGGCAGTTCGCCGCTGGAGGATATCGAGAAGCTCGAACAGCTCCGTGCGCTCTATTTCGGTGAGAAGATCGCGATGGTGGAGGTCGAGAGCAGGAGTTTCGGTATCGATACGCCCGAAGATCTCGAAAAGGCGTTGAAAATTTTTGGCTGAAACTGGACAATCTGGAAAGCGTCTGAAAGAGGCCTTGCAACACTCCCAAAAGAGGAGGAGTTGAAAAAAGAGCGCTGCAAAGGCTTATGTGTATATCGGTAGTGTCAAAAAAAGTTTTAGCCGTCTCTCTGCCTTTTTCAAGACAAATTTGATTCGGAAGTCAAAAAAGCGTATAATGGTTCAATGATTTTCTCATTTTGCCCAAAAAATAAGGATTTTTGATCTGTTCGGGAATGCTTATGTGACAAAGTGGATAAAAAGTAACAGTTTGTTTCGTATTTTGAAAAAAGTTAAAAAATATCTAACAAAAATTTTCAAAAGTCCGATTTGCTTTTTAGGTACGGGATCGTACCGAGATTAAAATTAAGGCAGGTAACGATTATGGTTGGAAAGAAAATGTTTTTTATCAAAGCTTTTTTACGCTCCGAGAGGCTGAGAGATCAGGTCTCGTTCGATGATTTTCTGGCGACATATACCAAAGAGAAACTGACGGCATTTGCAAATTCGGATATTCACAACGATCGAAACAATGAAAAAGAGCTCTCGATGATCCTCTTCAGGATGGATTGGGACAAAACCGATCCCTTCTTCGTGCGCGAGGCGACCGAAAAGCTGATGGAGAGCATACGCTTCGAGATACGCGAACATGATGTACTGGCGAAGTGGGACGAGGGGCGCTTTCTGCTGCTGCTGCCCGAGTGCAGCGAAGAGTCGGCACAGAAGATCGCCCATCTGATCAAGAGCATCAGCGAGGCGAAGAGCTTCGTGAATATGCATGTCAAGCTGGAGTATGCCCTGACGCTGCACGAAGATAACGATACGCCCGATTCGCTGATGGAGCGCCTCGAGCAGAAGCTGGCACAGAAGTGCGAGACGGTCTGAGGATCACTCCGCTTCGTCGAGCTGCAGCTCACTGATACCGTCGATGAAACGGCGGATGATCGGATTGTCGGTCGTTTTGAAAAACTCCGGCTCGTCGTCGGCGATGATTTTGCCGTCATAGAGCATGATCATCTGATCGGCGATTTTGAAGCTCTCCTTGATATCGTGCGAAATGACGACCGATGTAGTGCCCAGCTCCCGCTGGAGCTTGACGATCAGCCGTGAGATCAGGTCGCTGGCGATCGGATCGAGGCCCGAAGTGGGTTCGTCGTAGAGGATGATGTCGGGACGCAGGATGATCGTCCTGGCGATCGCCGCGCGTTTTTGCATACCGCCGCTGAGCTCATGCGGATAGAGATGCATCACTTCGTCCGGCTTCAGCCCCACCATCTCCAGCGCTTCGCGCACCTTTGCCGCGACCGCATCTTCGTCGAGTTTCGTATGCTCATGGAGCGGAAAGGCGACATTTTCATAGACACTCATGCTGTCGAAGAGCGCACCGAACTGAAAGGCGAATCCGACACGCCTGCGGATCTTGAGCAGACGCGCTTCGTCGGCATCCTCGACATGCATCCCCTCCACGATAATCTCGCCCGAGGTCGGTCTGAGGAGTCCGACGATATGCTTGATGACGGTCGATTTTCCGGTACCGGAGGGGCCCATCACGACGCAGATCTTCCCCTCTTCGACCGAAAAGGTGAGCCCCTTGAGCACCTCTTTGGGGCCGAAGGATTTGTGGACATCTCTGAAAATGATCACCTCTTTACGGTTTGCGATGCTTCACTCCTTGTCTGTGCGGTAAATCCGCGGTCAAAGCCGCTGTAGTCGCGATAAAAGCTGCAGGAGCTGACACCCTGACGCTGCATGTATCGCGACAGGCGCTCCTTCTGATCGTATCCCATTTCGCATGCGAGCCACGGAATCTCCCTCTCGATCGCCAGATCGATGATCTCTCTGAGTATCTCGTCTCCCGCATCGCCGCCGAAGAGGGCATGCGGGGGCTCATATCCCAGCGGCGGTTCGAGCGTGAAGTGGTTGGCGATATAGGGAGGATTGGAGACGATCATATCGAAATTCTCTTTAATTCCTTCGAGATAGGGGGTATGGACGAAGGTGATGCGCTCGGCCACCCCGAACGCCTCGGCATTGCGTCGGGCGATCGCGAAGACGGCAGGATCGATATCGGTCGCAGTGATCGAGAGCTGCGGAAATCTGCGTGCCAGCATGACGGAGATGATCCCGCTGCCGGTGCCGATCTCGGCGATTCTCGTCAGTGATTCGCGGGCGATGATCTCCGCGGCATGGTCGATCAGCAGCTCCGTTTCGGGGCGGGGGATCAGCGCCCCCGGTGCGATGTGGAACGTCTCGCCGTAGAAGGAGACGCTGCCGGTGATATATTCGATCGGCTCATGCCGCACGCGCCGCTCCGTCAGTGCGAAAAAGGCGTCACTCCTTTCGACATACGCATCCTCGTGCATCATCAGCCAGAGGCGGTCCTTCCCGAGATGGTGCGCCAGCAGGATTGCGGCTTCTTTGGGGTTTTGCAACATCTCCGAAGCGCGCCTGAGCGCCGCTTTGACCGTCGGTCTCTCATCCATCTTCGTCTATTTTGACTCCCAGCCGACGCAGCCGCTCGATCAGCGGCGGATGGGTGAAGTAGAAGAAGATGAAGAGCGGATGCGACCTGGGAAAGCTCTTGTTCTCGTTGGCCAGCTTCTGCAGGGCGTTGGCCAGCGAGGGGGCATCCTGACTCTCGGCGCCGAATACGTCGGCCGCATATTCGTTGCTGCGGCTGACGATACCGAAGAGCGGCATGAAGACGAAGGAGACGATCGGTGCGAAGATCAGAAAGATCGCGATGATCGTATGGGGGGCTTTGGGGATGCCGATCGCATCGAAGAGCTGCTGCGGCAGATGGCCGAAGATATAGAAGAGCACGAACATCAGCATCGCGGACATGAAGATATTTTTGAAAATATCCCTGTGTTTGTAGTGCCCCAGCTCATGCCCCAGTACCGCGAGCAGCTCTCTTTCGTTCAGCTTCTGCAGCAGCGTATCGTAGAGGACGACGCGCTTCGATTTGCCCAGCCCGCCGAAGTAGGCGTTGAGGCGGTTGTCGCGTTTGCTGGCATCGATCGTGAAGACCCCGTCGCTTCTGAGCCCGACCGTCGCGAGCAGCTTTTCGATCGAGGCTTTGAGGCTGTCGTCTCTGAGCACTTCGAATTTGTTGAAGATCGGCGCGATGAGTGTCGGATAGATCATGTTGACGATCAGAATCACGACGAAGATGAATCCGAATCCCCAGAGCCACCAGTTCGGCGTCGTTTCGATCAGCCTGACGATGACCCAGAGGATCGCACCGCCGAAGATCAGAAAGAGCAGGGCGCTCTTGAGGGTGTCGATCAGGTAGAGTCGGGGTGTCATATTCGAAAAGCCGAACCGTTTGTCCAGATGGAAGGTCTTGTAGAGATCGAACGGCAGCGATACCAGATAGCCGATCACGACGAACGCCAGTACATAGAGGACCGATTTGAGCGTCGGGTCGGCGACGGTAATGCTCTTCTCGAGCCATTTGAGCCCGAATCCGATCCAGAAGATGAACATCAGATAGTCGACGAGCGTGGAGAGCATCTCCATACGCTGCGTGGCGATCCTGTAGTTGGCCGCTTTGATGTAGTTGGAGGGATCGAGTATGACGGCGGGGTCGTTTTTGGCTTTGGCCACGAATCCGATCTCCATCGTGGAGATGTAGATTTTGGTCAAAACATAGATAAAGTAGATGATTCCGATGGTGATAAGCATGCGACTATTTTCCTAACGCTTTTTTGAGTATGGGTATGAAACTTTCGGGTGGTTTGTAGCCGATCGTCTTGAGCGGTCTGATTTCGTTGCCGTTTCGGTCGTAAAAGATCATCGCCGGCGGCCCGAAGAGGTTGAAACGCTTCAGCAGCGCCTTCTCTTCGGGGCTGTTGTCGGTGACATCGGCGCGCAGCAGGGTGAAGTTGCGCAGCAGTGCGACCACCTGCGGATCTTTGAAGGTGATATGCTCCAGCTCCTTGCATGCGCTGCACCATTTGGCGCTGAAGTCGAGCATGACCGGTTTGTCGCTCGCGGCGATCGCTTTGTCGAGCTCCGCAGCGGAGTGGATCACCCTGAACGCCGGCGCAGCGATGCCGACGCCGGCACTGCCGCCGGATGCGCCTCGCTGCGCTTTGAAAGGCTCCAGCGGATCGAGCGGATTCTTCGCGCCGCTGAATGCACCGACGATCTCCAGGATACCGATCACCAGCATGACGACCGCGAGCAGTTTGATCAGCTTCGCTTCGTTGCGTATACCGGCTTTGAAAGGTTCCAGCGCACCCATGTAGATGGCGCTTCCGGCGAAGAGGAGCCCCCAGAGAAAGAGCGTGACCGAAGCGGGGATGATGCGCTCCAGCATCCAGATCGCGATACCGAGCATGACGACACCGAATATCTGTGACAC
>CAYLLC010000079.1:0-8592 GCA_964384355.1 uncultured Sulfurospirillum sp. | reverse complement strand
GGGCCTTTACTGCGACATGCGACTGCAGGCTGATCCGGATGCGCTTTTCGCGCTTTAGGATCTGGTCGTAGAGCGTCTGTGCGGCATACTTTTCGGGGTCGAAGCGCACCTTTTCGATGAAACCGTCACCATCGATATGGACGAAGAGGATGCGACGGCCGTTTTCGGTGGTCGGATCGGGCACGGGCAGCGGCTGCAGATCGAGCGCCTTGCTGAAAAGCGCAAAGGGATCGATGCGCCAGAGCGGCTCCTTTTCGATATCTTTCTGTGCCGAACCGTAGACGGCGTACCCGCCCCAGGAGGTGATCGCAGCGGCATCGAAGGTACGGTTCGCATCATCCTGTGCCTGCAGCAGTACCCTGGCGCGGGGCGCATACAGGCGGGTCGTCACCTCTTCGGCACGGGCGGGTATCTCATATCCGGCCATCGGTGCATGTGACACTGTCCGGGCGAAGAGGGTGCGGGTGGGGGCAGGTTCGGTGCGCAGTCCCAGCGCTTTGGCGCGTTCAGGCGTCATCTCGAATCCGAAGTCGTTGAGAAAGAGCAGCTTCTGGCCCTCGCGGATACGGGCGGCGACCCAGGCGAAGAGCTTCTGCTGATCATGATAGTAGCCGTCGGGCCAGATGACGATACCGGCGTAGCGATCGATGCCGCCGTAGGGGAGGCCGTCACGGATATCTTTGAGCACCGGGATATATCCCAGATACTCCAGCGGCATGCTCGACATCAGGTGGGCGTTGGCGTAGACTTTGTCGCCATCTTTGAGGGCGGCGGAGTCGTAGAGGAGGAGCACTTCGCGTCTGACGGGGCTTTCGGTGCCCCGGCCGTAGTGTTGCAGGTAGCGGTCGGTGATGTAGGGGGTATAGCCCGCTTCGGTGATCTTTCGGGCATCTTCGGCGCGTGCTTTCGCGGCATCCTCGGGGAGATAGTCGATGACGATCGGCTGCAGCCCGCATGCTTTGGCCCGATCGAGCTGCGTCCTGATCCATGCGCTGTCATGCTCGGGGAGATCGATATAGGCTTTGGTTTTGGCATCGATACCCTTGTAGAGCGATTCGATCGCGAATGCATCGACGGTGCGGCAGAGCTGCTCCATCACTTCGACGCCGCGGTTGGCGATCAGCTTCGCATCGGGGTAGTGCGCCCGGATCGCTGCCAGCAGTGTCGAGAGTGCCGCTTTCTGTGCCTCCCTCGCTTTGGCGTCATGCACTTTGCCGAAGACCGCATCGAGCGTATCGAGAAAGAAGTTGCGATAGCCTCGGGCATGCAGCGTAGCGAACCGCTGCAGCACGAAAGCGCGGTAACCGGGGTCGGTCAGATCGGCCACTTCCGAGTTCCATGCGCGGTTTTTGCCCAGCTTCCACGCTTTGCCCTTCGGGGTAGCGCCCCGCCACGCCTCATGCTCGCCGATACTGACATAGGCGAAGAGTTTGTCGGGGTAGCGACGGGGCCAGATCGGATCGATACGGTCGGGATCGACGACGACCCGATCGAACTGCTCGAAAAAGTCGGCCGAAGGATCGTCGCCGTAGTAGAAGGCGACGGAGGGTGCGGCTTTGGCGAAGAGGAGTGTCGCCAGCAGCGAAAGCACCCAGAAGATCCTACTGCAGCATGAATGTCTCATATTCCAACCTTTGCATCGTGTATCGCAGCCGGATCAGGCTGATGATGAAGACGAGCAGCAGCGCCGTCGTGAAGCCGTACCCGAAGAAGTAGGGGCCAAGCTGGATCGAGATCCACGAACCGGCGGCATTGAAGAGGAAAAAGAGGATACTCAGCACCATCGCCTCCCGCTGTCGATCGAGATAGAAGAGGATCGCCAGCACCGACATGAACCCCAGCTGCAGCTGCGTACCGAGCAGATCGATATAGAAGAGCGGCAGATAGAGCTGCGGGATATGGAGCATCGCGAAGAGCGGTTTGGAGATCATGAGGATGATGAGGTTGAAGATCCCCTGAATGACGATGATCTCGCGCAGCGCCAGACGGATCGTATCGATCATGGCGTAGCGCTCCTTTCGGATCAGCGAGAGGGTGCCCCCTTCGCGTACCGCATCGTAGTAGCGGTCGTAATTCTCCGAGAAGTCGGCTTCGAGACGGTAGAAGAAGACCGCCATCCCGGGTATGATCGCCAGATAGGCCAGAAAGATCGGCATATCGTAGACGATCGAGGTGTGCAGGCGATCGATCACCGCATGCCCCGTCACGGGGGAGTACCAGAAGATGATCTTGTCGATCCAGATGGCGATATTGTAGAAAAAGCCGGTGATGCCCAGTCTGAAATAGAAACTTTTGGGATCGAAAAAATCGAATCGCACCAGATACTGCGACGGGTAGTGGTCGATGATCGTCATCGTCAGGATGAAAAAGAGGAGCAGATTGCCCGTCAGAAATGCGAAAAGCAACCCCTCCTTGCCGTAGGGCGTCAGCAGAAGCGAGAGGAGAAAGATAAGCCCGTAGCTGACGGCGTATGCGAGGATCGTGACGCGGAAGAGCCGCAGGGAGGTGGCGAGGATATTGCTGATCCAGACGGCGTTGAGCACCAGAAATGTAGTGATGAAGAGGATCAGAAAGAGGTTGCTCTGGGTCTCGAAGAACCAGAGCGCAAAGGGGATGATCGTCACGGTGCCGCTGAGGAAGATGACGATCAGCAGGCCGAAGTAGTTGGGCAGGACCAGATATTCGCGCTTTTCGAAGATCCGGTCGGCGACGAAGCGGGTGAAGGGGAGCTGGAAAAAGCTGCTGAAGATGAGGCTCGAGGCGAGCATCAGCACATAGGTGATCACCGATTGGTACTCGCTGCTTTGCATCGCGTTTGCACTGATCGAAAAGGAGACGAATCCGACCAGCATGATGACGATCATCGAGATGACCCACGGGCCGCTGCTGAGTGCCGCGGAGAGCGAGTAGGTGTGCAGCATCGAGGCGAGCGTACCCTTTCTGAGGATCTTTTTGAGTTCGAACCCTATACCTGCCACTGTAGCGCCTCCTCGTAGATATCGCGGTAGTGTTGCAAAAACTGTTCCTGTCTGTAGTAGGTCGTGACGCGTCTGAGGGCGTTGGCCTGACATCTCTGCCATCGGACGCTGTCGCCGAGCAGTGCGGTATAGGCACTCGCCAGTGCGGCGGCATCTGCGATCGGTACCACTTCGCCCGCTTTGCCGATGGCGATATCCGCGTCGTCGAGGGCCCCTTCGATCAGCTCCCGGCACGAGCCGACATCGGTCGCGACGCACGGCACACCCGCAGCGAACCCTTCCAGAATCACCAGCGGCATCCCTTCGCTGATCGATGTGAGCGTCAGCAATCCGCTTTTGGGGAGGATATCGAGGATATTCTGAAAGCCGAGAAATTTGACTTTGTCGCTCAGATCGAGATTCTGGATGATCTGCATGCACTCCATCGCATAGTCGGGATCTTCATCCATCGGGCCGACGATCCACCCCTCGATATCGGGCATCGTATCGGCGGCGATACGGATCGCACGGATGAAGGTTTTGATATCCTTGATCGCGACGACGCGTCCGATAAGGGTGACGACATGCGGGATCTCCTCCCTCCGCGCTTCGCATGCTCCGGCGAGCCTCTCGGTATCGACGCCGTTGGGTATCACACGGCAGCGCCGGGGATCGGCCCCGTAGGCGATCTGCGCCTGCTGTGCCCCTTTGTAGAGTGAGAGGATCGGGTCGGCACAGCTGTAGCAGAAGCGTCCGATCCCCTCGAAAAAGCGAATCCACATCTGCTTGATATAGTCATCCTCGCCGCGCTCTCTGGCGAGATCGCTTTTGCTGCTCCCGAAGAGGTGGCTCGAGAGCAGATCGATACGGCGCTCTTTGGTGTAGATGCCATGCTCGGTGAGAATCAGCGGTATGCGGTCGTTCTGCGACAGCAGCGTACCCACGAAGCCGGCATATCCCGTCGAGGGGGTATGGATGAGCTTCGCTTTGCCCGAGAGCACTTTGGCGATGTTGGCCAGCTTCCAGATCGGGGCGTGGATGCTGCGCACCGTCCAGAAATATTCGACGAAGGGCATATCCGGCGCATGCTGCTCGTAGAGCGTCGTGATATACTCCCATGCACGCGCACTGTGGAGGAAAAAGGGTTCATCGACCTCTTCGAGGTAGAAGTCGAGCTCCTGCAACTTTCGCGGCAGCGCTGCCTGCGGATCTTTGAACCAGTCATGAATCTGCGAGATTTTGGAGAGCGCATCGGGATCGCCGCGGCGCGCTTTGACGCTGTGCGCATGCTCCGTTTCGAACATATAGGTTTCGCTCAGATAGACGAGATTGTCGGGATAGTCGTACTGGATACCCTCATACTCTTCGCGCCTGCTGCCGATGAAGAGAATCCCGAATCGAAACTGCGGCAAACCGCGCATCAGCTGATCGATCCAGGAGCTGACGCCGCCGCGGACATAGGGGTAGGTCCCCTCGCTGACGATCAGGATATCGATCGGGGTATCGTGCTCTAGCAGAATCTGCATCATGCCTCCCTCACCCAGACGCTGCGCAGGGCATGGAGCTGATAGTTGAGGCTCTGTCGGGGAATTTTCTGCATCCAGTAGGGGATACGGTCGTAGTTGTGCTCCTCGAATGCGATCTGTGCCATAAACGCGGCGATCTCTCCCATCGGGAGGCCATATTCGAGTGCCTTGAGAAAGGCTTCCCGCGCTTCGGCGATCCGTTTCTGCTCCAGCAGCACGCGGCCATGCAGTTTGTAGAGCTTGGGATCGTCGGTGATCACCTTCTGCGCTTCGGCGATTTCACGCAGAATATTTTCGACGATGAAGTGGACCAGCTGCGCGTCGGCAAGCCCCTGATAGAGCAGCTCCCAGTAGGTGAATGCGAGCTCGGCATGCGTTCTGGCCCGTATCTGCGGATCGGGCTGGACCTGGGCGACCGTTTTGAGTCGGTGAATCTTCTCGTTGATGCGCTTTTCGAGGTTGTCGAGGGTCGCGAATCCTACGAGCCGCACTTCGTCGTTGGGATCCTGCAGGGTCTTTTTGATCAGATCGAGAGAGGCTTTGCTCTTCATCTCGGTCAGCAGCGAGATCGCCCGGATCTTTTTGGCAGAGGGGACATAGCTGTTGACGATCAGCGCGGGGAGGGAGCCTTCGCCGAAACTGCGGCTGACGACGGGGAAGCGCTCCGACAGGTTCTCCGTATCGATCTCGTCGACCTCCTGTGTGAGTCGGATATCCTGACTTTTTCGAAATCCCCACAGCAGCAGGAGCCATCCCGTGAGCATACCGAAAACGGGTACGATGAAGTTGACAGCTCCGAGCAGCAGCAGAATCGGACGCCGCTGATTGTGATAGAGCGGAGGCAGCAGTGCGCCCTGTGCCGTCGCCATGATGGCGGAGGCGCCCAGATGCAGCAGCAGCGCGCCGGCCAACGCTTTGCGGGAGACGGTATGCATGAGCAATCCGTGCGACACCGCGAGATACTCCGCACTTGCAGCGATTGCAAAAAGCAGCAGGAGGCGGGGATCAAGCACGTTTTTCACGGATCCACTCCTCTACGGTATCGATCTTGTCGATCTCCGTGACGATGATGCTGTAACGGTCGCTCTGCAGGGATGTGAGCTCTTTTTCGATGCGCTGCCTGAAGCTGATCGCACCCGAGAGCCGCTCCAGCGGAAGCAGGAAGAGATAGAAGTCCGCTTCCGGACTGCGGTGATGGGCGACCATATCGAGAAGCCGCATCTTTTTGGTCTTGAAGTTTTCCAGCACCAGTGAAATCGCAGGGTCGGTCGTCTGGACGACCACGACCGCAGAGTGTACGGCGTAACGGTGATACATATCCAGCAGCCGCTCGGTCTCGAATTGAAATCGCGCATCGATATCGGGAAACTGCAGATGGCTGAAGTGCGCTTGTCGCTCTTCTCGGTAGCGCTGCTCCTGCAGCAGGTACTCCAGCAGGATTTCGATTTTGAGCAGATTCTCCATATTGAAGGTGAGAAAATCCATCTCTTCGATGACAAAAATTCCCTTGATACGCTCGCCGCTGTCGAGAAGCGGGAGGACCGCCAGTATCGGCTCCTTCTGTACCATTTCGATCTCATCTTCGGCCAGAAAGACCGGCTTTTTCGTCTGGAGGGCCCGCTGCAGCATCGGATGTTCCGGATCGTATTGCCATTTCGATGTACCCAGCGGAATCTGTTTTTGGGGATTCTCATTCACATCGAGCGCACACAGCAGGGCACTTTTGAGTGCAAAGAGTTCGGTCAATGTCTCGAAGAGCGCATGATAACTCTCCGTGCCTTTGTGGTTCTGTGCCAGCTCCATGATGAGCGAACGCAGCGTCACCGGCTTGAGGAGATACCCCTTCTCGAGTTGGTCATGCGAGACTTTGAGTGCGTAGAAGGCGTTGCTGAGTTCGCGGAATTTGGTTTTGAGATACTGCTTCTCCTCGCGATCCTCTCTGCCTCTGCGCCGGAAATGGAAGTGGAACTCTCCCAGCAGCAGTACAAAGACGAGATACTCCAGTATCGTCGTACTCTGGTACTGCAGCGTAAAAAAGTAGAGCCCGAAGGTGATGACTGCCAGTGACATGATCCCGTAAAGGGTGCCGTTGTAGAGTGTGATCAGCGCCAGAAAGAGCAGCATGACATCGTGGTAGCTGTCTAATCTGACGCTGATTTCGTCGCTGAGCAGGTAGAGTCCGGTGACGGCGATGAGTGAGAGAAGCAGCGTCTCCCACCAGGTCGTAAAGAGCCGGAGTTTCGCCAGCCCGAGTCGTATCGATGTGAACATTCAGGGAAGGAGTCTGTCGAGGAGCTGCTGGGCCGTCAGTGTCAGTGCACTGCCCGAAAGCGCCTCTTTGCTGCCGCTGCCGCTGTAGAGATGTTTGCCGGTTTCGGTGTCGATCAGATCGACGACCAGACCCGCTACGGGCTCCGCATCGATCCCCGTTTTGTAGCGCCACTCGGTCACCTTGCCGTCGAGCAGATAGCGGTATCCCGCCGCTTTCGCTTTTGCGATTTTGGCTTGGGTGGAGAGTTGTCGTGCATCCGTGATGTCGTCATCTTTGGGCTGCATCGCCAGCTCTGCGGCAGGGTAGCCATGCTTTTCGAGAATCACCTTCGCGATCGAAGCGGCGCTGTATCCGGCCATCGGCGTAGCGGTGTAGTTGTGAAAGGGTGCTACGGCGATCGCACTGCGGGGTGCGAGTCTGGGAGGATTTTGCCCGCTCTTGGCGATCTGCATCGATGAACATCCGCCGATCAGCAGGATCAGGGCCAGCCACCATCCGGTTTTTACGATTTTCATGCATTTCCTTTTCTGTGTTATATTCTCTTTTTTGGATAAAAAATGAAACAGATTTGATTTTAAATCGGTCTGAATTGAGAAAAGTTTAGCGTATTAAGTTTAAGATTATGTAAATAAACTATAATTACAAGATAAAAATATATTAAGAAAGATTGCGATGAATATTTTTCTGACCCTCGATTACGAACTCTTCTCCGGAACCAATCCCGGTAGTGTGGAGCGGACGATTCTGCTGCCGACGCGCAAGCTTCTGGAGGTGGCGGATCGACACGATGCGAAATTTGTCTTCTATGTCGACAGCGGCTATCTCGCGCGGCTTGCCGGATACAAAGAGCGCTTTCCCGCGGCGAAAGCCGATTACGATGCCGTTACGGCACAGATAAGAGAGTTGCATGCCAAAGGACACGATATACAGCTGCATATCCATCCTCACTGGGAAGATTGCACCTACGATGAGAGGGGATGGCAGATGGATACATCCCGCTTCAGAATTCACGCTTTCGACGAAGCCGAGATCGAGGATATCGTCCGTCGATACAAAGAGGCGCTGACCGATATCGTGGGGGAGGGGGTATTCGCCTATCGTGCGGGCGGATGGTGCCTGCAGCCTTTCGACAAGCTGGGACCTGCACTCAGAAAGCACGGTATCTGGCTGGACAGTACCCTCTACGAAGATGGCCTCAACAGTTCGCAGACCCACTACTACGACTTCCGGGGTATGCCGCAAAAGAGTCGCTATCGGTTCGAAACCGATCCGCTGAGAGAGCAGGAGGATGGCTACTTCCTCGAAGTGCCTATCTCGGTCCACCGTGTCAGCCCGCTCTTTTTCTGGCGCTACGCTTTGACGAAGAAGTTCGCCTCTGAAAAGCACAGAGTCTTCGCCGACGGTATCGGCGCAGGCGGCACCTCCAATGCATCCCTGCTGCGCATGCTGACGCGGCCGACCAAATCGATCGTCTCGATGGACGGATTGCGGGCATCACTGCTGACCCGCGCACTGCAAGCCGGCGCAAAGCGGGATCCGGACGGGAACTTCGTCGTCATCGGTCATCCCAAAGCGGTCTCGCCCTATTCGCTGGAGCAGCTGGATCGGTTTTTAGAGAGGCTGAAACCGGATAATCGGGTGATGACCTTTTCAGACTATGTAAAAGCAGAGGCATAAACTGATTGCGCGATAAAGTTTAAACTTTACATAAAATAAAATAAGATAAGATATTTTTTATGCATCATACATATGGTTGTCCAGTATCAAGTAAACGGTCCGTAAGCCGATATAGGGACAAATCATCATAATCAATACAACAAAGGATTGCAATGCGTTT
>CAYLLC010000078.1:0-8608 GCA_964384355.1 uncultured Sulfurospirillum sp. | reverse complement strand
GACAACGACAAAAGCATGGTCAACTCCTACCTCTTCAACCGTCGGGTCTATCCCTGCGAGGCGCTCGAGGAGCTGGTCGAAAAGCACAATATTGCCAGTGCGATCATCACCAAATCCTATACCCCCGAAGCGCTCGACGCCCTCTTCGAGCGGCTCAAAAAGGCGGGCGTGGAGCGGATCAAACTCTCCAAACTGCTCGGAGACAAGGAGGAGCCTCTGCGCGATATCGCGATCGAAGATCTCCTCGCCCGCCGTCCCAAGGATCTCGATACCGCCGCGATCGACGCACTGATTCAGGAGAAGGTCGTCATGATCACCGGTGCCGGAGGGAGTATCGGCAGCGAGATCGCCAGGCAGTGCAGCCGCAGCGGTGCGAAGCGGTTGATTCTGCTCGATCACAGCGAATACAATCTCTATCAGATCACCGAAGCGTTGCTGCACAAGGATGTCGTCCCGTTGATGCAGTCGGTGGTCGATCGGAAACTGCTGGAGAAGACATTCCGCAGATACCGGCCCGACATCGTCATCCATGCCGCCGCCTACAAACATGTGCCGCTGTGCGAAGAGAATGTCGAGGGTGCCGTGCTCAACAATATCATCGGTACGATCAACACAATCGATCTGAGTATCGCCTACGGAGTGCAGAAGTTCGTCCTGATCTCGACCGACAAAGCAGTGCGCCCGACCAACGTGATGGGTGCGACCAAGCGCATCTGTGAACTCTATGCGCAGAATGTCGAGAGCCGCGATACGCTGATCACGGCGGTGCGGTTCGGCAATGTGCTGGGCTCGAGCGGCAGTGTCATCCCCAAATTCAAAAAGCTGATCGCGCAGAACCGTCCGCTGACGATCACCCATCCCGAAATCACGCGCTACTTCATGCTGATCCCCGAAGCATGCCAGCTGGTGCTTCAGGCGGCCGCCATCGCCCGACAGAACGAACTCTTCATCCTCGATATGGGCAAGCCGGTCAGGATCGTCGATCTGGCACGGAAAATGCTGCAGATCTACGGCAAAGAGGAGTTGGGAATCGTCTTTACCGGGCTTCGCAAGGGTGAGAAACTCTACGAAGAGCTGCTCATCGACGAAGCGGACAAAAAGACGATGTACGATTCGATTCTCGTCTCCGAGACGACGCGCTACGATATGGCCAAGTTACGGCGGGATATTGAAGAACTGCTGATAGTTGAAGATAAAATCAAAAAAATGAAAGATATTTTACCAGAATTCGATCATCATATCTAAATATTATATAAATGATGTATAATAATTACAATTTTAATTTAAGGTGTGCATCTTGAAAAGTCTACTCATTGTCATGCTCCTGCTCTCGGGATTGTTCGGTGCAGAGCGGGTGACTACGACCAAACTGCTCGGCCCGGGCCAGAAGAGCGTTTTCTATCCGAAGCGGGGCGACTCCTTTCGCGTGACCAAAGATCTCAGCCGTTATCTGCCCGATGCCAGCTACGACATCGTGATGAAAAACGGCCGCGAGATCTATTTTCGCAACGACGATCAGCGGGAGGATATGTATATCATCTTCAACGAACCGCTCGCCAAAGGCGATACGCTGATCCTGAAGGTCAACCGGGGCTATTTCCGCTACACCACCGAGAGCATCCGCAAGCTTCCGACCCGCGTCAAAAAACTGCTCAAAGCCGCTGCCAAACGCAAAAGCGCGAAGAAGCTGCACAAAAAGGGCGAAAACGGCGTGACGGTGACGGAGGAGGAGTTCTGCTTCGACGACAGAGGCGACATCGTCCCATGCAGCTCTCCGAAAGCGACGATCAATCAGAAACCTCCCGTGCATGGGCATGTGTCCGTCAAAAATCCCGAAATCCAAAGAGAAGCGACCCCGACGCAGGCAGCGCATGCAGCGCCTGCCAAAAATATCTTCTCCACTTTCGCCGAGAAGCTGGCGTCGGCTTTTGCCAGAATCAAAACCACGTTGGCAGAAAATAGAGCGCGCGAAGCAGAGCAGGCGGCTGCCGAGGCGAAGCGCCGCGCGCAACAGATCAAACAGCGCGCTGCCGCAAAAAAAC
Source organism: uncultured Sulfurospirillum sp. (assembly GCA_964384355.1). Taxonomy (GTDB): domain Bacteria; phylum Campylobacterota; class Campylobacteria; order Campylobacterales; family QNZT01; genus QNZT01. The sequence goes on along the minus strand of CAYLLC010000078.1, from coordinate 6,566 downwards.
GCTCCGGGGAGAAGAAGCGCACGGTATCCGAAGCGAAGCCCTCAGACAAGCGCAAACCCGCAGCTGCAACCCCCGCAGAGATCGAGAAGTATGCGCATGCGCCCGATGTGATAGCGCGCATGCATACACCGCTGCAGATACCGCACTTCACACCGATTCCTGCAGTGCAGACGCATCCCGATTTTGCCTATGAGAAGCTGCACCGGGAGGCGGTCACAGCGCCGCCTGCGATCGCAGCGACACCTCCGGCGGCCAACCTCACCGCGGCCCAGAGACCAAAGCCTGTCGCTTACAGCCAGCCGGCATTCGCGAAACGGGATCGTCTCTCGCCGCTGGATGATCTGGGCACGCCATATCGGAAACCGCAATACCGGACGACTGCACCTTCAGCAGTGGCTGCAGAGCGCACGGAGCCGTCCGTCCCGATCGCCAAACCGCAACTGAACCGGAAACAGGGCGTGCGTGAGCCGGTGCAAACCGCGCTGCCGCGCCCCGTCGCCAAAGCCCCGGTGCTGCCTGCCCAAAAGGTTGTGGAGCCGAAGCCTCAAGTGACACAGCCGCTGGCAAAACAATCCTCTGAGACGGCAGTCGCGCCAGTCGTATCGCCCGAAAGAGGGGTGCCGACCGTAGCCGAAACGCAGACGGTGCAGCAGCCAGAGCCTGAGCCGAAAGTGCAGCCACAGCAGCCGGAGCCCGAGCCGCTTCCGGCCGAAGCGGAGCAAGAGGAGAGCGAACCTGCCGACAAGATCGTCATCACCAAGACGATTCAGGCAAAGCAACCGGCTGCCCAGCCGGCGGCACCGATAGAGCGCATGCGTGACAGGGTGCTCGGCGGGGGATACGATGCCGCGCAATCCGCGGGCCGACTGAGTGTCCGCGCCTACGCCAACCGCAAGCCGGTCTCGGCATGGGTCGAAGTCTATCATGGCAAGCGCCGGGTCAAGACCTTTTACACCGGTGTCAAAAAAGAGGTCAAACTCCCCGAAGGGACCTACATCCTCAAAGCGACCTACCGCACCGGCACCTCCAAGCAGAAGAAGAATCTGGGAAAAGTACACCTCAAAAGCGGCGAATCGATCCGCAAGAAGGTCTATTTCCATATCGGTACGCTCAATGTCGTCGCCAAAAAGGGCGGCCGACCGCTCTATGTCAAGGTGGAGATCTTCCGAAAAGGCTCGAAAAACCGATACGCCTATACCTTCTCGTCACGCAGCAACGGCATCGCCCGTCTGCAGCTGGCGCAGGGGCGTTACCGAATCGTCGTCAGAGAGCATGGCGACGTCAAAACATTCGACAATGTCTATGTCCAGGGCAACCGCCTCAAAACGCTGGTAGCCGAGTTTTAATATAACATGCTATAATTTCCGCAACTTCACAGAGGGGTGGGAATATGGCACGCATGAGCAACGAAGAGGCACTCGATCTGATCCGAAACGCAGATCTCAACACACTGGGGCGGATGGCGCTGGAGCGCAAGCGCGAGCTCCATCCCGATCGCATCACATCCTTCGTGGTCGATCGCAACATCAACTACACCAACGTCTGCTGGGTCGACTGTAAATTCTGCGCCTTCTATCGCCACGCCAAAGATGAGGATGCCTATGTGCTCAGCTTCGAGGAGATCGGCCAGAAGATCGAAGAGCTGATCGCCATCGGCGGCACGCAGATCCTCTTTCAGGGCGGTGTCCACCCCAAGCTCAAGATCGAGTGGTACGAAGATCTGGTCGCGTGGATCCACACCAACTATCCGCAGATCACGATCCACGGCTTCTCGGCGATCGAGATCGACTATATCGCACGCATCTCCAAAATCTCCTACCGTGAGGTGCTGGAGCGCCTGCATGCAAAGGGGCTCTTCTCGATCCCCGGTGCGGGAGCGGAGATACTGAGCGACCGCGTGCGGGATGTGATCGCACCCAAAAAGCTCGATGTCGCCCACTGGCTCGATGTGCATCGTCAGGCGCACAAAGTCGGCATCAAATCGACTGCGACGATGATGTTCGGTACGGTGGAGAGCGATGAGGAGATCGTCGAACACTGGGAGCATATCCGCAATCTGCAGGATGAGACGGGGGGATTCCGCGCCTTTATCATGTGGAGCTTCCAGCCCAGCCATACGAAGCTGGCGGAGGAGATCCCCTCCATCACCAAACAATCCTCCAACCGCTACCTCAGACTGCTCGCCGTCAGCCGCCTCTATCTGGATAACTTCAAAAATATCCAGAGTTCATGGGTGACGCAAGGCAGCTACATCGGGCAGCTCGCGCTGCTCTTCGGAGCCAACGATCTGGGCAGCACGATGATGGAGGAGAATGTCGTCGCGGCGGCGGGTGCGGTCAATCGTATGAATCAGGAGGAGATGATCCGTCTGATCGAGGACATCGGAGAGATTCCCGCCAAACGGGATACGGCATACAATATTTTAGAGGTATATGACAAAGCACATGTTTAGATGGATGACACTGATACTGTTGGTACAAGGAGTTTTATTGAGTGCACAGATTGAGAATATCGAAGTAGGCGGCGTCAAAGTACCGCTCATCTACGAAAAGGACACGACGCTGCCGATCGCATCGATGCAGCTGATTTTCCAAAACAGCGGTTCGATCGCGGACGGGAAGGCGCCCGGTATCGCATCGTTCAGCGCATCGGTGCTGAACGAAGGGACCAGGACGCTCGGTGCGGTCGGCTTCGCCACCAGGCTGGAGGAGCAGGCGATTCACCTCTCCGCCCACAGCGGCACGGAGACCTTCGTACTGGAGCTCGAATCGCTCAAAGAGCAGTTCGCCAAAGGGGTCGATCTGCTCGATATGCTGCTGAAGGATCCCAATCTCACCGACGAGACGATGGACAAAATACGCCTGCTCAAACTGAGCCGTATCAAGCAGAAAGAGAACGACTTCGACTATATCGCCAGCCTCGGCCTCAAGCTCCTCGTCTACAAAGATACGCCGCTGGGGCATCCGAGCATCGGTACCAAAGCCTCCCTCTCCAGACTCACGACGGAGGATATCCGCCGCTTCATCGCTGCGCATCTGGTGCTCTCCCGTGCGATCGTCGTCATTGGCGGCGATATGGGGCTTGAGGAGGCGAAGCGCTTCGCGAAGCAGGCGCTCACACCGCTGCAAAAAGGAGCGATGGCGCCGCTGCCCTTTGTCCGGCATCTCGAAAAGCCGGCCGAAACGGTCGCGAAGCGGGATACCAAACAGGCCTATGTCTACTTCTCCGCTCCCTATCATGTCAGAGCCGACGACAAAGCGCGCTACAAAGCGAAAGTGGCAGCCTTCATCCTCGGTGCCGGCGGCTTCGGCAGCCGCATGATGGAGGAGATCCGCGTCAAGCGCGGTCTGGCATACTCCGCCTACGCCAGAGCCAATATCAACAAATCGCACACCTCTCTCAAAGGGTATCTGCAGACCAAGCTGGAGTCGCAGGACGAAGCGATCGCACTGGTCAAAAAAGTGGTCGCCGATTTCGTCGCCAAAGGGGTGACGCAGGAGGAGCTCGATCAGGCCAAAAAATTTATCCTCGGCAGCGAGCCGCTTCGAAACGAGATCCTCTCTCAGCGTCTGAACCGTACCTTTATGGAGTTTTATCAGGGGCTGGGCATCGGATACCACACCCGGGAGCTCGCCGAGATCGAAGCGCTCAAGCTGGAGGATCTCAACGGCTTTATCGCTTCGCATGACGAGATCACGAAGCTCAGCTTCTCCATCGTAACGAAAAAGTGACCAGAGAGGATCGGGAGCGGCTCAAAAAGCTGGGGGTGCAAAACAGCATCGACCTGGCGCTGATCGCCCCCGTCTCCTACGAGCCGCTCTTTCTCGAGCCGGCCCCGCATGCGGATCGGACCAATCTGATCGACGCGACGGTACGATCCTCCTCCTACCATCCCAAATATCTCAAACTGCAGCTCTTCGCCCACAATTACGGCGAAGAGATCTCCGCCATCATTTTTCATCCCACACCCTACCACCTCTCGCACTTCAAACCGCAGCAGCGCCTCTATCTGAAGGGCAAGATGGAGTATAAATTCAACCGATGGCAGATGGTGCAGCCGCAGAGCACCGACGAGATCGATACGATCGCGATCAAGTACAAAACTCCGCTGCAGAACAGGACGGTACGACGGCTCATCGAGGCGCTGGTGACAGAGGAATCGCTCGAAGCGGAGGGATTGGATGCGGAGCGGGCATCGCGGCTGATACGCATGCATCGGCCCGATATCGACTATGTCAGAGGATTCACAGATGCGGAGGGTTTCGATCCGCAGACACGCGAAGCGCTCAAATATGCCGAAATCTTCAACCACCTCAGAAAGCTCTCCGGCAAGCGGCGCGACTTTCCCGCGATGGCGAGGCTTGCGGGCGATATCGCTCCTTTCGTGGAGCGCCTCCCCTTTAGCCTGACGGAGGATCAGCGGCGTGTGATCGACGAGATCGCCGCCGATCTGCGATCGGGTATCGCCGCCAAACGGCTGGTGATGGGCGATGTAGGCAGCGGCAAGACGATCGTCATCCTCGCCTCCGTGATGCTGGCCTATCCGCAGCGTGCCGTCCTGATGGCGCCTACCACCGTGCTGGCGGCGCAGATCTACGCGGAGGCGAAGCGGCTGCTGCCATCGACGGTGCGCACCGTATTCGTCACGCATGAGAGCAGGGAGGAGGATCTGAGCGGCTACGATTTCATCATCGGTACGCATGCGCTCCTCTACCGGGATTTGCCCGAAGCGCCGCTGATCATGATCGACGAGCAGCACCGCTTCGGTACCGCACAGCGCGCGAAGATCAAAGCGATGGTCGCCGAGGGTGAGAAACATCCACACTTTCTGCAGTTTTCCGCTACGCCGATCCCCCGGACGATGAGCATGCTGCAGTCGCGCATCATCGATGTGAGTCAGATCCGCCAGCTCCCCTTCAAGAAGGATATCGATACCCGCATCATCGGGCCGCGCGACTTTTCCGCACTGGTCGAGCATATCCGCAGCGAGACGGCGCAGCAGCGGCAGGTGATCGTCGTCTATCCGCTGGTGACGGAGAGCGAGACGATCGATTATCAGTCGATCGACGAAGCGAGGGGCTACTGGGAGCGGGAGTTCGACGGGGTCTTCGTCACGCATGGCAAAGACAAAGAAAAAGAGGAGATCCTCAGAGCCTTCGCCGAAAAGGGGCAGATACTGCTGGCGACGACGCTGATCGAGGTGGGGATTTCACTGCCGCGCCTCTCGACGATCGTCATCGTCGCGCCGGAGCGGCTGGGGCTGGCGACACTCCATCAGCTGCGGGGGCGCGTCAGCCGCAACGGCCTCAAAGGCTACTGCTACCTCTTCACCAAGCAGCAGCCCACCGCACGGCTGCGCGAATTCTGCAAGACGCTCGACGGATTCAAAATCGCCGAGCTCGATCTGCAGTTTCGTCAGGGCGGCGATCTGCTCAGGGGAGAGATGCAGAGCGGCAAGCGATTCCGATGGTTCGATCCGGCGGAGGATGTCGCGATTCTCGAAGCGGCGCAGCAGCGGCTGGAAGCGCTGGAAAAGGATGGCATATCGGCTACCGAAACGACAAAAAAAGAAAAAATTAAGAAAAACTGCTAAATATACTTGACAACAAGTGACTCAATATAGTATAATTCTCTCAAATCAATTCAAACGCTTCCCGAGAGGGGAGTCCCAAAAGGAGTCCAAATGCAAAATATATTTGAAAAACTGACCCATGCGATGCGTGAATCGATCGAGAGTGCGATTTCACTGGCGCTGCATGCCAAAAACCCCGAAGCGACACCGCTGCATGTAGTGTGGGGGATGCTGACCGATACCGGTTCGATCCTCAATCAGGCGCTCAACAAGATGAACGCCCAGAAAGAGGCGATCGCGCTGGAGGTCAAGAGCCGGGTGGAGAAGCTCCCCTCCGTCTCTACCGTCACCAAAGAGAGTATCAAGATCTCCCGTGAACTGGCCGAGAGCCTGCAGAAAGCGGAGGCGCAGATGGTCCAGAACGGCGACCAGTATATCGCCGTCGATACATGGCTGGTGGCCAATCTCGACAACCCCGCCATCAAGGATGCACTGGGGAAATTCATCGATCTGACGGAGCTGAAAAAGACGCTCGAAGCGATGCGCGGCGGCCAGAAGATCGATTCCGAGACGGCCGAAGAGAAGCTCGAATCTCTGGAGAAGTACGGTATCGATCTCAACAAGCGTGCGATCGACGGCGAGCTCGATCCGGTCATCGGGCGTGACGAAGAGATTCAGCGCATGATGCAGATCCTGATCCGCAAGACCAAAAACAACCCGATCCTGCTCGGTGAGCCGGGTGTCGGTAAGACCGCGCTGGTCGAGGGTCTGGCACAGAAGATCGTCAACAAAGAGGTGCCGCTCTCGCTCCAGAACAAGCGCGTCATCAGCCTCGACATGAGTACGCTGATCGCCGGTGCGAAGTATCGCGGTGAGTTCGAGGATCGTCTCAAAGCGATCATCGAAGAGGTGAAAAAAGATGGCAATATCATCCTCTTCATCGACGAGATTCACACGATCGTCGGAGCCGGTGCGAGCGAGGGCAGTATGGATG
>CAYLLC010000077.1:0-8886 GCA_964384355.1 uncultured Sulfurospirillum sp. | reverse complement strand
CCGACCTGATCATTTCGCTCTGACGGCGAAGATACGGTCGAGATAGAGGGTTTTGACGACATCGTTGTCGGGCGGGCTGAGCCAGATATATCCGGCATTGGTTCTGGTTGTGTCGATCGTACCGATTTTGATCGTCTTGTAGCGGTTTCGGGGCATCTGCGCGATGAGGTAGCCGCCTTTGATCAGTGTCGGATGGATACCGAAAAAGAAGGCGATGCGCCCCTGGTCGATCAGTGAATGTTTCGCTTCGAGCGTGATTTTTACACGGGCGTAGATATCCCATTTCCCTTTCGGCAGATTGGCGTTGACATCGAGCTGGTAGCCCCACGCCGGAGAGTCGCCCGGCATGACGGCGGCGACTCCGTCACTCGCCCGGGGATCGGCTACGATCTTCGTACAGCAGAGTTTGAGCGTATACTCCTGAAAATCGAGCCAGTCGACGCCCTCTCTCCTGCCTTGTGCCTCTTCGGGCGCGGCGGGTCTGACCCGTTCGATGGAGAGGATCGTCCTGAGCGATGCGATATCGGTCCCCTCTGCATAGGTTTCGATTTCGGGATGCTGTTGCAAAAACGCCTCCAGCCGCTTTTTGCTCCTCTTCCTCTTCGCGGGATCGGCAGCATTGAGCACCCGGACATAGTCGAGGTTGGCGTAGACCTCCATCAGATGGTTTCTGAAAAGCGCATCGTTGCGCACCCTTTTGTATCCTTCGTCGAGAATCTTTTCGAGATAGTCGAGGGAGGCGGGTTTCAGATAGGTTGCCGTAGGCGGTGTCTTGAGGTAGAGCTTCTGACCGACGCGCGCTGCGATTTCATGCAGTGCCCGGATATAGCGATAGACCGCTTCGCCTGCAGCACCGTAGTAGGTATCGCAGAAGGTATGCAGCAGCAGATCGACATCCTGATCGGGATTCCAGAGCAGTTTGCCAAAGAGCCAGATACGCAGATTGGCGAATTCGCTTTTGGGACTCTCGTAATCCCCCTGCAGAAAAAGCCCTCTGACATGCGGTATCTTCGCGAGCGTTCTGATATCTTCCGCGACGGCGTAGAGATCGGGGTAGGGCTGCAGGTAGCCGCCGAAATCGGTGATGTAGTGCCAGACGATGAGACGGTCGCTATATTTGTCCCACCTTTTGAGATCTTGCAGGATCGCGCGGTTGTCCGCACTCTCGAGCGGTTTGGCGAAGTCGGCTTCGATCGTCGAAAACATGACGGAGAGATTGGCGGGAAGCACGGCGGCATCCTCCGGAGGGGTGCGGCTCCACTGATAGGCTTCGAGGAGGAAGTTCCTTTTCGGAGCCGCATGTGTCGCGATATAGCGGCAATAGGCCATAAAGGCTTCGGTCGCCTCCTGAGGGGTATCGCCGTCACGGTCGCAGAAGCTGTTTCGATCCTCGTGCTGGATATAGAGATAGTCCCGAGGCTCCGGCCTGATCTCCGCTATCTGCCTGCGCAGTGCGGCGGATGCGAGCTTCTGTACCGTTGTATCGGAGTAGGGGAGTTGGCCGTTGCAGTGGTACTTCTCTTCGGGTACCAGTGCATAGGGGGTGAAACTGTTGTAGATGTTGATGCCTTTGCCGAATTCGGGATCGCGCAACTGCGGCATCGTGCGGTGTCCGAGCCGTCCGTTGAGGCGATTGAGTGTCGCGTAGCGCCAGTCGTCGCTCTCATGAATGAAGACTTCCCGATAGGCGAATGCCGGCTCCTCTCTCTCCTCGGAGGCAGTGAAGCGCAGCGTCCGTCCGGGAGGGATATAGGTAAAGTCGGCTGCGACGAAACGGAACCCCACATAGTGCTCCAGAAAGTGGCTGACGCTGTACCAGAGGGCGCGATCGTTCGTGGCGACGAGATAGATCCGGTCGGGGGTGATCCGGACGATGAAGCCATCCGCTTTCAGCGCAGCGGCTTTCCGGCGAAGCGCATCCGGGAGGAGGGGGGAATCTTTTTTCAGGAGGGCTATCGTGTCGTGTCTGGGGCCAGGAGGCGTATCGGTGAGGGGGATTTTGATCTTGGCGACAGTGTGGAGTGCATCCGAGAGATATGCCGCAGCCGCTTTGGCGACCCTGTCGGAAGTGTCACAGAGTATGCGTGTATCCGAAGTGACGGTGAATCTGTCGGTATCGGCGTACAGCAATTGTACGAAGAGCAGAATATAGAGCAGGCGGATCGGCATGTATCTCCTTTTTATCCAAATAAAACTATTATAGCTTCTATTGATTAATTCTCTGAAAAGCCGATAATCATGAAAGACGCTTGGAAAGGTAGTGCAGCATGCAGTTGAAGGGAATACTCCGTAACAAACTCTTTGGAAATCTGATCATCTTCACGCTCTCTACGATTCTCAACAAAGGGCTCAACTTCTTCGTACTGCCGATACTCACCTACTATCTGACGAAAGAGGATTACGGTTATCTGGGATTCGTCATGTCGGTCGTGACGATTTCGAGTATCTATGTGGGGCTCTGGCCGGGGAATTTTCTGATCGCTAAATTCAGTGCCTTCGGCAAGGAGAAGATGGCTGCCTACCTCTCCAACATACTGATCATTCTGATACTTACCTTTCTCGCGGTGCTGGGGCTGCTCTATCTCTTCGAAGCGCAGCTCTTCGCCAGCTTCTCCGATCGCGACGAACTGATTCTCTCGATAGGATTCTATACGCTCTTTATGGTCTGTTTCAATATCCTCAATACCATCACGCAGCTGGAGAAGAACGCCAAAAAATTCGCGCTGATGCAGTTTATCTTCTCTTTCGGCAGTCTGGGAATTGCATTGGTCCTGATAATTCTGCTGCACTACGGCTGGAAGGGGAAGTTCTATGCCGAGATGGGGCTCTATGCGATCTTCGCGGCGTATATGCTCTACTATCTGATCCGCGAGGAGTATGTCCGGTTTTCACCGTCTGCGGCCAAGCTCAAAGAGCTCTTCGCCTATCTCTTTCCTATGACATTTCATGTGGTGGGTATCTTTCTGATGGTCACTATCGACAAAGTGATTCTGGCCAGATACCTTCCTCTCGAATCGGTAGGTATCTATACCATATCTATGACGATGGCGGTCATCGTCAATATCGTTTTCGATGCGATGCTGCGTGCATGGGAGCCCTATATCTTCGAGAAGCTGAGCGGCGGCAGCCGGGAGGATATGCAGTGGGTCGTCAGGACGACGCTGCTCTACTCGCTCTTCGCGATAGTTTTCGCGATTATCTATATCGTTGCGATTCCGTGGGTGTTTCCGATCATGGTCGATGAGAAGTTCAGCGATGCATTGCACTATATCCCATGGCTGGTGGCCGCATTTACGCTGGAGGGATTGCGCAAGCCGATAGCGACCCTGCTCATGCACAAAAACAGAGTCAAAACGCTGGGAGGGATCAGCTTTTCCGCAGCGATACTCAACATCGCGCTCAACATCATGCTGATTCGGCACTACGGCATTATGGGCGCGATCTATGCGACGCTGATCGCATTTTGCTATCTCTATCTGATGACGCTGCTCTTTGCGAGAAGTGCTGCCGTCAGCGAAAAGAGAGTTCGCGCAGACGGGAAGGGCGAGTCGTCATGATCTTGAGGATATTGCGCACACTCTGAAACTCTCTGCGTTTCAGACGCAGTATGAGGGAGAAGAGGAGCCCGGCATAGACGGTCGGGAGCATGCGGGGATGGTATTTCTGAGCGATCAGAAGGCGGTTGCGCAAGGCGTAAAAATCGGAAAAGGCATTGACCCTGCGGTTCTCCTGTTTGATCGAGACGGACTCTTTGTGATAGACGACGGCGTCGCTGCAGATGGCAAAGTCCATACCCTTTCTGCGGCACTGAAGGGCGATATCGATCTCTTCGAAATAGAGAAAATACTCCTCCGGCATCAATCCGATACGCTCTATGCATCTTCGTGTCAAAAAGATCGAGGCTCCGACGATATAGTCGAGCCGATTCTGGTCGAATGCAGCGACGAGTGCTTTGCTGTAGGTCCGGTGTGCCAGGAAATGTTTCTGTACCGACAAAAAAGGATTGAAACGCGCTCCGAACGCCTGGATTTTGTCCGGTGCGTCGTAAAAGAGGAGTGTCGTTCCGAGCAGTCCGGTTCGCGCGCCTCTCGCCTCGGCACACGCGACCAGTCTCTGCAGAGCGTCTGCGGCGATGACCGTATCGTTGTTAAGTATCCAGATGGCGTCGTAATCCGCCTTTTGCCGTGCATACCTGATACCGATATTGTTACCGGCGCTGTAGCCTCTGTTGGCATCGGCCTGTATGAGAATCACCTGCTGACCGCGATCGCTGTCGGCCGTATAGTCGGATTCAGGGAAGAAGAGATAGTCGAGCGGTTTCGCAGCCGGAGGGAAAGAGAGGGCATGCAGCGGATGCTTCGGGGGCGTCCAGCTCTCCAGATCGCCCTCCGCCCACGCTCTGATATAGTGCATCGAGTTGTCGGTGGAGGCGTTGTCGACGATGATGAGGCGGAAGTTCCGATACCGATTGGCCAGAATACTCTCCGCACATGCAAGGGTGTCCATCCAGTTGTTGTAGTTGAGCACTACGATATAGATTCTCTGTTCCATTTTCTGCCGCCTCGCCCTTTTGCTGTCAGTATGAGGCAATTATAGCCTCCGCCCGCTGATAAGAGAGCTTAGAGATATTTATCGCTGAACGTTTTGATCTTCTCTGCGATATATGCTCTGTCTTCAGGTGTGATCCACCAGCCTACGGGAATCGAGACTTGCGTGGCGTTGAATCGATCGAGGTTCGGCAGATCGGTTTTTGCCTCTTTGAAGGCATCGTGTATATCGTTTCTCTCATGCACTCTCGAGGTCATGATGCCCTCCTGTTTCATCCAGCTCATGAAGAGATCGCGCTTCTGAACATGCATCGTATAGATCCAGGCAGCGCTTTTGGCATGGGGCTCTGTTCTGATCAGCGTGACCCCTTCGACATCTGCGAGGGCATCTTCGTAGAAATCGTGGTTTTCCATATGTCTGGCGACAATATCGTCAATATATTTCAACTGTTCTATCCCGATGACCGCCGCGATATCGTTCATATGAAATTTGTAGCCGTACTCCGTGACATTCTCTTCGCATCTGAACTCTTTTCTTCTGCTCTCCCGGTCGATACCGTACCATCTGAGCAGTTTGCCTCTTTTGTAGTCCGCTTCATCTTTGCACAGAAGCAGTCCGCCGTCTACGGTGGTGATATGTTTGATCGCCTGGAGAGAGAACATCACGAAATCGGAGTGGTTGCCTATCTTTTCGCCTTTGTATTCGCTGCCGATCGCGTGTGCGCCGTCCTCTATCGTCTTGATACCGTGCCTGTGGGCGATTTCGTTGATTTCGTCGATCCGGCATGGGTTGCCGCCGAAATGGACCATGATGATCGCTTTGGTTTTGTCCGTGATTTTGCGCTCGATATCTTCGGGATCTATCAGCCCGGTAAGGGGATCGACATCTGCCCAGACGATCTTCGCACCGTTGGCGAGAACGGGCATGTTGGTAGCGGTGCAGGTCATAGGCGTGGAGATCACCTCATCGCCGCATCCGACATCGCAGAGTCTGAGTGCAAGGTGCAGTCCGGAAGTACCTGCATTGAGCGTCAGGACATTTTTGTTGCCGAAGTAGTCGCCAAGCTTTGTTTCGAACTCCTCCACTTTGCTCCCCTGTCCGATAAATCCGCTGTGCAGCACCTCCAGAAGCGGCTCGTCTACACTCGTTGGCATATGTACTTTAAACAGAAGCTTCTCTTGCATGGTTCTCCCTTTTTTGATAATCTTGTGTCTATCATAACCAAGACTTTATTAAAATTTTGGTAAAAAATATTTTTATTTGGAAGGTTTTTTTATGAAAAAAGTATCGATTCTGATTCCCTACTATGGCCATGAGGCGTTCGTGCAGCATACGCTCGACTCCGTACTTGCCGACAGCTACCCCTCCAAACAGATTGTGATTATCAACGACGGCTCCCCGGACGACGGTGACAGAATCATCCGAGAATGGATTGCCACAAATGGTAACAGGATCGAGATTCTCTACAGAAACAGAGAGAACAGAGGATTGAATGCCACGCTGAACGAACTGATAGATCTGAGTGACGGTGACTATATCCTGCTGATGGACAGCGACGACATGCTGCTTGAGGGAGGGATCGAAAAGCGTGTGGCGTTTCTGGAGAAGCATCCCCGATTTAAAGCGGTTTTTGCCGATGCGACCGTGGTGGACAGAGAGGGCAACAGAATATATGAGAGCATGCTATTCGATTTCAGGGGATATGCCAGAGGCGATTTCGCTGATCCGCAGCAGCTGACCAAAACGCTTCTGAGAAAGTTCGTACTGGCCGGTCCGATACATCTGGTCAGAAGAGAGATCTATGACGAGGTCGGCATGTATGATGAAGGGATGGTCGCCGAAGATTTCGATTTTACGATCAGAGCGATGGCGAAAGGCTATTATGCATTTTTGGATGAGAAGGTGTGTGCCTACAGAGTGCATGATGAGAATCTGACGGTCGACAATGTCAGTATGGGATTTGTCAGAGTGCTCGCGGATGCCAGAAGGTCACTGCTCAAAAACGCATCGCTCTTTCCTGCCTCGATACAGGGATATATCTACTACAAAGCCTTCCTCTTCCTGGTCAGAGAGAAGTTGATGTTTTTAAGAGTCGCTTTGCAGAAAGAGTCTTCGTAACAGTGCCGCTTTTTCGTAGTCTATGACGAAGAAGAGTTCGTTCTTTCTGACGGCGCGCCGGAAGTAGCTCTCGTCGTTGAGACCGAGCAGCCGCACTTTGAGAAACCTTTTGAGGGCGGTTTTGACCATATAGAAGTCGTTGCGCATATGGGTGTTGTTGCGCAGGTCGTTCATCGTATCGAGTGCGAGGGTTTTGATCTGCTGCGCCTCCGTCGTCAGATTGTAGCTGTAGACGCTGTCGTATAGCGTGCGCGTATCGAAAGCGGGCGGCAGGGAGTAGGTCTCGCCCCTGTCGCCGTAAGGGAACATCTCACTCAAAATGAGATGGTTGGTATAGAGCAGCATTTTCCCCTTTTTCAGCTCCGTTTTTTCAAGTGCTTCCATGACGGCAACCGTACTGTACTGATGGTCGGGATGTGCATCGATAAAAGGAGAGGGCGTGACGATGATATCGGGCCGGATCTCTTCCAGTACCTGCTGCATATCCTGCACGAGGTTGTTCCAGGTTGCCGTGCGTGTCAGAGATTTGGCCAGCGGTGAGAGATTCCCGGAGGTGTAGATGCTCCGGTCCGTGATACCCGTGCCGCGGGAGGAGAACGGTTTTTCTCTCTTCCGAAACATATTTCTCAGCGTACCGTCGAAATAGCCCAGATTCAGACATCTCTGCGGCGGTACGCCTCCGACAAGCGGTGTGGTGATGGAGTTGAAGATACGCAGTTTCGATTTGAGCAGATAGGCTCTCTGCGGATCGGGTTCGAGAAACCGGTAGTTGTTCGGAGGGCCGAAGTCCCCGGCCGTGACGGTAAGGACATAGCTCTTGTCGTGAAAAGCCCGGTAGAGTGCGAAGGCGGCGATCTCCGCATCGTCGGGGTGGGGTGCGATGACCAGTATCCTCTTCGATTTGAGCTCGGGATTGGCAAATGCGATGATCTGTGCCTCTTTTTTCAGCGTGAGATAATGGGGTATGATCTCTATGGTGTCTCCCCGATTCAGTTGCAAAGCGCTGATGTTGAGGTATCTTTTCCCTTCTGCTCCTCTCTCCAGCGTGGTGACGAGCCTCTGACCGCCGGCTATGATTTCGACAGTCGGTTCCAGCAGTTTCCCTGCAAGCGTGCTGCGGGTATCGACAACCAGAAAAACCGTACTGTTACGATCCGGAACATTTTGCACTCTGATCTTTCCGTGCATGATTGCGACCTGCTGTCTCTGCGGTGTTTTCGCGAAACTGTATCTGTAATCTTTTGTGACATCGTAATCGTAATGTGATGATTTTATACATAAAGAGGCGAGAAAAACGAAAGCAACAGCAGCGAACAATAGAAAAACTCTTTTTATCATGATAAAATCCTTTCAAAAGCTACCGATTATAGCAGATCGTCAAAAGGGAAGCAAGCATGAAGCAGTTGGAGCAGAGATTCAGGTTGTTGGTCAATAGGTTGCGCGACGGCTATTTCAGACGGACGACCAGAAGATTGCAGGCGGATCTGAAACAGGCGCTGCAGAAGTGCGAAGCCGAGATACCCGTACTGATCGTCTCCTACAACAACGCCTCTTATGTGCAGAGTATGACGGAGCAGCTGAACCGATACGGTATCAAGCCGATCGTGATCGACAACCGATCGACGGACAGAGCCTCGATTGCGACGCTTGAAAAGCTGCATGCATCAGAAAAAGCCGAAGTGGTCTTCAGTGAGAAAAACTACGGATATCTGGTCGGATTCATCAATCCGGTCTATGAGTTGCTGCCGCAATATTTCGCATACAGCGATCCCGATCTGCTGCTGAATGAAAAGCTTCCCGACGATTTTCTGGTTACGATGAAGAGACTGACGGATACCTACAGGGTCTTTAAGGCGGGATTCGCGCTGGAGATTCGTGAAGGACTGCAGAGTGCGACGATCACGAAACAGATCGGCTATCCGAAGATGATTCGCAAGACCTACGATTTTCGGGAGTGGGAGGCGCAGTACTGGCGCTTTGAGATCAAGCACCCGACACTCAAACTCTATGCCGCCAGAGTCGATACGACTTTCGCCGTCTACAACAAAAAATACTACTTCGACGAATTTTACGACGGTATCCGAGTCGGAGGCGATTTCAGCGCTATCCATCTGCCGTGGTATCCCGATCTCGATATCATGAGTGCGGAGGAGAGACGGGTCTATCTGCAGGGCAACAACTCGACCACTTCGATTCCGGATGCAAAACGGCCATAGACGA
>CAYLLC010000076.1:0-8887 GCA_964384355.1 uncultured Sulfurospirillum sp. | reverse complement strand
ATGAATTTTATCTGATCGCAGAGGATATCAACCAACATGTGAGAGAGATCGAGGAGAATCTGAAAAAGGATCGGATTTGTGTCACGGATGTAGCAAAACTGACCGAAATAGCAAACAGCGGTATTTTCTCAAATCGTCTGATGTGTACTGCTTCCAACCCTGAAATCAATCAACTTAAAGAGAGTATCAATGAGCTTTTTACGCATTTAGAGATGAATATGCGCATGGTGGTAGAGACGCTTGAATCGTATAAAAGAGGGGAGTATGAGAAGAAGGTCGCAATAGAAGCCCAAGGTGATCTGGAGATGTTGATCAACGGTGTCAATGCATTGGGCAAAGAGCTTGCGAATGCACATGACAAAATCGAAATTTCACTCAAACAGAAAAGCACCATCCTCAATGAGTCTGCGGAAAAACTGCAGCACAATGTCACGGAGCTCTTCGATTTCATCCATACGGAGAACGACAACACGCAGAAAGTGGTCGATCAGGTGCAGTATATCAACGAAAAGATTCAGGAGACTGTCGCCAAAGCCAAAGCGATGCGCTCCAATGCGACGGAGACGATGACGATGGCGCAGGAGGGAGAGATGCTGGCCGGTCGGACTCTGAACGCGATGCAGCAGATCAACGATTCGACCGCCGCGATCAACGAAGCGATCACAGCCATCGATGCCATCGCGTTTCAGACCAATATCCTCTCGCTCAATGCCGCGGTGGAGGCTGCGACTGCCGGAGAGGCGGGCAAGGGATTTGCCGTCGTCGCACAGGAGGTGCGCAACCTCGCATCCAAGAGTGCCGAAGCTGCCAGAGAGATCAAAGCACTGGTGGAAAATACGCAGGAGAGAGCTTCGGAGGGGATGCAGATCTCCGAGAGTATGAAAGAGAGCTTTACGCAGGTCAATACGAAGATCGGAGAGACCACACATCTGGTAGAAAGCGTCGCCGAAGAGGCGGCGGGAGAGGAGCAGATGGTCGAAGAGATTCTGAGCCTGATCGAAGAGCTGCAGGCGGTATCCGCCAAAAACGGCGATATCGCCAAGACGACCGAAACCATCTCCAGAGAGATACTCGATATCTCCGCGGATCTGAGAGCAGAGGTCGAGACAACCAACGAAAAAGCGGAGGTGTAGCGTATGTCACAGGAGATCAGAGATTTTTTTATGGAAGAAGCGGAGGAGTTGTTCGACAATCTGCACTCGATTCTGCTCAAAAACGAAGAGGCGGGTGATATCTCTTCCGAGGAGCTCGACTCCATATTCAGGGATATGCATACGCTCAAGGGCGGCGCAGGCTCGGTCGAGATGCTCAAATTCTCCGGCTATACGCACCACCTCGAGACCTTCATGGATATGGTGCGAAACGGTGAAATCACGCTCAATGCCAACATCATCGACTTTTTGATCGAGAGTGTCGGGACGATGCAGGAGATTCTGCAGGATGAGTACGAAGATAGCCTCGACGAAGCGGAGTATACCGCGACTTTGCAGCAGTTGATCCAGAATATCGAGCAGATCAAAAACGGCGGTCAGGCCACATCCGCCCCACCGCAGCAGCAGGAGCGGCAGGAGGAGAAAAAACGCGAGAAATCGCAGATTTTCGGTGAAAATGCCGCAGAGATGATCGATCTGTTCGAAGAGCTCGAAGAGACACTCGAAGCGGTAGCGGAGGGTGATGCGGAGCCCTCCGCATCGGTGGATGCGATTTTTCGCCTGATCCATACGATCAAGGGCTCTTCGCAGTTTCTCAATCTGAAGTACTTCCCCACCTATCTGCATGAGGTGGAGTCGCTGCTCGACAATGCCCGAAACGGCGAGATTCCCTATACGCAGGCATTCAATGCTTTTATGCAGAAGGTGACAGATCATGCCGAAGTGCTGATCGACGAAGAGCTCAACAGTACCGTCAATCATGAGAATTTTCACGAAAAGCTCGAATCGCTCAAAGAGGAGATCGGAGAGCTCCTCTTCGTCCTCGAAGATGAGAAGGAGCATGAGCAGAGCGACGAACCGCAGGCATTCGAACTCTTCGACGAGCCTTCCGAAGCATCTGATGATACGAGCGCGCAGGCATCGGCAGAGCCGACGGAAGAGAAGAACCCGGCTTTCGAGCTCTTCGACGAAGTATCCGCCGGGCAGCCGGAGCCGCAGGAGGAGAAAGCACCCGCATTCGAGCTCTTCGACGAGGTCGCTTCGCAGCCTGCACCGGAGGCAAAAAGCGATGCACCCTCCCCGGCCAAAACTGCTGCTGCACCGCAGCCTCATAAGCCAGCGCAGAAGGCCTCTGCCAAAAAAACGGTCAAAAAGAGAGAGGTCTCTCTCAACAAAGCCGCTTCATCCACATCGATCCGCGTCAATCTCGACAAGATCGACCAGCTGATGAACAGGGTCGGCGATCTGGTCATTACCAAGAGCATGCTTTTTCAGTTCACCGAGTCGATCGAGGATGAGCGCCTCTTCAAGGAGATTCATGAGAAGCTCTCCGATCTGGACAGGGATATCCGCGAGCTGCAGGAGTCGGTCATGTCCGTGCGGATGGTACCGATGGAGAGTGTCTACTCCAGACTGCCCAAGATGGTCCGCGATCTGGCCAAAAAGCTGGACAAAAAGATCAAGTTCGAACATATCGGAGACAGTGTCGAGATCGACAAGATGATGGTCGAAGGGTTGATGGATCCGCTGACGCACATCATCCGAAACTCACTCGATCACGGTGTCGAGAAACCGGAGGAGCGCTACAAAAAAGGCAAACCCGAAACCGGCAAGCTGATCATCTCCGCAGAGCAGGAGAGCGGCAATATCATCATCTCGATTCGCGACGACGGTGCGGGTATCAATGTCGACAAGGTCGTCGCCAAAGCGCTCGAAAACGGTGCGATTACGGATGAAGAGCTCTCTCGAATGAGTGAACAGGACAAACTGATGCTGGTCTTTCATCCCGGGCTCTCGACAGCGGAGCAGGTGACGGATGTCTCCGGACGCGGGGTCGGTATGGATGTCGTGATGAATAACATCAATGCACTCGGCGGCCATATCCGTGTTTACAGCAAAAAGGACAAAGGCACCGAGTTTCAGATCATTCTGCCACTGACACTGGCAATTCTGGATGGTTTGAATGTCATGATCGGCGATAAAAAGTTCATCCTGCCGATCAACGCCATCGTCGAGTCGCTCCAGCCCAGAGATCATATGATCAAGCATGTCGGACAGAACAAAAAAGAGATTCTGATGCTCAGACGCGAATTTATCCCGATCATCAGGCTCTACGATTTTTTCGGTATCGAGCCGGGATTTACCAATCTCGAAGAGGGCATGCTCATCATCGTCAAGACCGCCAGCAGCAAAGTGGCGCTCTTTGTCGATGACTTTTTGAATCAGGAGCAGATCGTCGTCAAGTCACTCGAAAAAAACTACAAAAAAATCAGAGGTATCGGCGCTGCTACGATTCGCGGCGACGGCAGTATCGGATTGATTCTCGATGTCACCAGCATCGTCGATATGCAAAAAGGGGAGGTGTAAGATGGAATATGTCGTTTTCAGACTCAACAGCGAAAACTATACGATACCGCTGGAGAAGATCAAAGAGATTCTGGTCTATTCGCAGGTGATCATCACGGAGCTCTTCTCGGAAGATCCCTGGATCAAAGGGATGATCAATCTGCGCGGAGAGGTGATCCCTATCGTCGATCTGCGGGCGCGTTTCGAGATAGAGGATGCCGACTACGGCCCCAATACGGTGATCATCGTCATCAAGACTTCCGAAGATAAACTGATCGGGATTATTGTCGATAATATAGAGTCTATCATCGATCTTGACACGCAGGTGATCGTACCGGCACCCGATATGGGTGTGAGCGTGGATCCCAGATATCTGGAGGGATTGATCAAACTCAACAACGAACAGATGACCACACTGCTCAATATCGATGCGGTGTTGAAACTCGAAGAAGCAGCATAGGAGATAACATATGAAGATATTGATAGTAGATGACAGCAGCACGATGCGACGCGTCCTGAAGATGGGCGTCAACAAGGCGATCGGAGATCAGAATCCCGAGATATTCGAAGCGGAAAACGGTCAGGAAGGATTGGAAGTCCTCCACAAACATCCGGATATGGATTATGTCTTTCTCGATGTCAACATGCCCGTGATGAAAGGGGACGAGATGCTGCGTATCATGCGTCAGGATCCCAAAATCAAACATATCAGAGTGATCATGCAGACCACCGAGGGCGTACGCTCCAAGGTGGCGGAGCTGACACGGATGGGGATCTCGGGCTATCTCCTCAAGCCCTATACCCAGGATATCATTCTGCAGCTGATGGGCAAACTGATGGAGCGCGAGAGCGCCAAAGCGTAGAACGATGAAAAAAAGAGCAGAGGATACGATCCTCATCGCGGACGATCTGCGCACCAATCGCATGGTGATGAAAAAGGCCCTAGAGGGCGAAAACTATCGATTCATCGAAGCGAGCAACGGACAGGAAGCGATCGAGCTGGCACTGGAGCATCAACCGATGGTGATCATCATGGATGGACTGATGCCGGTGATGGACGGATTCGATGCGGTGCGCACGCTGCGCACGCTGGAGACTTTCAAGCGCACACCGATTCTGATGATCTCCTCTCTCTCGGATGACAAGACGAAGCTGCGTGCGATCGAAGCGGGTGTCAACGACTTTATCAGCAAACCGTTCGAAAAGATGGAGCTGATACTGCGCTGCCGCTCCTATATGGAGATCGCACATACCAACAGCCAGTATGTCCTCTCTACCCGCAATCCGCATACCAATATGCCCAACTCCGTGGCACTGCGGCGTGCCCTCTCGCAGAGAGAGAGTGCGACAATCGTCATGATGCGGATCGACCATTTTCGTTCGGTCGATGCCTTTTACGGAGAGGCGTATGCCCGCAAACTCGAAAAAGCCTTTATCCAGTATCTGGTACGCTATTTTCAGGGGCTTGATCTGATGGTATTGTGCTACCATACCGCACCGGGTGAGTTCGTGACGCTCTTCGATGATTTTGCACGGGATATGACCCATATCGATCTGCATGCGTTCAGCAAAATGCTGCATGAGCATATCAAGCTCTACGAGATTGCACTCGACAAGTTCTCCTACGATGTGAGTGCGACACTCTGCTTCGCCAGCGGCGGAGAGCATCTCTATGAAGATGCCAGCTTCGCGCTCGATGCCGCGATCGAGCAGAAACGCCCCTATATCATCATGAACGAAGTGCTCGACCAGCTCAAGCAGGAGACGCAGGAGAATATCGCCAGAGTCCACATGGTCAAGAAAGCGATCGAAGAGGATCGTATCGTGCCCTATTTTCAGCCTATCTTCAACAACGAAACCGACGAAATCACCAAATATGAGACGCTGGTGCGGCTGATCGACGAAGAGGGAAAAGTGATCTCTCCCTTCTTCTTCCTCGATGCCGCCAAAAACGGCAACTACTATCTGCAGATCACGATGATCATGCTCGAGCGCGTCTTTGCGATATTCAGATATGTCGAATCGGAGGTGACGATCAACCTCTCCTATCTGGATATGGCGAGCCCGCAGGTGACCGAGAAGCTCATGACGCTGCTGGAGGAGAATCCCGATACCGCCAAGCGCATCACGCTGGAACTGCTCGAAGATGAAGCGATCGAAGATGATGCCGTTTTCGAAGATTTTATCGCCAGAGTCCGGGAGCATGGGGTCAAGATCGCGATCGACGATTTTGGCAGCGGATACTCCAATTTTCAGCGCATCATGAAGATCAATCCCGATTTCGTCAAGATCGACGGCAGTATCATCAAACATCTCGCCACCGATCCCAAGAGTGAAGTCCTTACCAGAGCGATCAATACCTTCTCCCACTCTCTCGGTATCAAGACGATCGCCGAATATGTCAGCGATGAGACGATCTTCATGAAGGTACGCGAAATAGGTGCCGACTTCTGTCAGGGCTACTATATCGCCGAACCGCATGACAAACTGGTCACCCTGCAGTCCCATCCGACACTTTTTCATACCAATCTACTCCAGACGGCCGAACAGGCCTAAAAAAAACTTCATAAAATCCGATCTACTTTTAGCATATTCAAAAGGGTTTTTATGAATTTTTTAGACAGACTCAGTTTCTCACGCAAACTTTACCTCCTCCTCGCGCTCCCGGTGCTGGCTCTGATGACCTATACGCTGGTCAGCTTCTACGGCATCTACCAAGATACCCGAAAATACGATAATGTCAAGGTACTGGCGCAGCTGAGTGTCAAGATCTCCGATGTCGTGCATGAGACCCAGAAAGAGCGTGGCATGAGTGCCGGGTTCATCGGCAGCAAAGGTGCAAAGTTTCGGGATCAGCTGGCGAAACAGCGTCAGCTGACCGATACGAAGAAGCGCGCACTGCTCTCTTTTCTCAAAGAGACAGGGAGCAAAAGTTTCGGTGCGGACTTCGATACCAGACTGGGCAAAGCACTCGAAAAGCTCGACGGTTTGTCTCAGGTGCGTGCACAGACGGATAGATTGCAGATCAGCGCCAAAGAGATGATCCGATACTACACGCAGATGAATGCCGATCTGCTCGACACGGTGGCCGTCATCGTCAAAAAGAGCGACGATGTACGCATCGGCAACGAAATCAACGGCTATCTCAACTATCTCCAGGCCAAAGAGCGTATGGGAATAGAGCGTGCGGTCGGTACCGGTACGCTGGCCGGCGGCGGATTCGCCGAGGGCATGCAGGTCTACTTCATCAAACTGATTGCACAGCAGGAGGCATTTCTCAAAAACTTCCACTACTACGCCCCTGCAAATATCATCGCGTCGTATGAAGCGATCTTCAAAGATCCTACCGTCAAGCAGGTCGGAGAGATGGAAAAAGCCCTCATGTACGCCAAAGGTTTCCAGGGGCTCAATATCCCGGCGCAGAAGTGGTTCGACGCCATCACCTATAAGATCAACAAGTTCAAAGAGGTCGAAAATATGCAATCTTCGCATATCATAGAGACCGCATCATCACTCTATCAGAAGGCATGGTATGCGATGATCGCAGCCTTTGTCGTCAATACGGCGATTTTCCTGGTGATCGGGGTGCTGGCACTGGTGATGACGAGAAGATTCTCCCGACAGGTGCAGAGCCTGCGCAGCGGATTGCGCTTTTTCCTCGCCTATATCGCACGGGAGAAGGATTATATCAAGCCGATGAAGGTCGAGGGCAGCGACGAGTTCGCCGAGATGACCCAAATGATCAACAACCAGATAGAGAAGATCACCAAAATCATCGAACAGGACAAAAGAGTGGTCACCGAAATCGAAGAGGTCGTCCACAAAGTGAGCAACGGTTTCTTCGGCTACTCGGTCAAGGAGAAGGGTGCTTCTATGGAGGTCGAGCATCTGCGAAGCGCACTCAATGAGATGCTCGCTTCGACGCGTGAAAAATTCAACGAGCTGGTCAACATGCTCAACCATTTCAGCCTCGGAAAATTCGACTACGAGATTCCGGAGGATAAGATCAAAGGGCTCAACGGTGACTTCGGTGCGGTGGTCACCTCTGCGAGACTGCTCAGAGAGAATATCTCCGAGCTCTTCGCCGTGATCCAGAACAGCGGCGGAAATCTCAGAGACAACACCCGTGTACTCTCCGCCTCGTCGGACAAACTGAGCCACTCGGCCAAGCTCCAGAGAGATGCGATGGAGCACACTTCCAAAGCACTGGTACATATGAAAGAGAGTACCCGGGAGAGTGTCGCCGATATCCGAAAATCGAGCACGATGGTCGACAAGCTGACGCACACTTCGGACAAAGGCCTCACACTCGCAGCCAAGACTGCCGATGCGGCCGACGAGATCAACGAAAAGGTCGAAGCGATAGACGAGGCGATCGCGATCATCGATCAGATCGCCTTCCAGACCAATATCCTCTCGCTCAATGCGGCCGTCGAAGCGGCGACAGCCGGTGAAGCGGGCAAAGGATTCTCGGTCGTAGCGCAGGAGGTCCGCAATCTCGCGACCAAGAGTGCCGAAGCGGCAGCGGAGATCAAGCTGCTGGTCGAGAGCGCCAAGGCGAAATCGACCGAAGGCAAGCAGATCAGCGAAGAGATGATCTCGGGATACAATGCCCTCAAAGCGGAGATCAACGAGACCAAAACCGTGATCGAACAGGTCGAAGAGAAGAGTTATCGACAGGAAGAGGAGATGACCAATATCGATCAGGCGATCGACAAGATGGAGACAGTCGTCAACCAGAATGTCAAAATTGCAACCGATATCAACCACCTCTCCGGAGATATCACGCAGCTCTCCGGCGATCTCTTTCATATCGTCTCTACGGCATCTTTCAAAGAGGAGGTGCGCAATCATGTCTGCGATGTCAAGCTCAACGAGACAATTTCGCAGATGAAGCACAAACATATGCTCTTCAAAACGAAGATCCTCGCCAGACTCGACAGCAAAACACGCTTCGAGGTCACGCCGCCGACACAGTGTGATCTGGGGCGCTGGATGCGCGAACAGGAGGAGCGTAAAGCGTCATTTACCCAGACTCCGGCGTGGAGTGTGCTGATCAACGACCACAACAAGATCCACGCACTCGCGCAGGAGTATGTCGACAAAAATGCCGAAGGTGTACCGAGTGATCAACTCGACGATATCGCGACACAGCTGGAGCGCGCCACGGTCAATATCTTCGGCTCGCTGGACGGTATCAAGCGCGCCTACTGCACCTCGCTCAAAGAGCGATCGACACCGGTGAAAAGAGTGGCCCAAAAGAGAGAGGCTGCACCGGTCGGATAGTGCCGCAGGGCGCGAAAAGGCGCTCCTTGCGTAATAGTTTATAAAAATAGTTTAATTTTATAACGAAAAATTCTATAATAACCGAAAAAAAGAATATATGATGA
>CAYLLC010000075.1:0-9000 GCA_964384355.1 uncultured Sulfurospirillum sp. | reverse complement strand
AGATCCCGTGTTTTCAGTCCGCTCGATCTATAGTACCGCAATCACTCCCACAACATCCCCTCAAAATGTAACCAAAATGTAACCACTTTGTAATGCTCGTGTAACCGTCGTTGGCTACTATGGTGCTCACTATTTCAGATATGGAGAGCATATGGTACCGGAAAAAAAATGCATACGCACGCTCGTAGCGGGGCTTTGGCTCGTCGCTTTGCCGGCGTTCGCTTCGCAGAGCGAGGATGCCATGGTCAAATCGATCATGAAACTCAGAAACGATGTCGAGTCGCTCTATACGAAGATCAACGAAAACAAAGAGGACTACAAGGCGCAGATGAAGTCTTTCATGATGCAGCGCGCGGATATGGAAGCGCAGATCAACCGTCAGGAGACGGCGATGAAGCTGCTCAGAGAGGAGCTGAACAAAGCCAAGAGCAAGCTCGCATCCATGCAGCATGACAACGAAGACATCACGCCCACACTCCTCAGAGCGATCGACAAGCTCGATAGCGTCATCGCCGGGGGGATTCCCTTTCGCGTCGCGGACAGACGCGCCGAGCTCAAAAAGATCAAAACCCATCTGCAGGACAAAACCCTCTCTCCAGAGAAGGGGCTCTCGATGGTCTGGGCGAGCTACGACGACATGATCCGTCTGACCAAAGAGATCGGCCTCTTCAGGCAGCCTATCACGATCGACGGCAAAGAGAAGCTGGCGCAGGTCGCGAAGCTGGGATCGATCGCGCTCTATTTCGCCACCCCGGACGACAGAGTGGGATACGCGCTCAGAAGCGGTGACGGGTATCGCTACAAGGTCGAGACGGATGAAGCCAAAGCGCAGCAGATCGTAGCGCTCTTCGACGCACTCAAGAAACAGATCCGCACCGGATACTTCACGCTGCCCAATGCGCTGATACTGGAGGAGAGACAATGAAAAAGATGCTTTTAATCACTCTGGCGCTGCTCATCGGCGGTACGGCCCTGCAGGCAGGCACACTCACACAGGCCTATCAGGAGGAGTATACCTTCCTCAAGGCACAGAAAAGAGAGCTGCAAAACCGCCTCTCGCATGAAAAAGCGGTGCAGCGCCAGGAGATCCTCCGCGCCAAAAGCGGTATCGAGATGCTGCAAAACAGGCTCCTCTCCGTCACGGACGAGACGAAGAAGCTCCAGAGCGAGATCGAACGGATCAACAAAGCGCTCGACAAGAGCACGGACGACAAAGGGCTGATCGACGATACCCTCTCTCAGGCGAAGATGACCTTCTCTCAGTACGGCGTGCAGTTTTCCGACGACAACAAGACCGGCCTCTCGAAGCGGCTCGATACGATCTTCGACAAGACGATCGGCCTCTACAGAGAGCTCTCGTCGCTTCGCACGGCCAAAGGCAAATTCTTCCTCGTCGACGGCTCGAGCGTCTCGGGTGATATCGTCAAGCTCGGCAACATCGCCAGATACGGCGTCTCCGCCAAAGGGAGCGGTGCACTGGCACCTGCGGGCAACGGCGCCTTCAAGCTCTGGAATCAGCCCGGATCGGCGCAGACCGCCAAGGCGCTTCTGGCAGGCAAGATGCCCGATACGCTGAAGATCTTCACCTACGAAAACGATCAGAAAGATGTCCCCTATGTCAAGGAGAAGACGCTGCAGGATTATCTCGACGGCGGCGGGGTGATCGGCTATATCATTCTGGCTCTCGGTGCGCTGGGACTGCTGCTGGTGGTGCTCAGAGCGCTCTTCCTGATGGGTGCGGGAAGCCGCGTCGAGAAGATCTCCGGCATCGTCGAAAAGGTCTTCGAAGAGGGCGGCACGCCCAAAGAGGCGCTCGAGAAGATCAAAGGCTACAAAGGTGCGACGGCGCGCGTCATCAAGACCACCCTGCGCAACCTCGGCAAAGATCGCGGCCATATCGAAGATATCGTCACCGAATCGATGCTCAACGAATCGACCTCGCTGGATCGTTTCGGCAGCTTCATCATGGTGATCGCCGCGGTGGCGCCGCTGCTGGGTCTGCTCGGTACGGTCAGCGGTATGATCGCGACCTTCGACATCATCACCGAGCACGGTACGGGTGATCCCAAGCTCCTCTCGGGCGGTATCTCCGAAGCGCTGGTGACGACGATGTTCGGTCTGATCGTGGCGATTCCGCTGCTGCTGCTGGGCAATCTGCTCTCCAGCTGGGCCAACAGCATCAAAGCCTCCATGGAGGGCGCGGCGCTGCACATCATCAATCTCTACGAAAAGTACACGAGAAAGTGATGATGGAGCTCAGTGAAGCGCTGCACCGCTTCGTCACCTTTCTCAACGACGGCGGTATCATCATGTGGGTGCTTTTTGTCCTGAACCTCTTCATGTGGTATGGGCTCGGCTATCGCTACATCCTGCTCAAGCGCGGTACCGCGGGCAATGTCCGCCGTCTGATCGAGAAGCACCACAAGCGGGGCAAAGAGAAACTGCTCAAGGATGGATTGCTCGACAGGGCGGTCGTCGCCGCACTGAACGCGGCCGACGAGGCGCGCAGGATCGGAGCCGGCTGCCGCGACTTCACGGCGGATGCGCTCTTTCCTTATCGTGAGATGATCAAGGCGTACAGGGTGCTCGTCAAGACGATCGTGGTGCTGGCGCCGCTGGTAGGGCTGCTGGGTACGGTGATGGGCATGATCGAGACCTTCGATGCGCTGCAGTCGAGCGCGATGTTCGGGCAGGGTACGAGTATCTCGGGCGGTATCTCCAAAGCGCTCTTTACGACGGAGCTGGGACTGGTCGTGGCGGTGCCGGGATTGATCTTCGGGAGTGTGCTCGACAAAAAAGAGCGCAAATATGAGACGGAATTTGAACAGATAGAAGATGTGATTTGTACGGAGGATATGTAGGATGCGATTCAGAAGAAAAGGCGGAAGCGGAGATCAGGTAGAGAGTGTCGATGTCTCGCCGTTGATCGACATGGTGTTTATCCTGTTGATCTTTTTTATGGTGACGACCACATTCGTCAAGGATATGAAGCTCGACATCAACCGGCCGACGGCCTCTTCGTCGTCCCGTGCATCCTCCAAGGTCGTGCGCGTCTATATCGACAAGAACGGCGATGTCTATGTCGACAACCAGCCGGTCAAGCTCTGGGCACTGCAGAGCAAGATCAGAGACATCATGCACACGGCCAAAGAGCGCTCGGTACTGGTCATCACCGACGACAAGATCCCCGTGGAGCGTCTGATCGATGTCGTGGATGCCTGCAGGATGGGCGGCGCGAAGGATGTCGCCGTCTCGACATCGGCAGAGATAGGTTGACGCGGATATGGCGTTCAAGAAACCGGGCCTCGGGGCGAAACTCTTCGGCGTACTGGCGATGCTTGCCGGTGCGGTGCTGATGATGCTGCTGGTGCTGGCGATCAACAAGAAGCCCGTCGAGAAGAAGACGCTCGCCAAAGAGGGGCTGCGCTACGTCAAGATGAAA
The DNA here is from genome assembly GCA_964384355.1 of uncultured Sulfurospirillum sp. Lineage (GTDB taxonomy): Bacteria > Campylobacterota > Campylobacteria > Campylobacterales > QNZT01 > QNZT01. The sequence goes on along the minus strand of CAYLLC010000075.1, from coordinate 5,558 downwards.
AAGGCGAAAACCCCGCCCAAAGCCAAACCCAAACCGAAGCGCAAGCAGCACAAGCGCAAAGCACCGCCCAAGGCGCCGCTGCCCGATCTGGGGGCTGCGCTGAGCGGGCTTGAGATGGATATTCCCGAGCTGGCGACGGACGATCTGCTGGGCGATGCGAACAAGGTGCTGGGTGATCTGGACAAAGATGCCATCATGAACGAAAACACGGTCGATGTCAAACCGCGCGTCCTCTCGAGAGCGCCGATGGAGTACCCCCGCGCTGCCCTTCGCAAGCATATCAAAGGGTATGTGATCGTCAATCTCCTGATCGCCGAGGATGGCAGCGTCGAGATCGCGAAAGTGCTCGACAGTGCGCCTGCCGGCGTCTTCGATCAGGCTGCACTGGCGGGTGTGCGCAGCTGGCGTTTCGCACCCGCGCAGTACAAGGGCAAGCCCGTCAAGATATGGGCGAAACAGAAGATACGATTCGATTTTGATTAAGGAATGGCATGCGTGATTTTGTAAAACTGACACTCTTTGTGATCCTCTTTGGCGTATCGTTGCATGCGACGGATACGCAAGCGCCGGGCGAGAACCATCTCGAGCTGGCGACGATGATGTACTACGACGGCAACTACACCAAAGCGGCAGCGGAGCTGGCAGCGGTGGATCGCAACGGCGAAAAGTTCGACCCCGCCAAATTCCACAGCCTCAAAGGGTTGGTCGCGATGAAACAAAACAGATACGACGAAGCGATCCGGGAGCTCAAAAAAGCGATCGAAGCGACGAAGGTGAAGGTCTATGTCGATCCCTATGCGGCGAAGGAGAAGGCGCGCAAGCACATCTTTTTGTGGGATTTCAAAAAGAAACAGAAAAAGCGCAAAGCGTTCGACCCCGAAAAGATCCGAAAACAGAAGCTGGAGCAGCTCTACCTCTTCCTCTCCCGTGCCTACTATCGCAACAAAGAGTACGCCAACGCGATCAAGGCGCTCGAAAAGGCGGGAGCGGCGGGCAGAAACAGACCCGGCCTCTACCTCTACAAAGCCGACTGCTACTGGAAGATGGGGGCGAAGGATCGTGCGTTTGCGACGCTGGAAGCGGGGAGCCGAAAGTTCACGAAGGATATATCGCTCAAAAAGCAGAAATTCTACTATCTCACCAAGCTCAATCTCTACCATGCCGCAGCCGCAGCCGCGGAGAGCTTCCTGGAGGATCGCAACACCAGTGCGAAGGCGTATATCACCGTCGCGCAGGTCTTTTTGAGAGCGGGCGAGAAGCCCGAGGCGATCAGACTGCTCGAAAAGGCGAAGTTCCGCTACGACGACGAGCCGAAGATCCCGCTGCTGCTGGGCAATATCTACCTCAAAGAGGCGATGCTGCATACCCCCGCGCAGCTCTTCGAGGAGAGTGCGCTGATCGATGACAAATATATCAAGGATGCGGTGGAGATGTACCGACGCGCCAGAGAGATACCGCATGCCTACTATCTCAACGCCAAAAACCCCGATCCCAAAGAGCAGCTCAGGCAGAAGATCGCGCTGCTGGTATCGGAAGGGGCGTTCGAGAAGCTGATAGGGTTGCGATCCGACATGGCGCGCTACGGATTGCTGCAGGAGGATACGATCCGCTACGCTCTGGCGTACGCCTACTATATGGTCAAAGATTACGCCAACGCGGAGAAGAATCTCAAGAAGATCACGGATAACCAGCTCTTCTCCAAGGCGACCATTATCCGTAAAAATATCGAAAGATGCAAAGAAAAACCGATGGAGTGTTTATGAAAACGATAGTTAGGCTGCTGATTGCGACGATCATCGTTCCGCTGTATCTCTTCAGTGCGCAGGGTACGAAGCCTGCCGCGGGGAGTGTGAATATATTCGTCTTTCACGACGGCAGGCCCGTCTCGGGTGCCGAGGTGCATCTGGACGATGCACGGACCCTGATCACCGACCGTGACGGCTGGACGCGGGCGAAACTGCCGGCAGGAAAGCATCAGGTCGCGATCGTCGTCAAAAGCGCCTCCGGTGAGACGCTCGCCTATCTGAAGAAGCCCTTCGTCGTCAAAGCGGGTATGGATACGAAGCTGATCGCTTCGGTACATGCAGATCGCAAAGCGTTGACCGTCCGGGAGCCGCTGGCCGCCGCCACGCAGGAGAAAACGGCCAAAAGTACCCAAAAAGGGCTCCTGCAGGGCAGGGTGGTCGTCAGCGGATCGGGCAGGCCGATCGCCGGGGCGCGGATCTTCGTCAAGGGGACCGCTATCGATGCGCGCAGCGCCAAAGACGGCAGCTTCAGCGTCGAAGTGCCCGCCGATACCAATCTGAGCATCTCCGTCGTCAATGCAGCCTACAGCGCGAGCACGATCAACAACATCGTCGTCCCTCCGCACGGCAAGCTTTACAAAAAGGTGGAGCTGACCCCTGCGAGTATGGAGCTCGAAGAGTTCGTGGTGCTCGCACCCAAGATCGAGGGAAGTATCACCGAAGTGATCGACGAGCAGAAAAACAGCGATACCGTCGGCGATGTACTCGGAAGCGAGCAGTTCACCAAGAGCGGGGACTCCAGCGTCGCATCCGCGCTCAAGAGGGTCAGCGGCATCACGATCGTAGGCGGCAAGTATGTCTATGTGCGGGGATTGGGCGATCGCTTCTCGACCGTCATGTTCAACGGCCTGCATCTGCCCTCACCGGAGCCTACCAAGCGGGTCGTACCGCTCGATATCTTTCCTACCTCCATCATCAAGAGCATGACGATCCAGAAATCTTTCGACGGGGAGATCCCGGCGACTTTCGGCGGAGGAACGGTACTGATCGAGAGCAAGGATATCCCCAAAGACGGCGGATTCGCGAAGCTGAGCCTGGAGGTGAACGGCAACGACAATACAGGCAAAAAAGTCGCCTACAACAAGGACAACAGCAAGAAAATCCCCACCGTCGCGATCAAAAAGAGCGACAACTTCGAATACATGAACGACGAAGCCGTCACCGGGCAGATGCTGCGGTATCGCACCCTCGACCGTCAGTCCACGACGCTGCCGATCGGCGGCAAGATCGGCCTCTCGATCGGGGACAGCTCGGAGATCAACGAGCATCTGAGTCTGGGTATGTCGGGAACATGGTTCTACAAGCGCAGCAACGACAACACCGATATCGCCTATCATAAATATGTCTACGACATCAACAGCAAATCGATCTTTCATGACAGTGATACCGAAGCGGCGGTGACCAAGTTCAAGACCCAGCAGGGCGGCATGCTCAATATCGGCATCGACTACTACGGCAGGAACTTCCTCAAATATACCTTTTTCGGTATCGAAGACACCAGCGACAAATCGATCTTTTCGCAGATCGACTACCGCGGCGATACGGAGGATCGCGACAAAACCTATCTGGAGTATGTCGTCAAAAAGGTCACGACACATCAGCTCAGCGGAAGAAACATGGTCGATATTCCGTGGTTCAAATCCGACTACATCAACGACCTGAAGATCGACTGGGGCGTCGAGCATGCGGAAGCGACCAGAGACGAGCCCGGTACCGTCGAGTACAACTACCTCCACCAGACGAGCGGCGTCAACTGGGATCAGAAGAACTGGTACTACTACTTCATGCTCTCGGACAAAGTAGACAATCTCAGAGTCGATTTCACGCTGCCCTACAAACGGTTCGAAAACGACAACTATACGAAGTTCGGGCTCTTCACTTTCAAAAAGACGCGCGATTTCGACAGCCGCCGTTTCAAGATGAGCGACAAAGCGAGCTCCTCCACCGATCTCGATCTCGCCGCCGATATGGACAGCATCTACCAGCAGGCGCAGGATGGCAGGGGCGAGCTGGAGTTCGAGACGGCATACATCGATACCGACTCCTACAAAGCGGAGCAGACGCTGCACGCCTTCTATCTCAAAGAGCTCTGGTCGATCATGCATGATCTCGATCTGACGGTCGGTGTGCGCTTCGAGGACTCCTCACAGCAGCTCTTCGACGCCAAGACGGGCAAGCCGTTCGATCCGCTGGAGACGACCGATATCTTTCCCGGGCTGGGGCTGACCTACCGCTTTCATGATGACAAGATGCAGCTTCGCGCGGCGGTGGCACGGACGATATCGCGCCCCGATTTCAGGGAGTTCAGTATCAACCGCTACAAAGATCCCATCACCGAAAATATCGTCTTCGGTAATCCGAAGCTCAAAGCGACCTACATCAACCATGCCGATCTGAAGTATGAGTGGTACATCTCTTCGGACGAGCTCTTTTCGGTCGCGCTTTTTATGAAAAATTTTGAGAACCCGATCGAGACGGTCGTGCGCAAAAACGATGCGCAGGGCAACGAGATGGAGCAATCCTACGCCAATGCCAAATCGGCGGACAGCTACGGCGTGGAGGTCGATTTTCGCAAGCGCTTCGGCTTCCTGAACGAGCGCTGGGGGCAGAACTACCTCTTCGCCGCCAACTATGCATGGATCGACTCCAACATCCGGATCGATGAGGATGCCTATCCCTACTTCACCCGGCGGCTGACGACGCATGACCGTGCGATGCAGGGGCAGTCTCCCTACGTGATCAATCTGCAGCTGGGGTACGACAACCCCGACAGCGGCAACAGCGCGATGCTGCTCTACAACGAGATCGGCGAGCGCATCGTCTCGCTCGGTACCGACGGCAACAGAGATATCTACGAGCAACCCTTCAGCAAGGTCGATTTCACGACCAAATGGCGCCTCAACAAGCCGAAGCAAAAAGGGTTCACCTATTCGATCCTCTTCAAAGCGACCAATCTGCTCGACGACACCGTCGAATATACGCAGGGTGAGAAGGTGACGACCAGTTTCAAACCGGGAAGATCGTATGCCCTGAAGTTCAGCGTGCAGTACTGAGAATGGAGGTGATATGGTGAAGTCAGCGTTGAAGCCGATCGCGAAAATCGTCGTCATCGAGGATGACACTGCGGTCATGGAGCTTGAGAAGTACCACCTCGAAAAAGCGGGATACGAAGTGCTCAGCTTCCACTCCACGCGTCATGTCGAGTCGGTGCTGGAGGATGTCGACCTGATGATCGTTGATCGCAAGCTGCCCGGCATCGAGGGGAGCGACTTTATCCGTTATCTGCGTGATCAGGGAGTCGAGATACCGGTCATCTTCGTCAGTGCCAAGGCGAGAGATGCGGAGATCGAAGAGGGCTTTCTGAGCGGCGGCGACGACTATATCCGCAAGCCCTTCAACTACAATGAACTGCTCTATCGCGTCAGAGCGATCCTCAAGCGGACACAGGGGATCGTGCATGAGCGCATCGAGTATCGCGATATCGTCGTCGATCAGCAGGAGCGAAAGGTCTATATCGAATCCGAAGAGGTCCCCTTGACCCGACTGGAGTACGATCTGCTCCTCTTCTTCCTGCAAAACAGGCAGAAAATCGTAGACCGTGATACCCTGCTGCAGCATGTCTGGAAAGATGAGAGAAATATCCAGAAACGCACCATCAATGTCACGATCAACCGGCTGCGCAAAAAGATTGATCCCAGCGGTGACAAAATCTACATTGTCCCGATACATGGGATCGGCTACAAGCTTTTGTAA
>CAYLLC010000074.1:0-9194 GCA_964384355.1 uncultured Sulfurospirillum sp. | reverse complement strand
TTTCGATCATGAATGAAGGAGCGTAATCTCCTTCATTCATGACGGATGGAAGATGAGTGATGGAAGATGGAAAATAAGAATGAAGTCCTTCGTCTCTCTTTTGCTTTTGCAGTCAGAATCGTCCGTCTCTGCGACTATTTGAAAAAAGAAAAATCAGAGTACACACTCTCTCGCCAGCTTTTGCGTGCGGGGACTTCCATCGGTGCGAACGTGACGGAAGCGCAGGATGCTCAAAGCAAAAAAGATTTTATCTCCAAGATGTCGATTGCACTCAAAGAAGCCAAAGAGACACGTTACTGGATTGCTCTTTTGATCGAAACGGACTACCTCCCCCGAGACTATAAGGGGATTAAATCGCTTCGAAGAGAGCTTGACTCGATCATACGGCTTCTTAGTTCCATCATTCTCAGTGCCAAAAAGGTTTTGTCGTGAATCCGTTATCCTCCATTTTCCATTCTCCATCTTCCATCCGAAAACGCATCGGCGTTTTCGATTCCGGTGCCGGCGGTTTGACGGTGGTCAAGGCGCTGCTGGAGCATCGGCTTTTCGACGAGATCATCTACTACGGGGATACAGCGCGGGTGCCTTACGGGACCAAAGATCCCAATACGATCGTCCGTTACGGGTTGGAGGCGCTGGAGTTTTTCAACAACTTCGACGTGGATCTGCTCATCGCCGCGTGCAATACGGTCAGCGCCCATGCGTTGCCGCAGATGCGGGCGAAAAGCGCCTATCCCGTCTACGGGGTGATCGAGCCGGGGATTTTGGCGCTGCGGCGCGCGCTCCCCGATCGGGATGCGCGGATTTTGATCATCGCGACGCGGGCGACGATCGCTTCGGGTCGCTATCAGCAGGAGCTCGATGCGCTCGGCTATCGTCGCGTCTCGGCGATGCAGACGGGGATGCTCGTACCGATCGTCGAGGAGGGGATCCGATCCGGAGCGGTGATGGAGGCGATGCTCGATCACTATTTTGCATCGCTCGAAGAGGTGCCCGATGCGGTGATCTTGGGCTGTACCCATTTTCCCCTCGTGGCCGAGGCGATCGGAGCCTATTTCGGCGGGCGTCCTTTGATGATCCATTCGGGCGAAGCGATGGTGGAGTATCTCAAAGAACAAGGCGTGCGCGAGGGTGCAGGGCAGAGCGATCTGAAGATCTTCGCCTCCGACAACGTCGAGGGGTTGCGGCGCATCGCCGGGGAGTGGCTCGGCGATGCGGAGGGAAAGAGCCCAAGGATGAGCGGGTGAAATCCCCTCGCGTCGAGTCGCTGATCTTTCGCCGGGCGTGGAGAGCGCACAGACGCGATTTGCTGTTTGCCGGATTCTTCGCGACGGCCGCGTCGCTTTTGCTGCTTCCCGTGCCGCTGCTTTTGCCGCTTTTGATCGACGAAGTGCTGTTGGGGCATCCGGGGAGACTCACGGCCTTTTTTCGCCATGTCGTCGGTGACGGGCGGGTCTGGGTGATGATCGCGGGAGTGACGACGGCGATCGTGCTTTTGCGCCTGGGAGCCTTCGCCCTCCATCGGCGCAAGGTCCTGCATGCGACGCGGGCGGCGCAGGAGACGGCGTACGAGTTGCGCAGCAGGATCCTGGCGCATCTGAGGCATCTCGATCTCTCGGAGTACGAGTCGCTCCATACGGGGGGGACCGTTTCGCGCTCGGTGCAGGATGTGGAGCAGGTGGCGGCTTTGGTGCAGCAGGCGGCGACGCAGGCGTTCGGCGCGGCGAGCATGACGGCGGGTACGTTGGCGATGCTTTTTTGGATTCAGTGGGAGTTGGCGCTCGCGGTGCTGCTGTTTCATCCTCTCTTTTGGGCGTTCGGGCGATGGCTGGGGAGGCGCAGCGCAGCCTACCTTCGCCGCAGGCAGCAGGCCTTTCAGCGCTATTACGAGCTTTTGACGGAGACGCTCGAGATGTTCGTGCAGGTGAGGGCATCGAATCAGGAGTGCCGCTACTTCGACCTGATCCGCAGCCGCGCCCGCAAGGTGCGCGACAGTGCCGTGGAGTACGGGGCCCATGCGGCGACGGTGCAGGGGATCTCGGGGGTGGCGACGGCGACGATGGTCGATCTCTTCCGCGCGGGGGGGATCGCGGCGGTGGCGTATATGCATCTGAGCCTGGGGATGATGATCGCCTTTCTCTTCTATCTGGCCACGCTCAACGCTCCCATGCAGCAGTTGCTCGGCTTGCTCATCTCCTATCGGGGGACGCGTCCCGCGATGGAGCGCATCGATGCGCTGCTTCGCCTGCGCCGGGAGCCGGAGTACCCTCACGAGATCGACCCCTTCGCCGGGCGCGAAAGCGTCGAGATCGACGTACGCCGGCTGCGTTTCGGCTACGATCGTAGTCATAAAGCGGAGATCCTCCACGGCATCGATCTGCGGGTCGCCGAAGGGGAGAAAGTGGCGATCGTAGGTGCCAGCGGCAGCGGCAAAAGCACCGTCGCCCAACTGCTCGTGGGTTTTTATCGGCCCTGGGAGGGGGAGATCCTCTACGGCGGAGTCCCGATCTCGCGCATCGGATTGGAGCCGCTGCGGCGTCATGTCTCGCTGATGCTCCAAGAGTCGCTCTTTTTCAACGATACGATCCGCAACAATCTGACCCTGGGCAGGGAGCTTTCCGACGAGCGGATCTATGAAGCGCTCTCGGCGGCGCAGATGGGGTCTTTCGTCCGAAATCTCGAGAGAGGGCTCGATACGCCCGTCGGCAAAAACGGCATCCGACTCTCGGGCGGCCAGCGTCAGCGCCTGGCGATCGCGCGGGTGATCCTGGCCGATCCGAAGGTGGTGATCTTCGACGAGGCGACCTCGGCTCTCGACGGGGAGACGGAGGCGCGGCTCTACCGATCGCTCGCCCCTTTTCTCGAGGGGCGTACGACGCTCATCATCGCCCACCGGGAGACGACGATCCGTCAAGCCGACCGGATCTATGTGCTCGAAGCCGGAAAGGTCGTCGCAGAGGGGGATTACGAAGCACTCCGGCGGCGGGGGTGGATCCGGAAGGACTACGACGACGAACAAGCAGAAGGGGCGTAGGCAGGCATGGTCATCTACGGCACGAAAATCATCAGTGACAGAGCCTGGAGACACCGTTTCCCCGAAAGGGGCGATCACGCGCAGAGCTTCACGCTGCTCGAGGGTACGCCCGAATGGGCGGCGCAGCTGACGCGCAGAGAACATTTGCAATACACCCATGGGCACGAGACTTACTTGTTGATGCAGCCCGACGACCCGCAATGGCAACCCTCGGCGTTTTGGGCTTACGAGATCGAAGAGTTGGGGGGCTTTTTCGTCGAGAGGGAAAGCCGAAAGGTCTATGCCCGATGGGAGGGCGGCGAAATGCAGATGGAGTTTTGGCTCTCGCACCTGCTGCTGCCGTTGTGGCTGGCGCTGGAGACGGGGGCGCTGCTGCTGCATGCGGGGGCGGTGGAGATCGAGGGCAAGGCGGTGGTCTTCTGCGCCCCTTCGCACGGGGGCAAATCGACGCTGACGGACGATCTCGTCGCCAGAGGCCATCGGCTCATCACCGACGATACGCTCGCACTCTTTCCCCGCGATGGGGGCTTCGTGACCACGGGCAGCGTACCCTACTGCCGCCCGTATCGGGAGTTCGAGACGCTGGGGGAGTATACGCCCGAGTACCGAAACGGCTGGATCGAAGTGTCGCAGCTCTATCTGCTCGAACGAGACGACGGCGTCGAGGGTGCGTCGTTCGTCCCCGTCGTGGGGATAGAGAAGTTCTCGGCGCTTCACGAAGGGACGCTGCTGTACAATTTCCCCCATCTTCGAGCCCGCCATCTGCGCGATCTCGCCGCCTTTCTCGACGGTATCCGCGTCACGCGGCTACGACGCCCCTGGGGGAGGGAGCATTTTCCCCGTCTACATGGGGAGATTTTATCGCATATGAGGGGAAGAGGATGAGTTCGATCTACGGCATTTTTCATCGCGACGGATCGCCCGTCGATTCCAAAGAGGCGGAGCGTTTCGCCGCATCGTTCGAGTGGTGGAAGCCCGACGAATCGGACTTTGTCGTCGAGGATTCGATCATGCTGGGGCAGGCGACCCTGTGGAACACTCCCGAATCGCACCACGAACATCTGCCGCTGCGCAGGGGAAGCCTGACCCTCGTCGCCGACGCGCGCATCGACAACCGCGAGGAGCTCGCCAAAGAGCTCGATCTGCCAGACATGCCGATGGAGCATATCGGCGACGGGGAGTTCATCCTCGCGGCCTATCGCAAATGGGGCGAAGCGTGCCCCGAAAAGCTGCTTGGGGATTACGCTTTCGCCATCTGGGACGAGGCGAAGAGGGAGCTTTTTTGCGCGCGCGATTTCATCGGGGTGCGGCCGCTCTATTTCTACACCGACGAGCGGATCTTCGTCTTCGGCAGCGAGATCGAAGGCATCCTCAATCACCCCGTCGTGCCCCGCACCATCCGCGACGCCTCGGTCGCCAACCATCTCGCCAATCGTGCGCTGATGGATCATCGCCATACTTTCTATGAAAAGATCTACAAGCTCCAAGCCGGTTTTACGCTGCGCATCGGCCGGGACGAAAAGCGCTTTCGCCGCTATTGGGACATCCGCAGGGTCGAGCCGATCAAGCTTGAGAGCAAAGAGGCCTATGTGCGTCATCTGAGGGAACTGCTCGAAGATGCCGTGCGGGTGCGGATGCGCACAAGCTACGGGGTGAGCGCGCACCTCAGCGGCGGGCTGGACTCTTCGCCCATCGCCGTGCTGGCGGCGCGGGAGCTGAGACGGCGAAGCGCAGAGCCGCTGCATGTCTATAGCTGGCATTTGCCGCCGGGCGAAGGGGACGACCCGGAGCATTTCGAGTGGCGCTATCCGCGTACGGTGGCGGCACAGGAGGGGATGGTGCTGCACTGGGGGAATCTCGAACTCGATCGCGTCTATCTCGAGCTGAAAGAGGGCGACATCACTTTGGGTGAAACGCAGCAGTTTTGGTACGAATATTTCATCCGCGATGAGCTGCAAGCGCGCGGCGTGCGCACGATGCTCTCGGGCTGGGGAGGGGATGAGTTTATCACCAATCACGCCTACGCCTTTTACAGCGAACTCTTTTTGCGCGGGAAATGGGGTCGGCTGGTCGAAGTGGCAAAAAAACGGGGGATGAGAGGTGCCAAAGAGTGGTTGAAATTCATCTACAAGCGTATTTTCGTGCCGTTGATGCCCGATTGCATCTATTGCCATCTGCCGCGCATCCGTTGCAGCGAGCTCGAGACCGAAGGGATCCGCCCCGAGTTCGTCGAAGCGGTGCGGCGCGAATGGAGGCGTAAAAATCACATCTTCAGCCGCGATACCTCCGCTCTGGTGCGCACTGATCTCTACCGCGCCTGGGACAATGCCCATGTGCAGGCGAGGCTCGACGCCTGGGCGCAGGGTGCGAAGCGGGAGTGTTTCGTCTATGCCTATCCGCTACTCGACCGGAGGATCGTAGAGTTTTCCGTCTCGATGCCAACAGAATATCTGCATAATGAAGGCAAAGATCGCTATCTCTATCGTCTGGCGATCGAAGATCTATTACCATATGAGGCGCTGTGGCAACAAGGTAAAAGTGAAAGTAATCGCTTTGCACAACTTACAGTGCTATATGAAGAACTCTTTGAACGACTTCAAAAAGAAAAGGATCTTACACAAAACAATCAATATATACAGTTAGAATATAATTTTACATTCATAAAGAGACAGAGTACAGTCGCACTCCTACCTCTCATCTATTTATAAAAAATCAAGCATTCGGACCAGAATACCCAAGCACTTCAGGACTACCACTTCCACCCAGCGTCAGCTTGGCGAGGGGCATCTTCACGAGCGCAGGGGTTTGCCACGTTTTTTTTTCACCCTTTGTTGTCTGCTTTTGTGTCATTTTTTCTCCTATGATTGTTTGGATCGGTCCGCGGCGTTACCAGCCGTAGCTTTTTTTCTCTTCTTCGACACTCATGCGCATGAAGGCACGCCCTTTACTTTCTTCCTGTACCCAGATGGTGTCGACTTTCTTGAAGCATTTGGCGGGCCACTTCTCCGTGGTGTCGGGGATCCCCTCGGCGTTGAGCGCGGGGCAGCCCTCGACCGATGCATCGTAGAGATAGGGGCCGTCGAAGGTGATCTTGTACTTTTTCTGGTTCCAGAAATTTCCGGTCGTAAACTCTGCACTCATGCTCTTGTCTTTGAGGGTGATGGGATCGGAGCATACTTTCGTATCTTTTCCGCCGTCGCTGACGAAATCGATACCCAGCCCATATACCGGCCAACGTGAAAAGACATTATCATGGATATTTTGATCATATGCCGTATCATTGACGACCTCTCCCGCTGCTACGCTTTCACGCGGGCAGATGATACCCATATTGGTATTGGCATAGTTGAGCGTCTCCCAGTAGTAGAGCGTGGTTTGGAAGTTTTTGTCGAAGACCTTGTTGTGACCGCGGTCGTAGAGCGTCACGTGCCATGCCACGTCGCTGGAGTAACTTCCAAAGACACTATTGATATAATTGTTGGCTTCGAGGAACTGGATGGGGTAGAAGAAGGCATCGTCGCCCGCTTTGATCTTGTTGCCCTCGTTGATGCTGAAGCCTGCCGTACCGATCCCCCCGGCACCGCCGAGGTTGTCCCCCGCGCCGCCTTCGCTAATGAAGGGATCGGCTTCGGGGTGTCCCCAGGTCCATGCGGGATAGGCATCAGGATTGTCGGCGTAGCGCTTGTGGTCGTTGGTCGGATCACCGTAATAGACCGGCGCGGAGAAGGGCCCCTCGCGGTACCAGAAACCGTCTTGGGTTTCGTCGTCTTGTCCGGGTTTGAAGTTGGGCGAATCGACATGCGCGCTGCCCTGGAGGAATCCGGCCGTCGCCGTGTAGTAGAAGTCGAAGTCGTCGCTATCGCAGCCCGATGCCGAGCCGTAGCTGACCTCGGAGCTGCCGCTGCCCATCCAGCTGTGCCCTTCGATGCAGATATGGAATCCGTTCTCGTCTACTCCTACATCGACACTGCCGCCGTTTCCGTGGAAACCGAAGGCTTGTGCACCCGTACCTGCGAGCAGGCACGCCGCTGCGATGCTGATCAACGTTTTTGCTTTCATCATTCTTTCTCCCTCATATTTTTAAGTAAAGGTGAAATGAACAATGAGGCAACCCGGCCGTCTACGAGAGACCCGCGGCTTTCCGACCCCGACTCACGACGGGTGTGGCTTTTCTATTTGCACTTAGGTTTCTTGGATGTCGTAGCATCCTTACTCTAATCCTTCCCGAGATTACTTTAACATGATAGCGTAAAAAAAATTTAAAACGAATTGAAATTCCGTTAATAAAAATAATACAATCTTGGATTCGTTCCGAGAGGCACCGAGCATCTTCGGATCTTAGAAATGGACATGGTGTGCATCGTCGAATCGAAGCTCGTCGGGAAGGGGCGCGACGTGGAGTTCGTAAACGGGCGAGAGGGCTTTGCCCCCGGGGATCTGGGCTATGGCTTGGAGGGTGTGACGGCCCGGATCGTCGGGGCATTGCAGCAATGCGGGGTCCGTCGGCATCCCGTCGATGAGGTAGCGCAACTTCGCCGCGCGGGCGCTAAAGCGCGCCTTGAGATGCAGCTTCTGCCCGGGCAGACACTTGAAGTCGTGCAGGCCACCGAGATAGCGCGCTTGTGTCGGGGCAGAGGGCTCGTGCATCTGCTCGTGCGTCGATCGGGAGGTCTTCGGGGTGCTTTTGGAGGGGAGTGTGCGGCTTTCGTGCGCTTTGGGAAGCGAGGGCAGGGGCATCAGGTCGGAGAGTTCTCGATCCCGCCTGCCTTCCGCGCCCGAGAGGAGGCAGGAGAGCTTCGCCCCGGCGGGGATCTTCTCTGCGGGGATCTCCGCTACGTAGCTGCCGTCGCTTCGTCGATGCAGGGCGACGGCAAAGGTGCCGGAGGGGGAGGAGGCTTCGCACTCGACGCCGGATGCGTGGCGTGCCCGAATCCGCAGGCGCACTCGGCCCGACGAGGCGTCGATCTGCGCATCGAGAGAGGAGAGCAGGGGCGCGAAAGGATCGTCGAGGAGGATGCGGAAGGCCTTTTGTAGATCCTCTTTGCCCCCTGAATGCAGGTAGAGGAGATAGTCGGCTTTCTCGGAGAGGGTGGGAAGCTCCCCGTGTGTCCGTTTCGCGCCGAGGATCACCGCGATGCGGTAGCCCCGGCCGTAACGGCCCGTCATATCGGCATGCAAAGTGTGCGGCGGGATGCCGACGGTGAAATCGACGTCGCGGTGCGGATCGGAAAACCAATGGGTGATCTCTCGCAGAGTTTGGGAGCGGTCGGGTTTTTTCTCTCCGGTGCAGCCGCCCAAGAGCAGCAGTAGTGCCAAGGGGAAGGCCTGTTTCCAAGAGATGTGCATCGTCGACTCCTTCAAAGATCGTTTCACGTTCCTGCTACGGTGTCCAGACCCAGACCGAGAGGATCCGGAAACGCTCGTGCCCCTCCTCCCCCGTGAGGATCGCATCCGCATGACGGCTCCAGGCATGGGCTTGCAGCGGGGAGCTCGTCTGGGCATTTTGCACGCCGAGGTAGAGACGTCCTCCGATCCGGCGGCGGCGGAGCATCGATGAAGCGGTAAGCGCCTGCACGAGGCAGCGGCTCTGCCAGGGGGTGTGCCCTGCGGCGCGCAGGATGGAGCGTCCGATCCTCCGAGCCGTGCGCAGCGTGCTCTCCTGCGTCCGCTCCGGCGGCGGCTCCGAGGCGGGGTCGTATACGTGCATCGGACGCAAGAGCCTTTTGAGCGGGACGAGGGCGATGGCGGCGCGATAGAAACCGAGCAGAAGAAAAGCTTCGATCAGCCACCCCTTCTCGTCGGAGGGTAGCTCCCAAAAGCGCTTCAAGCTGCGCATCGGCACCGAAGCCCGGCCATTGTCTCTATGCGTTCATCCATTCGCGGATGAGCCGAGTGTATTTTTCGTAGATTGCTTCGCCTCTGTTCGCATCGAGCGCCTGGATGTAGAGGTTGAGATGTTCGCTGTACTGGTCGGGAATCATCAGGACCCAGTCGTGCTCGTCTTCCCAAATCTTGACGCCGTCGACGGAGGAGCTTTTTTTGCCTTTGGCGGCCTTGAGGAATTTGCGCATCATCTTGCCTTTGAGTGCTTGGGGACAGTCGATGCGGACGTGGCGATAGTGGAAACGACGCAAATTGTGGCCGATCTCGGAGAGTTTGA